>KL571571.1:4399-5761 GCA_000715855.1 Actinoplanes liguriensis
CCCTGGCGCGGGTGGCCCGGCAACCGGCGGCCTGGCAGCGCGGGCCGGCCGAGGGGCGGGAGGACCTGCGGGACTGGTTCGCCCGGTCGTCCGAGGCGCAGCTGCGCGCCCGTGACCTGGTGATCTGCCCCGGCGGGCAGGCGGCGCTGTCGTCGGCGCTGCGGGCCCTCGCCGCGCCGGGCGACACCCTGCTCGTCGAGTCGCCGACCTATCTGGGCGCGCTGGCCGCCGCCCGCGCCGCCGGACTGCGCGTGGTGCCGGTTCCCGCCGACCACGACGGGGTGCTGCCCGGCCAGCTCGCGGCCGCCTTCGCGCGGACCGGGGCGCGGCTCTTCTACTGTCAGCCGCTCTACGCGAATCCGAGCGGCGCGACCCTGAGCCCCGGCCGGCGGGACGCGGTGATGACCGCGGTGCGCGACGCCGGGGCGTTCCTGATCGAGGACGACTACGCGCGGGACCTGGTGATCGACGGCGAGGCCCCGCCACCACTGGCGGCCGGCGACCCGGACGGGCACGTGGTCTACCTGCGATCGCTGACCAAGTCGGCGGCGCCCGGGCTGCGGATCGCCGCGATCGGGGCGCGCGGGCCGGCCGGGGCGCGCTTGCGGTCCGCGCGGCTGCTCGACGACTTCTTCGTGGCGGGGCCGGTGCAGCAGGCCGCTCTGGAGTTCGTCACCGGGCCGGGGTGGGGGCGTCATCTCCGTACCCTCAATCGGGAATTGAGAAATCGGCGTGAAGCGCTCCTTGCCGCCCTGGAGCGCCACCTGCCGTCCCTGGTCCCGGTGACGATCCCCCGGGGTGGCCTGCACCTGTGGGTTCGCCTGCCGGACGGAACCGACGACACCGCGCTCGCCGCAACGGCCGCTGCGCAGGGCGTCATCGTGTTCCCGGGCCGCCCCTGGTTCGCCGCCGAACCGCCCGCCCCGCACCTGCGCCTGACCTATGCGGCGGCCCCCGCCGAGCTGATGGACGAGGCGATACACCGGTTGGCGCATGTGTTTCAAAAATGACACGCCGAAAGATTTACAGGTTCACAACAGCTAGCCCCTACGATGCGCGCGTGCAACCGAATTTCGGCCTGCGGGCCGGCATGCGACTGGGCGACCGCTACCGCCTGGAGAACCGGCTCGGAGCCGGTGGGATGGGCGAGGTCTGGCGCGCCCTCGACGAGGCCCTCAACCGGGTCGTCGCCGTCAAGACGATGCTGCCCGTGGCGGCTCAGGACCCCGACTTCATCCATCGATTCGCGGCCGAGGCCCACGCCATGGCGCGCGTCAACCACCCCAACGTCGCCGCGATCCACGACGTCGGCCAGGACGGCGAACACACCTACCTGGTGATGGAGTTCATCGACGGCGAATC
>KL571571.1:5984-6649 GCA_000715855.1 Actinoplanes liguriensis
GAGACGATGCGCATCGTCGCTGCCGCCGCCCAGGGCCTGCAGGCCGTGCACGACCAGAACATCCTGCACCGCGACATCAAGCCCGCCAACATCATGCTGCGCGCCGACGGCGGGGTGCTGATCACCGACTTCGGGATCGCCCGGCACGAGGACTCGACCGGGGTGACCGTCACCGGCGCGGTCCTCGGCACCCCCAGCTACCTCGCGCCCGAACAGGTCCTGGGACAACCCGCGGACCGGCGCAGCGACGTGTACTCGCTGGGCCTGGTCGCCTACGAATGCCTCGCCGGGGAGAAGCCGTTCGTCGGCGACAACCCGTACGCGGTCGCGCTGCAACGCATCCAGGAGCAGCCGAAGACGCTCGGGACGAACCTGCCCCCGGCCGTGCTCGCGCTCGTCGAACGGGCCCTGCAGAGCGACCCGGAGAAGCGCTTCCCGTCCGCGCTGACGATGGGCGAGATGGCTCGGCAGGCCGGTCTGGCGCCGGTCGGCGGCAACGGCCGTACCGAGGGAAAGAAATCCCCCCGGATCCTGATCGGCGCGATCGCGGCGGTCGTGGTCATCGCCCTGGTCGTCGCCGGGATCACCCTGCGCGGCGGCGCCGACGACCCGAAGGGCGCCGAGGCGGCCGGCAAGCCCAGCGCGACCGCGGCCGCCGGTGGCGC
>KL571571.1:6807-8245 GCA_000715855.1 Actinoplanes liguriensis
CCGCCTGCGGCGACGAGTTCTGCCCGTCCGAGCCGCTGTGCTGGGGCGGCCTCACCCAGATCGGCACCCAGGCGATCCCGCCGGTGGTCCGCTACTGCCCCGGCAGCCACGTGTGGGAGACGTTCGCGGTGATCACGCTCCCGGCCGGCCCGCCGGTGCTGAACGCGGACTCGCCGCTGCTCAAGCAGGCGGACGTGGCGAAGGCGTGCTCGGCCGAGGTGATGGCGAAGCAGAGCATCGACCCGGCCGCGACCAAGGGCTGGCGGCGCGACGCCTGGCCGGTCCAGGCCTCCAACGGCTGGCTCCTGCACTGCATGGCCCAGCCGAAGTCGGGCTCGTCGACGGGAGCGGCGTTCAAGCCCTGACCTTGGGGCGTTGTGTGGCCGGAATTCACGCGCTCGCTGCCCGAGGCGGTTAGCGTTCGCCAGGACGGATCATCCTGGCGAGAGGGCCGGCCACACATGTCCATCACCGCTGACGACTCACCGGTTCGCCGCGGTCCCCGGGCCACGATGGCCGGCAAGCGCCCGCTGCCCGCGCATGTGCTCGTCTACCTCTTCGTGATCGTGCCGTTCCTGGCGGTCCTCGCCGCGATCCCGTTCGCCTGGGGCTGGGGCCTGAGCCGGCTCGACCTGGCGCTCGCCGCCGGGTGGTACACCTTCACCTGCCTCGGGACCACGGCCGGCTACCACCGATACTTCACCCACGGCTCCTACAAGGCGAAACGCCCGCTCCGGATCGGCCTCGCCGTCGCCGGCAGCATGGCGGTGCAGGGCCCGATCCTGCACTGGGTCGCCGACCACCGGCGGCACCACGCGTTCGCCGACAAGGAGGGCGACCCGCACTCGCCGTGGCTGTTCGGCACGTCCCCGGCCGCCCTCGCCCGCGGCTTCTGGCACGCGCACCTCGGCTGGATCCTCGAACGCGACCTGACCAACCAGGAACGCTACTGCCCCGACCTGGTCGCCGACCCGGACATGCGGCTGATCCACCGCCTCTTCGGCCCGCTCACCCTGCTCACACTGCTCGGCCCGGCGATCATGGGCGGCCTGATCACTATGTCCTGGCACGGCGCGCTGACCGCCTTCTTCTGGGCGGGTCTGGTCCGGGTCGCGTTCCTGCACCACGTCACCTGGTCGGTGAACTCGGTCTGCCACATGATCGGCGACCGCCCGTTCAACGCCCGCGACAAATCCGCCAACTTCTGGCCGCTCGCCATCCTCAGCATGGGCGAGGCCTGGCACAACCTGCACCACGCCGACCCGACCCAGGCCCGCCACGGCGTCCGCCGCGGCCAGATCGACATCTCCGCCCGGCTGATCTGGATCTTCGAGCGCTTCGGCTGGGCCTACGCGGTCAACTGGCCCACGCCGGAGCGCCTGGCCCGCATCACCCGTGCCGCCTGAAAGATCCAGATCAAGATCATCATTGCCTATGT
>KL571571.1:8463-9217 GCA_000715855.1 Actinoplanes liguriensis
AACGCAAAGCCCTCCAGGGCGGCCTCCGTGGCGGGGCGCGCTCACCCCAAACCCCCCGTCACCACCGACCCGCCTCCGCGTCCCGTCACCACCGACCCGCCGTCGGCGTCCTGTTACCGGCGACCTGCCAGCGGCGTCCTGTTACCGCCGACCTTCCAGCGGCGTCCTGTTACTGGCGCCCCGTCACCACCGACCCGCCGGCGGCGGTCACGCTCCAGACGCACGGTCCCGGCCGATCCCGATCCCGACGCGCCCGGACGACGGCATTGGGGCCCGGGTCTGTCCAGGACACCGGCAGGCGCTCGGGATCGACGCGTGCAGCCGGGCTAAGCCTGCGCAGCCGGGTCAAGCCTGTGCAGCTGGGTCAAGCCTTCAGGCTGCCGGGTTCGAGCCAGGCGTCGCCCAATCCGCATTGACGGTCTCGACGTCGTGACGGCCTTCGGCCCCAGTCGTCACCTGTCCAGACCAGCGGGCGCACGGTCTGCCGCAAGACCTCGCGAGGTCAATTGAGTGACGCGTTGACCCCGTTGGCCGCTACTGGAGCCATCCTGCATCCCGATGCCTGACAGAACCTATTAGATCAGGTCGGGGACTCAGTTCGCCACCTTTTCCGGTCGGCGGTTATTTCCTTCCCTGCGTTGCGCGGAGGAAAAAGTTTTTAGCGCTTCCTGGTGCTTACACTTCTCTTTCTGGGGGTGGGACAATTTGGGGGTGGCACAGTTATCGTTGTTCAGTAGGTCCGAGGTCTCACGAA
>KL571572.1:0-2125 GCA_000715855.1 Actinoplanes liguriensis
GCATCGACCCGCCGTCCCCGGGCCGGTGGATCCGGCCGCGGTGCAGGACCTGGAGGCACGGTTCGCGGCGTTGCGGAACAAACCGGCCGGGCCCGGGCCGGTGGACCGGCCCGTGGTCGAGGAGCCGAAGAGCCGGCCCCCCGCGCCGACCGTCGAGGACGAGGTGCCGCCGGTGTCCCCGGCTGCCGAGCCGGCGCCGGCCGACCTCATGCGCTTCAGCGACCCGGACCGCCTCCAGCAGTGGCAGAACGTCCGGGACGGGCTGATTCGGGCCCTGTACGGCCGGCTCGCACACGCCGCGACGATCGAGAAGGACCTGCCCAGGCTGGAGTCCGACTTCGTACGGACGTGGCACGACCTGCCCCGGGGCAGCCGCATCACCGAGGATCAGCTGATCGCCCGGTTCGAGAGGTTCGGCGACGCCGCCACCCGGGCGCTGGACGAGACGCTCGGCGCCGCGTTCACCGAGCTCCGGCCGCCGTCCCCGGCGGAACGCGGGCTCTGGCGGCAGCGGTACGACGGCCTGCTCCGCGATCTCGCCGACGACCTGCGGCAGCAGATCGGCCGCAACGAGATCGAGACGGTCGCGAACGCCGCCTTCGAGCGGTGGGAGGCGCAGAACCCCGGCCAGGTGTCCGTGCACAACGAGGCGCTGCGGCACTGGACCCGCGACGCCGAGGCCCTGCTGTCCTCCTTCCGTAACACGCGGACCTGGTCGTACGCGCCCGCTGCCCTGGCCGAGCAGATCGAGCGGCTGGACGTCTACCGCGCCATCCACGAGAACGCGCCGAAGGCAGCGGCCCGCGTCGCCGCCCGCTTCGACGAGATGGTGGCCGCCCGCCCGCAGCTGTCGGCCGACGCGTACCGCGTGCTGCGCTCGAAGGTGGAGGCGGTGGCCGAAGGGCACGACCGGTACGTCCGCTGGTGGGACCGGCACATGGCGGAGGCCACGCGGGACCTGGCGGCCACCACGGTCAAGTCCCTGAGCCGGTTCCGGGAGTTCGGCGACGCCATCGACGCCCGGCTGGAATACCTCGACGAGACGCAGATCATCCTGGACGCGATGTACCGGATGACCGAACCGGACACGCTGCCGCGGTCGCCGCTGACCGCCGGTCTAGACCCGGACCGGCTACGGAACGCCGCCCGGACCCTCCAGCGCGAGGCCGAGGCGGTGGTGGACAGCCGTGCCACGCCGTTCGTGGCGGAGCCGCCCCGGATCACCGGGTCCTGGTTCAAGTGGGTCAGCATCGCGGTCAACGAGCTGCGCGACCAGTTCCCCGTACGGGCCGCTTTCGCCGACCGGGCGGTCACGCTGACGCAGGACGCGTTGCGCACGATCGACACGGAGGCCGCCCACGGCGCGGCGGAGGCGCTGCGGCACGGGCTGGACCCGGCGGCTGCCCTGTCACGCGTGCCGGCGGAGGCGCGGGCACGCGTCTTCGACCTGGTCCGTGCGGCCCAGGACGGGCTGGCCGGCCGGAAGTACGCGGCGACGGCGCTCACCGAGGCCCTGGGCCGTCTGGAGTCGCAACTGGCCAGGGTGGCGGCAGGCGTCCGGGCCGGTACCGTGCGCGAGGCGCTGCTGCGTACCGGCGACGCGGAGGCGGTGGACACGCTCAACCAGTACGCGAGCCGGATCGGTGCCGGCTTCGGCCGACCGGTCCAGGAGCGGCTGTACGGCGACTTCGAGCGCAGCTACCTCACCCGGTACCACGACCTGCTCGGTGACGACACCGCGTTCGACGTGGCCGCCTGGTTGTCGCGTACGCCGCCGGAAGACCTGAAGCAGCGTGCGCTGCCGGACAGCCACCCGGAGAATCGCCTGCTCACCGCGCCCGATCAGGACCCGGCCGAGATCCTGGCCCGGCTGGAGTCGCTTCCCGCGCCGGCGGGAGAGCGGAGCACGCCGGCCGAGCGCCGCGAGAGGTTCGTCGACCTGCTGCCGGAGCCGGAGCGCGCGGGCTGGCAGACCCGGTTCGCCGGGGCGCGGGATGACGAGATGACAGCCGCGGCCGAGTCCGAGCTGGCCGAGCGGGTGCTCGAGGTGACCGCGACCCGGCTGGCGAACGACTCTGCGCTCGCCCAGCTGGTTGCCGACGCCCGCAACGGCTGGTCCCGGGCG
>KL571572.1:2269-4097 GCA_000715855.1 Actinoplanes liguriensis
GTCCGCCGGTTCCAGGACAGGGCGTCCGACCTGGGCCCGCGGACGGCCGAGCCGTCGACGATGCCGGATCTGCCGGACGTACGGGGCCTGGACGAACCGGTGGGCGAAACGGCGCGGCTGTCCGACGCCGAGCTCCGGCGCCGGCTGTCCCGGCTGACGCCGCCCTCCGACGGACGGGACGCCCCCGATGTCGAGGCACGCTGGCAGCGGATCGAGGAGAGCTGGTTCAACGACGAGGCCAAGCCGCTGCCGCACCGGATCCGGGAGAAGTTCCGGACCGAGTGGTTGACGGTCCGCGACGACTTCGACAGGCGCTCCGAGGTCCGGCAGCGCATGCGGGACGCCGCCGCGGGGCTCAGGGCCAAGCCGCCGATGGCGCAGCGGTTCCCCGATCTGTCACCGAACGCGGCCCGCGAGTTCGACCGCAGGATCGACGATGCGGCGACGCTCGAGGACCTCGGCCGCATCGAGGCGGAGGCGGCCGCGGCGGCCCGGACCGCGGCGGACCGCCGGGCACCGGCAGAGGTGTCGCCGGACCGCACGGTGGTCTCCCGGGAAACGGACGGCGAGCCGGGCGAGTACGCGATCGTGCCCCGCGCCGAGCTGGACCGTT
Organism: Actinoplanes liguriensis; assembly: GCA_000715855.1. GTDB lineage: Bacteria > Actinomycetota > Actinomycetes > Mycobacteriales > Micromonosporaceae > Actinoplanes > Actinoplanes liguriensis. Next base: position 2,883 of record KL571572.1, read on the forward strand.
TCCGCGAGACGATCCGGAAGGCCGGCACACCGGAGAGGCTGGACGAGGCGTACGCGAAGCTGGACGCCCGCCGGGACGAGCTGATCGCCGAGGCGGAGGCGGCGCGGGAGAGGGCCGAGGCCGAGGCCGCCGACGCCAGGCTGACCGAGCGGGAACGGGACCAGCGATTCCTGGACGCCCTGGAGGAGCAGCTGGCCGCGTTGCGGCGATACACGCCTCGGCACGGCTACCAGATCGTCCGGGACGACGTCCCCGCCATCACCAGGGAGCAGGCCGACGCTTTCGACGCGGAGCTGGCCGCGACCGGCACCCTGGCGCAGGAGGCCGCCTGGGCGCAGCGGGTGGCCGAGGCCGGCTATCGGAAGGTGCCGGAGGAAGCACTCGGTGTGGACGGCGCCGTGACCCGGATGGACCAGCTGCCGGCCGTGCCGATGGACGGCGACGATCTGGCCGGGATGCTGCGGTCGTGGGTCCGGGCCGAGACCAGCGGTTCCGGGCTGGACGCCGGCACGGTCCAGAGGTCGGCCGACGCGATCGCCGGGGCGCTGGCCCGCGGCGACGGTACAGCGCTGTACGACGCGATCGGGAGCCTCGACGCGGCGATGATGAAGGCGCGCCTGGACCGCCTGAAGCCGGCCGGGGGGACCGGGCGCACCGGGGGGATCACGCCGCCGGCCCCGCCCGCTTACGAGGCCGTGGCCACGCCGGAGGAGACGGCGGAGGACGCGGCGCTCGCCGAACGTCTGCGCGCCCTCACGGAGCCCGACGCCGAGGCCGACGCGTTCCGGGCCCGGCTCGGCGGCGAGGACCTGGCTGTCCCCACGGCCGAACCCGGCGTGCAACCGCGTACGGTCGACGATTTCGCCGACCGGATGCCGGCCCTGCCGACCCACCGGCCGGGGGAGAGCGGGCCCGTCCCCGGCCCGGCCCGCGACGACGACGTCGACGAGGAGATCCGCCGGATGAGCGCGGCCGAGGGACGCGTCGGCGCCCCGCGCGGCGGCTCCGATCCGGACGCCGAGCTCCGCCGCCGGCTGGACCGCCTCAACCAGCCGGCCGAGACGCCGAAGGGCCCGGAGACGGCCGAGCCCCTGCCGCCGGCGCCGGCGACGAAGCCGGACGAGTCCGCTGCCGCGGACGGTGCCGCCGAGACCGAGATCATCCAGGCGGACGGTACGGTCGTACGCCGCCCGGCCGCCGTGGCGGCGCCGGCCA
>KL571572.1:4347-6731 GCA_000715855.1 Actinoplanes liguriensis
GTGTATAAGAGACAGAGCTGGACGAGCTCCACGCGCGCACCGAGGCGGCGTACAACTCGTATCTCGATCTCGAGAACGACCTGAAGGCGCGGGCCGAGGACCTGGACTCGCGGTTCACCGCACGCCTGAACACCTGGCGGGCCGAGAACCCGGAACGGGCCGCCGACCTCGACGAAGCGGTCACCGCCGAGCTGCGGGCCGGCATCGCCCGCGCGGCCGCCGGGCACTTCCTGACCGTACGGGACACGCTGAGCGACCCGGCCGATCAGCTGGACATGATCTCCGGTTTCATCGCCGCGCGGGTCAACCTCGCCGACCTGGACGGGGCCGCCCGTCCGCGCCCGGCCGGCACCGAACCCGTCACCCTGCCGGTCGACCAGCTCGCCGGCGAGCGCTTCGAGAGTGCCCTGCGTGGTTTCCGCCGCCAGGACCTGTTCGGCGGCCGCTACCTCACCGCCCGGGACCACGCCGCGCTGCGCTCGTCCTTCACCGAGGCCGGCCGAACGGCCGCCGGGACGCCCGGGACGCGGGCCACCTGGCTGCCGACGGCGCAGTGGGCGGCCACGATGGACACCGCCGCCGCCAAGCTCGCCGACGAGCTGGGCCTGCGGTCGACCGCCAACCGCTGGTTCGGGCGGATGCTCGACGCGGTCGCCTTCGACCACGGCGAGGACCGGCCGGACGGCTCCTGGCTGCCGCAGCAGGACTGGTACCGGGAGGAGTTCCAGAAGCGGCTGTCGGACGCCTGGACGACCCTGGCCGGGGATCTGCCGCCGGGGCGGTTCACCTCGGATGCCGCCTACCTCGGCACGGTCGGCTCGATGGTGGGTGCGGCCACCCGTCCGGACGACGCGACCCGCTGGCAGGTGTCACTCAGCACGGCTCTGGCCTGGGTCCGGGACCGGCTGGAGTTCGCGTACGACATGCGCGAGGCCCTGACCCGGGCGGCCGGGGACTTCCGCCGCTTCGCGCTGACGGCCGGAGCCGACGCGGTGACGACGGCCGCGTTGGCCGACCTGTTCCGGATCGACCGGATGCACGACCACCTCGGCGCGCAGGGCCTGGCGCCGGAGACGTACGACGACTGGCTGGCCCGGGAGAAGGCGGACACCGACGTGTTCGGCGCGGCGCTGGCCACGATCACCGAGGCGCGCGAGCAGGAGCCGGCCGCCTTCGGCGACAGGACGGTGCGGGTCACCGACGGCCTGCTCACCGAATACCGGAACCGGGTGGTCACGGCGGGCGAGGTCGCGCACCGGATGCCGGACTTCGCCGGGCAGTTCGCCGATGCCGTGACCGGGGCCGCCGAGCAGACCCGGCAGATCCGCGACCGCGTCGCCGAGGACGAGCTCGACCGCTTCCGTACGCTCGACGGCCTGTCCACCGGTCAGCTGATGACCTGGCGCAAACGCGTGGTGACCGACCTGACCGGGCTCTACCACCAGGTGTGGAGCCATGCCGTGTCCATCGGCGCGGAGGTCGGCTCCGAGCACTGGTCGGCCGCCCGGCAGCGCTGGGACGAGCTGGCCGAGCAGTATTGGGCGGACCTGCGTACCAAGGTCATGCGGGAGAGGCAGATCGAGCGGCTGCGACCGGCGATCGAGCGGCTGCGGGCCGAGGGCGTCCGGGTGGGACTGTCCCCGGTCGCCCTGGCGACGGCGGTCGACGCCTTCACCCGGGATGCCACCGCCGAGATCGACCGGCTGCTGCACACCAAGCCGTTCGACCTGAACCGGCTCAACCGGTGGGCTGACCTGGAGTCCGAGAACCTCGCCGCCGTCACCGGCCAGGTGCGGGTGGCCCAGGCCCGGGCGACCGTCTCGGCGCGCGCGATCGCGGCCTATCGGGCGGCGGCCGGGCCGGACCGGCTCGACGACCGGGTAGCGGCCGAGGTCGGGAGCGCCGTGCTGGAGGCGTTCGACCGGGCCTACCGGCAGTTCCGGTGGAGCGATCCCGACCATCGGCTGGCCCAGGCCGAGTTCGCCGCGGGCCGGCAGCAACCCGGCGTCGTCGCGGACCGGATCAAAACCGTCGCGGACGTCCCGGACCGCGCCGCCACGACCGCGGGGCCGGCTGCGGCGAACCCGATCGAGCGGCTGGCCGCGGACGCGCGAGGGCAGCTCGACGCCCGGCGCCGGGCCCACCCGGACGAGGCGGAGGCCCTGAACCGGGTCGGAGCCGAGATCGAGTCGATCATCGCGGCCGGACTGCGCGACCACGAGGCCTCGGAGTTCGCCCCGGCACTGGGCCGGCGCGCCGCCGACAAGACCCGGTCGCGGGTCGACCGGATCATGCGGACCCTCCCGGAGCGCCTGGCCGACGAACGGCGCCTGGCCGATGCGCTCACCGAGGCGGCCCGCCGGTTCGACGAACTGCCCGGAGCC
>KL571573.1:0-2384 GCA_000715855.1 Actinoplanes liguriensis
CCGTGCACCGGCGTCACCGACCAGGCCGGCGACTCGCCGTCGGCCGCCGGGAACGTGGTCACCAGACGTCCCGCCGGCTCGATGTCGCCGAGCAGCGCCGCCGCCACGGCATGCCCGCCCTCCTGACCGGGCAGCCCGGCCCAGACCACCGCGTCGACCCGCGACAGCCACGGCATCAGCACCGGAGTGGCCGCGTTGACCACCACGACCGTCCGCCGGGCCGCGCCGGCCACCGCCTCGACCAGCGCGTCCTGCGCGCCGGGCAGCGCGAGGGTGGACTTGTCGACGGACTCGGCCTCCTGCTCCTCGGTGAGCCCGACGACGACCACGGCGACGTCGGCCTGCGCGGCGGTGCGGACCGCCTGGTCGAGCACCTCGACGATCGGGCGCGGCGCGACGTGGCCGAGCAGGGCGAACAGGCCGGCGTTCGCGAACGTGCCCTCGGTGAGCAGCTCGACCCGGGCGGACAGGATGTCACCCTCGGCGACCGTGAACGGGTCGACCCGCAGCGGCGGGGTGAGCACGGCCTCGCCGATCCCGCCCCCGGCGAGGTCGAGCCGGTAGCCGAGCTCGACGCCGCCGGCCGTGACGGTCCAGGCGCCGGCGCCGAGAACGCCCAGCTCGACCGGCCCGCCGACGCTGATCCGGCCGCTGAGCACCGCGACGGTGACCGCGCCGTCGAAGTCGTCGTCCATCCCGATCATCGTCGAGGACTGCGCGGCGTGACGGCTCTCCAGCTCGGCGCCGGTCGCGTCGAACAGCCGCACCCGGATGCCCGGCTCGCCGGTCTCCGGATCGGTGAGGAAACCGCCACGCGCCGGGACCGGGCGGGTCCGCACCTCGACGCCGTCGGCGACGGTCACCGCGTCCGCGCCGAGCAGCGCGGTCATGCCCTCCGCGACGCTGACCTGGTACGGCGGGTTGACCTGCACGGAGCCGCCACCCATGTCGATCGTCTGCACGGCGTGCCGGCCGACCACCGCGACCCGGGCGCCGCGGGTCAGGGGCAGGGCGTCGCGCTCGTTGCGCAGGACCGTCATGCCGCTCGCGGCGAGGCGGGTGAGCTGCTCCTTCCGTACCTCCGAATCGGGTTTGGGAAGGTCCTGGGGGTAGTCGCGGGGCGTGCCCAGGGCGCCGACCCTGTCTCTTATACACAGATGTGTATAGAGACAGTCACGGACTCGTCGACCTCACCGCGCTCGACCGCCTTGACCAGCGCGTCGCCCCACGGGCCGCCCGGACCGGGCATCACGAGGTCGAGGCCGCCGTTCGCGGACTCGGCGGTGGTCGTCGCGGCGAACCAGTCGGACATGATCAGCCCGCGGTAGCCCCATTCACCCTTGACGATCTCGTTGTTGACGTGGTGCTGCTCGGTCGCGGCGACGCCGTTGACGTCGTTGTAGGCGGCCATCATCGTCCAGGCGTCGGACTCCTCGACGGCGATCTCGAACGGCAGCAGGTAGACCTCGCGCAGGGTGGCCTCGTCGACGACGCTGTTCATGGTGTTGCGATCGGTCTCGGACTCGTTCGCCACCAGGTGCTTGAGGCAGGCGGCCACCCCCTGGTCCTGCATGCCGCGCACGTAGGCCGCGGCGAGCTTGCCGGTGAGCAGCGGATCCTCCGAGTACGCCTCGAAGAGCCGCCCGCCGAGCGGACTGCGGTGCAGGTTGATCGTCGGGCCGAGCACGACGTGGATCCGCTGGGCGAGCGCCTCCTCGGCGAGGATCCGGCCGACCTCGTACGCCGCGCCGGTGTCCCACGCCGCGGCGAGCAGCGTCGCGTTCGGGAAGAGGGCGACCACCGGGCCGCCGCTGAACTTGAGGCCGCGGACGCCGGTCGGGCCGTCCGACAGCCGGATCTCGTGCAGGCCGATCTTCTCCTGCGGCGCGAGGGTGAACATCGAGGCGCCGGTCAGGAGGGCGACCTTGGCAGCCAGGTCGAGTGTCATGGTCCCTATGCTGACACGTGTAAGTAGTAAAGTCACCCCATGCCTGAGCCCCGCCGGATCACCAGCGCCGATGTCGCCCGCCGGGCCGGGGTCTCCCGCGCCACCGTCAGCTACGTCCTGAACGCCACGCCCGGCCAGAGCATCTCCCCGGCCACCCGCGACCGGGTGCTCGAAGCCGCCGCCGGGCTCGGCTACGCGCCGTCCGCGGCCGCCCGCACGCTGCGTACCGGGCGGTCCGACGTGGTGCTCTGCCTGCTGCCGGACTGGCCGATCGGCAACGAGATGGGCAACACGCTCGGCAATCTCTCCACCGCGCTGGCACGGGAGGGGCTGACCTTCCTCGCGCACCCCGGCAGCCGCGACGACCGGCCGATCGCCGAGATCTGGAAGGCGATCACCCCGGCCGCGGTGCTGTCCTTCACGGACTTCTCCGACG
>KL571573.1:2570-2775 GCA_000715855.1 Actinoplanes liguriensis
CGGCGAGACCGAGGCGATGCGGGCGGCCGGGGTCGCGCTGGTCGTCGCCCTGCTCGGCCGGGCCGGGCGGCACGGACGCGAGCTGGAGGTCCCGCAGACGCTGATCGGCCGCAAACAGGCAGACCATCTTCGCGGTACGGGGCATCAGCGCCTCGGCTACGCGTACCCCGACGATCCGCGGCTGCAGATCTTCGCCGAGCCGCGC
>KL571573.1:3012-3808 GCA_000715855.1 Actinoplanes liguriensis
TTCGCCGAGCCGCGCCTGGCCGGTGTCCGTGCCGGCGGCGAGCCGGTGGTGCGGACCGTTCCGCTCGACGTCGCCGGCGCCGCCGCGGCCGTCGCCCGGTGGCGTGCCGACGAGGTGACCGGGATCTGCGCGTACAACGACGAGGTCGCCCTCGCCGTGCTCGCCGGCGCCCGCCGCCTCGGCCTGGCCGCACCCGCCGACCTGGCCGTGATCGGTGTCGACGACATCCCCGCCGCGCGGCTGGCCGTGCCCCCGCTGACCACGGTCACCACCGACCAGCACCTGCTCGCCGCGCACCTGGCGACCACCATCGTCGCCGCGGTCGGCGGGCAGCCCGGGCCGGTCCTGTCCACCGACGATCTGATCCGCGTGGTGGTCCGCGAGTCCGCCTGATCCGTCCCGATGTGATCTCCCCGTGACCTGCGGTGACCGGCTGACAACGAACCCACAGGTTCGGCACACGGCACTTCAAGGTCCGAAGCGAATCGTGAAGGGCATCACGAGGGACTCACCGAGGAGATGGCCATCATGATCGAGCAGCTCAGCCGCGAGGCGTCCGCAGGCACTTCCGCGCCGGCCCCGGCCGCAGATCCGGTGGTCGCGGTCCTCGGGCAGCAGAGCCGGGTCGGGGCGCTCCCGCAGTACCTGCCGTCCGGCTGGACCGTGCGGCAGCTGACCGGGCTCGACGACGTCCGGCCCGGGGAGCTCGTGGTGCTCAGCGGGGCCCGGGCCGACGACGTGCGGACGGCCCGGGCGGTGCTGCCGCGGGCCAGCCGGGTGGTGGTGCTGATCGACG
>KL571573.1:4095-4332 GCA_000715855.1 Actinoplanes liguriensis
CCCCCGCCGAGCTGGTGGCGGCGGTGCTGACCGCGGGGGCGGACGTGTGCGTCCGGGGTGGACATCCGGCGATCCTGGCCGGTCACCTCGTCGCGTGCCGGCGGCGGCAGTTGTCCGAGCGGTGGGCAAGCCTGGACCTTGCCCACACGGCTTGATCACCTGTCTCGTCACCGCGGGCCGCCATTCGTCAGTGGGCGGCCGTTCGTCAGCGGGCGGCCATTCGTCAGTGGGCCGCCA
>KL571573.1:4563-5246 GCA_000715855.1 Actinoplanes liguriensis
CCGTTCGTCAGCGGGCGGCCGTTCGTCAGCGGGCGGCCAGGAGGTGGGCCATCTCCGTGCGGGAGCGGACGCCCAGGCGCGCGAAGACGTTGCGCAGGTGGTGGTCGACCGTGCGGGTGCTCAGGTGCAGCTCCTGCGCGACCTCGCGGTTCGTGGCGCCCTCGGCGACCAGCGTCGCGATCCGCTCCTGCTGGGCGGTCAGCACCGCGTCGCCGTCACCCGGCACCTGGGCCACGGTGATCATCTCCGGTCCTGACCGTTCGCCTGCGGCGCGCAACTCCCGTACGCTCTGGGCCGCCCACGGCTCCGCGCCCAGCAGCCGGAACGTCTCCGCCGCCCGGCGCAGGTGCTCCCGGGCCGCCACGTGCCGCCGCCGTCGCCGGAGCAGCCGGCCGTACAACAACTCGGTGTGCGCCCGCGGGAACCCGGCCTCCCCGGTCCGCCGCAACGCCGCGTGGAAATGCTCCTCGGCGGCCTCCCCGTCCCGGGTCCGCAGCGCCCGGCACCGATCCCGCAGCGCCAGCCACCCGTCCTGCCCGGTCCGCCCGGCCCAGTCGTCGAACGCCGCCGCCACCGGATTCAGCTCCGGCTCCGGCCCGGCCGCCTCCAGCAGATGCGGCACCACCGCGACCCGCAGCAGCGCCGACCCGCGCCCCGGCGGCCCGGCCACCACCAGATGCAGC
>KL571574.1:0-718 GCA_000715855.1 Actinoplanes liguriensis
CATCAGAGACGTGTATAAGAGACAGACCCGGCGCTGGGCGTCGACCGGGTGCAGGGCGCCGGCCGCGGTGAACCGGTCGGTGGAGAGCAGGCACGGCTCCGACTCGGCCTTGGGCAGCGCGGCCAGGGCGGCGAGCGCCGTGAACTCGTCGTCGCCCAGGGTTCGCGCGGCCGCCGCGATGAGCGGGGACATCGCGAGCACGTCCTGGCAGAGCGCCCCGGTACGCGGTTCGCGCCGCCGCCGCCGGGCCGCCTGTTTCGCGGTCAGCAGGGCGTCGACCCGCCCGGCGCCGGTCGCGTCGGCCCGGGACAGCACCACCATCACGTGCACCGGGGGCGCCAGCCGCCCGCGTGCCGCCCGCAGCGTCCGGAGGTCGGCCTCGTCGAGTTGCGGGGTCACGTAGAGGACCGCGTCGGCGTCGGCCGCCGGCAGGTGGGTGTCGATCAGCTCGGTGCGCCGCAGTACCCGGCTGGGCCATTCGATCACGATCCCGCCCGGCGGCCGGCCGGCGTGCCGGGCATCCGGGGTGAGGCGCAGGCCGGATCCGGTACGGACCATCGGGATCTCGGCGTCGTGCCACCGGGCGCGCGGTTCGGTCGTGTCCCGGTACGCCACCGCGTCCGGCTGCTCGCCGGGCAGCTCGACCGGCGCCAGCTCCTCCCCGATCAGCGCGTTCACCAGGGTCGACTTGCCGGACCGCGGTGGCCCGGTCACGGCC
>KL571574.1:970-1575 GCA_000715855.1 Actinoplanes liguriensis
CAGAGATGTGTATAAGAGACAGCTGTTCCAGCTCCTCGTCGTCGATCACGCGCGGACGCCGCTCAGCGCCAGCGCCTCGGAGTGCAGCCGGGCGAGGACGGCCAGCTCCTCCTGGATCCGCCGGCTGTGCTGTTCACGGACGGCGACGTCCTGGTCGGCGGCCGCCTTGGCGTTACGGAGCGAGTCCATGACGATCTCCTGCAGGTCCTCGGTGACCGCGGTGAAGTGGTCGCGCAGCGCGCGCTGGACCCGGCGTACGCTGTCGCGGGCCTCCTTGTTGAGACGCACGAACACGTCGTCGATGTGCCGCGCCACCAGGGTCTTCGCCTCCGCCTGCCGTTTCTTGAGCAGCGACTTGCTCTCGTCGCGGATCGTCTTGCCGCCGAAGATCGCGCCGCCGCCGATCGAGATCGGGTTGATCAGCGACATCCCGGCGAGGCTGGTGACCAGGCCGAACATGACCACCCCGCCGTACGAGCCGCGCAGGCCGATGAAGAGTTTCTGGCCGGGGCTGAATCGGGCGACGGGCGGGGCGTCCAGGCCGGGCACCTGCTCGTCGGCGCCGTCGGCGGCCGCGACCAGCGCGGGCGGCGGCAGCACCTCGC
>KL571574.1:1755-4112 GCA_000715855.1 Actinoplanes liguriensis
AGCTCCTGAAGGGACTGGCGCAGCCACGGCTCGAACTCGTCCCACGCCTTGGCCGGGTCGGCGTCGGCGAAGAACTCGTCGGCCTGGGCGAGCACCGCCCGGGTCCGCTCACGCAGGTCGTGCTCGATGTCGGACATCAGGTCGCCGATCTCGTCGGACAGGCTGTTCTGCCAGCGGACGGCGCATTTGCGCAGGTCGTCGAGGCGGCGCTGGGTGGCGTGCAGGCGGGCGACGGCGTCCGGCACCCCGGCGTCGCGCTGGGCGGTCAGGTCCTCGCGCAGCGGGGCGGCGAGCTCCTCCAGCACGACTCGGGCCAGCCGGGCGACGGTGTCCCGGGCCAGCTTGTCGGGCTTGGCCGCGATCGTGCGTTGCAGGTGGACGATCAGGTCGGGGAAGCCGGACTCGCCGTTGAGCGCGGTGTCGCCGGTCTGCAGCGCGTGCCGGCGCAGCGCGGAGGAGACCGCGGTGGTCGCCGCGGGCACCCCGGCGCGGGTCAGGCGGGCGCGGCTGTCGGCGAGCTTGCGGCGCCAGTCGACGGCGTAGTCGGTCTTGGTGAAGACCACGAGCAGCCCGGGGTGGAAGCGGGCCAGGCTGCGCAGCACGTCCAGCTCGGCGTCGTCGAGACCGCGGTCGGCCTCGCAGGCGTAGAGCACCACGTCGGCGCCGGCGCTGTCGGCGAGCGCGGGCAGCCCCGGCATCGCCGGCGTGTCGATCAGCACCAGGCCACCGGCGAGCAGCGAGCGCGGCACGGCCACCTCGGCGTGCACCGGCGAGCCGGCCGGGAGCCGGGCCGCGGTCTCGGCGATCGAGGCGCCGAGCGCGTCGAGACCGAGCGGGAGACGGTCCTGCATGCCGACCTCGGCGGTCCAGTCGGCGTCCGGCGAGCCCCGGCGGATCAGATGGGCGCTGGGCGCCGCGGCGTGCCGGACCACGGTCGGAACGCCGGCCCCGGCGCAGACCTCGGCGTTGATCAGCGCGTTGATAAGCTGACTCTTGCCCTGCTGGGCAGCGCCGACGACCAGCACCCGCAACTCCGGGTGCAGCAGCCGGACGCGGCGCCGGGACAGCCAGTCGGCCATCTCGGAGCGGCCGTGCTCATGGCACGCCCGGATCGTCGCGTCCAGCACGTCGAGCCAGAGCAGGGCGCCGACGGCCCGCGAAGGCGGGGCGAGAGAGACCGGACCCGCATAGGCCGTGGGTCCGGTCTCCCAAGTCGTCATTCGCGCCCGCTCCGTCTCTCGTTTTACAGGTGCAGATCACCCAGCAGACCGTGCGACGTGTCCTGCGCCGTGTCGCCCGCCGAGCCGGTCACGCCGGTCACGCCGTGCAGCACGTCGCCGACGGTGCCGGTCACCCCGCTGACGGTGCCGGTCACGCCGGTGACCGTGTCGTGCACGGTCTCGGCCGGGTCCGGCGACAGCACATGCCCCAAATCCGGCGTAATCACCGATCCGATCGATGAGGTTGCCCCGCCGAGCCCGGCCCCGTCAAGGCTCGGGACGTGATCGACGGGTGCCGTTGACGGAAGGTGGCCGATCGTGTCCAGGGAGTTGTCGAGTGTGGGCACCACGGTGTCGACTGTGGTGACGGTGTGGTCGACGGTCTGCACCACGTGGGTGTCGAGGTGGTTGTCCAGGTGCTGGGCGGGGTCGCTGCCGATCCCGGTCACGTGGAACGACGTGCCGATGCTGCTGTCCCCGGTCACCCCGAGCACCGCGGCGTTGACCGTGAGGTTGCCGTTGACCTCGGCGTTCAGGTGCGCCGCCGGGAACGCGACCTGCGCGGTGATCGCCTGCAGGTGCGACACCGCGCCGGCCACGTCCAGGTTCGCCACCCCGGTCGTGAGGTCGTCCGCGCCGGTCAGGCCGTGCAGTCCGGTGACCGGGGCCGAGTCGACGACCAGCGGGATCACCTGCTGCACGTCCGCGGCGGTGATGTCGCCCAGCCCGGCCGCGTGCAGCGCCGACTCGGGGTCGAGCTCGAACGCCGAGCGGGCGGACGGGTCGTAGATCAGGTTGAGCACGAATTCCTGCAGCGTCGGAAACGAGTCCATGAGGCTCCTTCGAGTCACGGCGCCGGATCTGGCACCGCAGCACAAGCTAGGACGACCAGGGCTCCCCGGGCATCGGGCCGCGACCCCCAACCGATGTGGACCTTCACCGCGTACGGGATTAGGGGGTTGGGGGTTTCTTGTCCCGGATTTTTTGGGGGAAGATCACAGCTCGGACATCTGGTACGAACGTTCCGACTCACCTGCCCCGAACGGTGAGGAGAGCTCACCTGCCCCGAACGGTGAGGGAGGAGTGACACGTGCCCTACGTCCTGGGGATCGACATCGGAGCCGGCAGCACCCGGGC
>KL571574.1:4394-4988 GCA_000715855.1 Actinoplanes liguriensis
GCGGTTACCTGCACCGGGTCGGCGACGGCTCGCCGATGCTCTTCGGCGACGCCCGGTTCCCGGCGCACGGCCTGGTCGCGGCGATGGCCCGCTGGGTGGTCGACCGGGTGTGGCAGCAGTTCGACGAGCCGCCCGAGCGGATCGCGCTGGCCTACCCGTCGGGCTGGGGCAACGGCCGGCTGCACCTGGTGCACGCGGCGCTCGCCGAGGCCGACCTGGCGCAGACCGCGCTGGTCACCCGGGCCCGCGCGGTGGTCGAGTGTCACCAGGCCGCGGGGCGGGTTCCGGCCGTCGGCGGGCGGCTGCTGGCGTACCGGATCGGCGGTTCGGTCTGCGAGGTGACGGTGGCAACGCCGCACGGGCCGGGCCGGCTCGAACTGCTCGGCAGCGCGGAGCTGGACGAGGCCGCCGGCTTCGATGTGGAGGGTGCGAGCGCCGCCGACGCCCGGGCCGCCCTGCTGCCCACCGTGGACCTCGCGGTGCAGACCGTCCGCGACTGCCGGCTCGCTCCCGGTGATCTTTCCGCGGTCTTGATCGCCGGGGGCTCCGCACCCGTATATCCGCATGTGTCTGATCTGCTCGCGGCGGCCTTCC
>JNYN01004631.1 GCA_000715855.1 Actinoplanes liguriensis
GGGTGGGCTTCGCGAACGCGCCGATCACGAACACCGCGGTCAGCGGGCTGCCGCCGGAGCGCTCCGGGGTGGCCGGCGGCATCGCCTCGACCTCGCGGCAGGTGGGCGCGGCGGTCGGCATCGCGCTGGCCGGCGGCCTGATCGCGGACGTCGAACCGGGCCGGCTGGCGGTCGCGACGCACCCGGGCTGGGTGGCGGTCGCGGTCTCCGGAGCGGTGTTGCTGCTGGTGGCGCAGGTGTCCCCTACGCGACCGGGGTCAGGTGCTCGGCCAGCACGGCGAGATGGGTCTTCCGCGCCTCGGCCCAGCGCTGCCGCCCCACCGCGGTGATCTCGACGAAGACGCCGCGGCGATCATCCTCACAGTGGGTGCGCTCGACCAGACCGTTCTTCACCAGCCGGCTCACGGTTCGGGACAGGGCGCTCTGGCTCAGATACATCGTCTCGGCCAGATCCTGCATGCGGCGCTTGCCACACTCCTGGGTGGTGAGACGGTCCAGCGATTCGTACTCACTCAGGGTGAGGGCGTGGGCGTCACCCAGGGCCCGCTCGAGGTGGCACGCAACCTCGTTGTAGCAGGTCAGGAGCGATCGCCATCGATCGACGAGGTCGGTTTCCGGCTCCATGCGGGGCATCTTACTCCGTACGGGGAAGCTTATGCACCTGAATTTTATGCGTCAGAAACTGATGCTTGAACATTAGATGCGCGTGCATCTAGTGTCTGCGGCGTGACTATCACCGAATCCCTGACCCCGTCCGCGGCGGCGCCCGAAGAGCGCGCCGCCGCGGAACACCGCTGGACTCCGCGGCTCTGGGGCGTGCTCGCGGTGTTGTGCGCGGTCCTCTTCCTCGACGGCCTGGACGTCTCGATGGTCGGGGTGGCGCTGCCCTCGATCGGCTCCGAGCTCGGCCTCTCCACCACGTCCCTGCAATGGATCGTCAACGGATGTGTATAAGAGACAGAGCGTCTTCACCGTCGCGTCACTGGTCGGCGGCCTCGTCGACGACGGCGGGCTGCTGATCGCCACCCGGTTCGTCAAAGGGCTCGCGGCGGCGTTCACCGCGCCGACCGCGATGAGCATCCTGACCACCACGTTCCCGGAAGGGCCGGCCCGCAACCGGGCGCTCTCCATCTTCACCGTCTTCGGCGCCAGCGGATACTCGTCCGGCCTGATCCTCGGCGGCCTGCTGACCAGCCTCGGCTGGCGCTGGACGTTCCTGGTCCCGGTGCCGCTCGCGCTGGCCGCGCTGGTCGCCGGCATCTTCCTCATCCCGCGCGACAAGCCCGCCGCCGAGGGCGGGCACGACCTGGTCGGCGCGGTCACCCTGGTCGGCGGCATGCTACTTGCGGTGTACGCGGTGGTCACCGCCCCGCAGCGCGGCTTCGACCTGTTCGAGGCGGGCATCTCGGTGCTCGCGGTGCTGCTGCTCGTCACGTTCGTGATCGCGGAAACCCGGGTGCGGCACCCGCTCGTGCGACTGAGCATCTTCCGGATCGGATCGATCGTGCGGGCCAACGCCAGCATGGTCGCGCTGATGGGGTCCTATGTCAGCTTCCAGTTCATGATGACGCTCTACCTGCAGGACGTGCTGCACTGGACGCCGCTGCGGATGGCGCTCGCGCTGCTGCCCGCCGGTCTGCTGGTCGCGTTCAGCTCGCCGTTCATGGGCCGGCTCATCGACCGGCACGGCACCGCGCCGCTGATCGTGGCGGCAATGACCTCGCTCAGCGCCGGCTACATCTGGTTCCTCGCCACCGCCGGCAGCCGCCCCGACTACCTGGTCACCGTGCTGCCGACGATGCTGCTGCTGGGTGGCGGGTTCGCGTTCGGCTTCAGCTCGATCATGGCCCAGGCCACCGACGGCATCGACGACTCGGAGCAGGGCCTCGCGTCCGGGCTGGTGCAGTCGTCCGGGCAGGTCGGGACGGCACTGGTGCTGGCCGTGGTGACCGGCCTGATCGCGTCGGCGACGACGGCGGCTTCCGGGGGGTTCACGCCGTTCCGGCCAGGGGTGAACCTGGTTACCGGGGTGGCGGTGGCCGGTCTCGTGCTGAACGTGATCGCGCTGGCGACGGCCAAGGCCCGGTCGCGTCGGCCGGTGGCGGCGGTCTGAACAGCGAAATCTGGTGAAAGCGCCGCGCCCGGCCGGATCGTCTCCGGTCGGGCGCGGCGCTCTGCCGTCCGGCCTTCGACCTCCGCCGGCGCGGTCTGCCGCCGTTTCCGCCTCCGCACTGCGTCGCCTTTCTGCGCTCGCGTCGGCGGGTAAAGGGCGGTTGACCTGCGGATTAAGGGGGATGTCGACCCTGGTGTGAGGGCGGCTGGGGGAGGCGCTAAGCTTTACCCATAC
>KL571575.1:0-180 GCA_000715855.1 Actinoplanes liguriensis
GATGTGTATAAGAGACAGGGGTGAGTCCCTGCGCGAAGACCTCGTTCATGATCGGCGTGCCGAGCACCGTCATGTCCATGCCGAGCCCGAACGTCGAGGTCAGCACGTCGCGCACGGTGATCGGCCGGCGCGCCGGCACGGTGTCGTCGAGCGGCCCGTCGAGGCGCGTGAGCACCCGCC
>KL571575.1:400-2687 GCA_000715855.1 Actinoplanes liguriensis
CGGCTCGACGACGTCGTCCAGGCGCAGCCGGCACTCGTCGAGCAGGATCATCGCGGCGGCCATGGTGACCGGTTTCGACGTCGAGGCCATCCGGAAGATCGTGTCGCGGCGCATCGGCGGTCCGCCGTCGTGCCGCAGCGTTCCGATCGCCTCGACGTGCGTCTGGTCGCCGCGGCCGACGAGCGCGACCAGACCGGGGATCCGGCCGGACTCGACGTGGCGGGCCAGGACCTCGTGCAGCCGGTCCAGCCCTGACGGGGAAAGGTTGTCGGACATGGGGTGCTCCTTCTAGTGACAGCCGAGCCGGTCGGCGATCACGCCGAGGATCTGACTCAGGTCGCGGGTCATGCGGGTGTGCAGGCCGAGTTCGGCGATCCCGGCGGTGAATCCGGGGTGCGCGGGGACGACTCGGTGGACGCGGTGGGTGATCAAGGCGCCCTCCGGGCAGGTGGTGACGGTGTGCACGCCGGCGTACCAGCTCCGCACCTGTCTCTTATACACATCCGCCCCGGCCAGCTCGGCACGGTAGCCACCGGGCTCGGCCACGACGCTCATCGCTCCCCGCCGGGCCGCCGCGGCACGCGCCAGCACCAGCAGGTTGTCGTCGCCGACGCGCCCTTCACGGACGGCGAGCAGCAGGCCGGCGACCGCGGCGACGGGTGCGGCGAGCGTGCCGCGCACCTCCCATCGGGCGGGCAGCGCGTCCAGTTCCGCGATCAGCGAAGGCGTGGTCTGCATGCCGGCAAGACTCGGCCGCACGACCGTCCCGGGACAACCGCCGAGGCGCCCTCCGGGACATCAAGCGATGCGGCGGTACGGCCGTGAGCTGCGCTTCCCCTCAGCCGGCAGGGGGCATGCGCGGGTGTCCCGGGACGGGACGGGACAGCCCGGCACGCGCGACCGGCACCACGTGGTCGAGGCCGTGCGCGGTGGCGATGTCCAGGGCGGCCTGGAAGCACGCTTCGGCGGCCGCCGGGTCGCCCGTTTCCCGACAGGCTTGCGCGTACGGGAGGAGACTGCGCGCCATCCGGTGGGGTTCCCCGGCCGGTTCCAGGATCCGCACCGCCTCGCCGTGCCGGGCCGCCGCCTCCCCGGCCCGTCCCAGGTGGCGCAGGGCGACCGCGGCGTCGGTGAGACTGGCCGCCTCGTAGATCGGGTTACGGGTCTGCCGGTTGATCTCCACGGCCTGCTCGGCGAGGTCGAGCGCGCGCCCGGCGTCGCCCCGCCCCAGGGCCGCCCGGCCGAGCACGTCCAGGCACATCCGCTGGGTCTGCCGGTCCAGCCCTCGCGCGGTGCCGAGCACCTCCGCGATCGTCCGCTCGGCCTCCTCGCAGCGTCCCAGGTGCACGAGGGCCTGGGCGAGGCCGGCGCTCACGCGTACGCGAATCGCGTCGTTGATCTGCCGCAGCTCGGCGGCCTGCCGCAGCAGCCCGGCCGCGCTCTCGGCGTCGTCGAGGTAGATGCGGATCTCGGCGAGCTGCAGCAGGGCGATGGCCGCGCCGCGATCCTCGCCGTCGGCGGCCATCAGCGCGCGGGCCGCGTCGAGTTCCCGCGCCGCCCGCGCGAGCAGACCGGCGCGCATCAGCACCGCGCCGAGCAGGTACCGGTGCCCGGCGAGCAGGCCGCGGTCGCCGAGCCGGTGCGCGGCGGGCAGGCTGTCCTCGAGCCAGCGGCGCAGCTGGGACGTGCCGCCGCGGCGCGCGTGCGAGATCGCCGCGAGCTGCCCGAGCCCGACCGCCGGCGCGTCGAGGCGCAGCTCGACGGCGAGCGCGAACGTCGCGGTCAGGTTCACCCACTCGGTGTCCATCCAGTCGACCGCGATGTCGAGGCTGGACAGATCCGGCAGCGCGGGCGGCGGCTGCGACACGATGATCGGCAGCGGGATCAGGATCTCGACCAGCTGTTTCACGGCCAGCATGCCACTGAGGTAGAAGTCGGCGAGCCGGGCGATCGCCGGGACCGGATCGCCGGCCGTCTCCTCGGCGCGGGCGGCCTGGCGCAGCAGGTCGTGCATCCGGAAGCGGCCCGCGGCCGGCTCCTGCAGCAGGTGGACGTCGACCAGGTCCTCCAGCAGCGAGCGGGCGTTGCCGAGCGGGATCCCGGCGAGGGCGGCCGCGGCGTACGCGTCGACGTCCTCCCCCGGCACCAGCCCGAGCAGGCCGAACATGCGCCGCTGGGCCGGGTCGAGCTGGCGCAGCGACATGGCGAACACGTCGGAGACCGCCAGCTCGCCCTCACGCAGCCGCTCGACCAGGGTGTCCAGCGTCCAGGCGGGCCGGTGCCGCAG
>KL571575.1:2948-3290 GCA_000715855.1 Actinoplanes liguriensis
AGATGTGTATAAGAGACAGGTCCAGCTCCACCATCCGCCGCCGACTGGTGATCATGACGAAGCTGCCGCCGGCGCCGGGCAGCAGCTCACGGACGTGGTCCGCGTCCGCGGCGTTGTCCAGCAGCACCAGCACCCGCCGGGGCGCCAGCTCCGAGCGCCACAGCGCGGCCCGCTCGGCGACCCCGTCGGGGATCCGGCCGGCCGGCACGCCGAGCGCGGTCAGCAGCACCCGCAACGCCTCGCCCGGCTCGACCCGCTCCCGGCCGGGCGTGAACCCGTGCAGGTCCAGATAGAGCTGGCCGCCGGGGAACCGGCCGGTCAGCCGATGCGCGGCGTGCACGG
>KL571575.1:3495-3994 GCA_000715855.1 Actinoplanes liguriensis
GCCCATCCCGTCGATCGCCACGAGCAAGCCGTCGCGCGCGGCCGCCAGCAGCGTCTCCAGCTCGGCTCCCCGCCCGGTGAACGCGGTGACGTCGTGCGGCAGATCGTTGCGCACGGCCGGCGCCGCGACCGCCGGGGCCGGTGACGGGCCCTGCTTGGCGCGTTCCCACATCTCCCGCAGCGG
This sequence comes from Actinoplanes liguriensis, assembly GCA_000715855.1. Classification (GTDB taxonomy): domain Bacteria; phylum Actinomycetota; class Actinomycetes; order Mycobacteriales; family Micromonosporaceae; genus Actinoplanes; species Actinoplanes liguriensis. The sequence goes on from KL571575.1 coordinate 3,679, forward strand.
CCGCGGATCCCGCCCGGCCACCCGGCACAGCGCCACCACCGTCGGCCACGGCGGAACCGCCTGCCCGGCGAAGTAGCGCGACAGCGAGGAACTGCTGACGTGCACGTCCCGGGCCAGCTCACGCAGGCTGCGCCCGGTCAACTCCGGTAGCTGCCGCAGCCGCCCCGCCAACTCCTCGCGCACGCTCGCAGCCCCTCTCCCCGATCCCGGCGCTGATCCTAAAGAGGATCCACCGGTCCCGTGGGGGCGCTCCGATCACCACACCCCGGCGACCAGGCGCGCGGCGGTGCCGGGTGTCCGCCGGCTCTCGGCTCCC
>KL571576.1:0-2271 GCA_000715855.1 Actinoplanes liguriensis
GGTGCACGCCGAGCAGCAGGTCCAGCCCGGCCGCCGCCGAGCCCATCAGGCCGCCCAGCACCGCGCCGACGCTCCACACGCCGTGCAGCGAGTTGACGATCGACCGGCCGTAGAGCCGCTGCACCCGCAGGCCGTGGGCGTTCTGCGCGACGTCGACGATCGAGTCCAGCGCGCCGACGACGAACAGCACCGCGGCGAACGCGATCCAGTGCGGCGCGAACGGGATCCCGAGCGTCGCGACCGCGGTCAGCACGATCCCGAACGACGCCACCCGGGCCGACCCCCACCGGCGGATGGCCGCCCCGGCGAGCAGCCCGGCCAGCAACGCCCCGACCGGGAACGCCGCAAGAGACGTGCCGAGCAGCGCGTTGCTCAGCCCGAGATCGGCCTTGATCTGCGGATATCGGGGGACGACAGTGAAGAACACGGCCCCGTTGGTGAGGAACAGGGCGGCGACGGCGGCCCGGGCCCGGCGGGCCTCGCGGGTCGGGCCGGTCACGACGGAACTGGACAAGACGATCTCCCGGATCAGCGGAGGTAGCGCTCGACGGCGTGCCGGATCTGCTCCGGTGTCATCGGGTCGGTGGAGAGGACGCTGTGCAGGACCAGGCCCTCAATGAGGGCGTCGACCTCACGGGCGGTCGTCGGGTCGAAGTGGCGCTCCAGCGCGTCCCGGCTGCGCTGCATCCACGCCTGGGTGACCGCGCGCAGCGCCGGGTTGCGGGCCGCGGCGACATACAGCTCGACGGCCATGACCAGGTCTTTCGGTGACCCGATCAGGTCGTCGCGGATCAACTGGATGACCGCCTCGATCGCGGTGTCCCGGTCGGTCGCGGCGCCCAGCCGCTCGTCGAAGACGTCCGCGGCGGCCGAGGCGTGCCGGGTGAACGCCTCGGCGAGCACCTCGTCGAGCGAGGCGAAGTGGTAGGTCATGGACCCGAGGGGCACGTCGGCCGCGCGGGCGATCTCGCGGTGGGTGGTGCCGGCGACGCCGCGCTCCGCGATGACCTCCAGGGCGGCGTCGATCAGCCGGTCCCGGCGGCCCGGATCGTGGCGCCGGGTGCGCTTGAGGTCGCTCATGCGTACGAGCGTACACATCATGTGTACTCATGTACACAAGAGCGTTTCACCACGCCCGAGTTCCGGAACCACCCACCCGGACCACGGCAAACCTGCGGCGTGACCTGCAACGATGCCGGAACCGGTGTCGGAACCGGTTCCGGGCACCCATTGACACCAGTTCACGGCGGCGACACAGTGTCCCGCAAGAGAGCGTTTTCACAGGTTGTTCCCCAGGTGGAAACGACTTCGACACATCTTCCAGGAGTCCCCATGTCGATGACCCCTGTCCCCAAACGCCGGAGATGGATCGTCGCGGCTGCCCTGCTCGGCGCCATTCTCGTCGCGCCGGCCAGTGCGAACGCCGCCGAAACCCTCGTCTCACAGAACAAGCCCGTCACCGCGTCGTCCTCGGAGTGGGCCGGCACGCCGGCGAGCGCCGCGGTCGACGGCGACAACGGAACCCGGTGGTCCAGCGCATTCGCGGCCACCCAGTGGTTCCAGGTCGACCTCGGTGCCGCGACCTCGGTCAGCCGGATCGCGATCAACTGGGAGGGCGCCTACGCGAAGGCGTTCACGATTCAGTTCTCTACCGACGGCACCAATTACACGCAGGCCTACGCGACGACCACCGGGACCGGCGGCCAGCAGAGCATCACGGTCTCCGGCACCGCGCGCTACGTCCGGGTCAACCTGACGCAACGCGCCCTTGAGCTCTACGGATACTCGTTCTGGGAGTTCCAGGTGTTCTCCGGGAGCGTCGTCACCAACCCCACGAACAAATTGCTCTCGTACGGCAAGACGGCGCGCGCCTCATCGGAACAGAACGATGTGAACTGCAACCCGTGCACGGCCGACAAGGCGTTCGACAACGACCCGGCAAGCCGGTGGGCGACCAGCTCCACCACGGGCTGGGTCGACCCGGGCTGGATCTACGTCGACCTCGGCGCCTCCGCGAACGTCACCCAGGTGGTGCTGCAGTGGGACCCGGCGTACGCGAAGAGCTACCAGATCCAGGTGTCCAACGACGCCACGAACTGGACCACCATCTACTCGACCACCACCGGTGACGGTCTCAAGGACGTCATCAACGCCACCGGGACCGGCCGCTACGTGCGGATGTACGGCACGGCACGCAGCGGCGCCTACGGCTACTCGCTCTGGGAGTTCAGCGTGTACGGCACCGGCGGCAGCCCGGTCGACCCGCCCGCC
>KL571576.1:2487-3468 GCA_000715855.1 Actinoplanes liguriensis
GCCCGGTCGACCCGCCCGCCAAGCCGGCCGACCCCGCGTTCCCGGCCACCCGGCTCGTCTTCTCCGACGAGTTCAACGGCGCAAACGGCGCCAAGCCGGACACCGCGAAGTGGACCTACGACCCGGGCGTCCCGCAGAACGGCGAGATCCAGTACTACACGCCGAACAGCGAGAACGCGTCGATGAACGGCGCCGGACAGCTCGTCATCGAGGCCCGCAAGCAGGACTACGAGGGCCGGCAGTACACCTCGGCACGGATGAACACCAGCAACAAGTTCAGCGTCCAGTACGGCCGGGTCGAAGCACGCATCAAGGTGCCCAAGGGCAACGGGCTGTGGCCGGCGTTCTGGATGATGGGCTCCGACTTCCTGCAGGGACGGCCGTGGCCGTACAACGGGGAGATCGACATCATGGAGATCCTCGGCCGCAACACCAACGAGCTGTACACGACACTGCACGCGCCGGCGTACAACGGGGCCGGCGGTTACGGCCAGAAGTACACCTCGGCGGTGGACCTCTCGCAGGACTACCACGTCTACGCGGTCGAGTGGGACAGCAAGGGGATGCGCTTCTACCTCGACAACACGCTCGTCTTCAACGCGGCCAAGGACACCGTGGAGAACACCCGCGGCCCGTGGATCTACGACCACCAGTTCTACGTGATCCTGAACCTCGCCGTCGGCGGTGACTTCCCCGGCCCGATCGACGCCACCACCCCGTTCCCCAGCCGGATGCTGGTCGACTACGTGCACGTCTACCAGTGAGATGTTCCGCGGCAGGGCTCTCCCCCAGGCCCTGCCGCGGTCACTGGAGTGTGGCGAGATCCGGCGCGCAGACCGTCATGAAGTGCGGGTGCAGCCGGAAGCAGACGACCTCGCGGACACCGTCGGCAGCGACAGCACACACATCCCGGTCAGCACCCCCGCCAGTGCCCGGCGGTGATCGACCGCCCAGCGGTAATCGACCGCCCAGCGGTAATCG
>KL571576.1:3704-4649 GCA_000715855.1 Actinoplanes liguriensis
GCGGTAATCGACCGCCCAGCGGTAATCGTCCGGCCGGCGGTAATCGACCGCCCAGCGGTAAGCGACCGGCCGGCGACGGTCGAGCTCAGGTGAGCGGTCACTCCACCGAGCGAGGCGTCGAGCAGCCGCTGCAGCTCACCGAGCTCCGCCGGCGTCTCCCGCGTAATCAGGGTTTCCGGTCGGCCACAAGGTAGGACGCCGCTGCGGTAACGGCCGAGACAGCGAGCACCGCCGGCCACGAACCGATCTTCTTGGCCAGGGGATGAGAAAGGCCAAACGCTCCGACGTACGTCGCGGCCAGCGCCCCGGTCACAACCGGACTCGTCCGCCGGGCCCACTCACGCCCCGCGACCACTCCCCCGACGGCCAGAACAGCCCCGCCGAGCGGCCGAACCCCGGTCCGCCTCGCAACCTGCCACCCGCCGATGAGCGAACCCGCGGTGATCACTGCAGTGGGAACACGCATGCGCCGACCCTACCCGCCCCGCGGCACTCACCCCGTCAACCCCGGAGCGAGTTATCCACACCGCGCGCTCATCCACAGACTCAAAACCCGATCAAGAACTTCTACGCCATCCTTACGGCAGAGGCGGTGATCCCCTCGGAGTCTCAGATTCCACCGGTCATCGCAACCCCTCACCCGCCAGGAGTTGCCGCTCCCAAGCCAGGTCGTCCACCCAAGCCCCCGGTCCGAAACGTTTACTGAGTAGCCGAGAGGAGGGGCTGCAGAGGTAACACGACGCTCAACCCTCCGAAAAAGATGGCCCGCACTATTTCCGGAGGACCACGCAAATCCCCAGAAACAGTTCTCACCCCGATGAAACAATTGCCTTCCTTAGGCCAAACCACAGCACGGTGACCACAGCAACCCCGGCGCCATCCCATCCGACCGAGTGCCCCCTTGACCACCATCACACACCAGCCCACTAACTCGAAAATCGACCT
>KL571577.1:0-374 GCA_000715855.1 Actinoplanes liguriensis
CTGACCGCCCCGAACGGCCCGTCCCAGCAGCGCGTGATCCGGCAGGCGCTCGCCGTGGCGGGCCTGTCCGCGGGCGACGTGGACGCGGTCGAGGCGCACGGCACCGGGACGGCGCTGGGCGACCCGATCGAGGCGCAGGCGTTGATCGCGGTTTACGGACAGAGCCGGGATTCACAAGAGCCGCTGTGGCTCGGGTCGGTGAAGTCCAACATCGGGCACACCCAGGCGGCCGCCGGGGTCGCCGGGATCGTCAAGATGATCCTCGCGATGCGGCACGAGGTGCTGCCCGCGACGCTGCACGTGGACGAGCCGTCGCCGCACGTGGACTGGGCCGCCGGTGACGTCGCGCTGCTGACCTCGGCGCAGCCGTGGCC
>KL571577.1:555-1119 GCA_000715855.1 Actinoplanes liguriensis
AGCCGTGGCCGGCGGGCTCGCGGGCGCGCCGGGCCGGCATCTCGTCGTTCGGTGTCTCCGGCACGAACGCGCACGTGATCATCGAGGAGCCGCCGGCCGCCGCGCCCGTGGCGCCGGCTCCGGCGATGCCGCTGTCCCGCGGGCCGGTGGTGACGCTCCCGGAGGCGGCCGGCCCGCTGGTCCCGGTGATCCTTTCCGGCCAGACCCCGGAGGCGTTGCGTGCCCAGGCGGTCAGCCTCCGGCAATTCTCCGGTACGGACCTCGCGGGCATCGGTCGTGCCTCGCTCCGCCGCGGGTCCCTGCCCTACCGCGCCGTGGTCCTCGCCGACTCCCCGTCCGCGCTGGCCGAGGGGCTGGACGCGGTCGCGGCCGGAGGTGGCGGCACGCCGGGTACGCCTTACGCGGGGCGGCAAGCATCGCCGGTCGTTCTGCACGGGGTGGTGTCGCCCGGCCGGGTCGGGTTCCTCTTCACCGGACAGGGCTCGCAGCGCGTCGGCATGGGGCGCGGTCTCTACGAGGCGTTCCCGGTGTTCGCGGAGGCGCTCGACGAGGTCGCGCTGCACA
>KL571577.1:1427-2644 GCA_000715855.1 Actinoplanes liguriensis
GGTATGCGCAGCCGGCGATTTTCGCCGTCGAGGTCGCGCTGCATGCGCTGCTGACGTCGTGGGGTGTGGTGGCGGATGTCTTCGTCGGTCATTCGATCGGTGAGATTGCTGCTGCCTATGCGGCGAAGGTTTTCTCCCTCGCTGACGCGGTGAAGCTTGTTACCGCGCGGGGCCGGTTGATGCAGGCGCTTCCCGCCGGCGGGGTAATGCTCGCGGTGCAAGCGTCGGAGGCCGAGGTCCGGGCGGCGTTCCCCGCGGTGGATATTGCCGCCGTCAACGGCCCGGCAGCGGTGGTTGTCGCCGGTGCCGAAGCCGACATCGCGCCGGTCGAGCAGCACGGGTGGAAGTCGACGCGGCTGCGGACCAGTCATGCATTCCACTCGCGGTTGATGGAGCCGATGCTGGCTGACTTCGACCAGGTGGTGCGGACGTTGTCGTTCTCGGCGCCGACGGTCGCGGTCGTTTCGGCGGGTGACTGGACCGACCCTGGCTACTGGGTGTCGCATGTGCGGGACACCGTCCGGTTCGGCGACGCGATCGCGCAACTGGACGGCGTGCGATTCGTGGAACTGGGTCCGGANGCCGATGCTGGCCGAATTTGATCGGGTCGTGCGGACGTTGTCGTGCTCCGCGCCGACGGTTCCGGTCGTTTCGAACGGTGACTGGACCGATCCTGGCTATTGGGTGCAGCATGTGCGGGACACGGTTCGGTTCGGCGATGCGATTGCTTCGTTGGACGGTGTGCGGTTCGTGGAGCTGGGCCCGGACGCGGTGCTGTCGGCGATGGCCTCGGACGCGGTGCCGATGCTGCGGCGGGGCNCCGGATGCGGTGCTGTCGGCGATGGCTCAGGACGCGGTGCCGATGCTGCGGCGGGGCCGGGACGAGGTGACCACGGCGCTGACTGCTGTGGCCAGGCTGTACGTGAACGGCGTACAAGTTAATTGGGGTTCGCTTTTCGAAGGGATCATCCCGGCGAAGCTGCCGACCTACGCCTTCCAGCGCACCCGCTACTGGCTGGAGGCACGGACCGAGTTCGCCGCAGACCCGGCCGAGGCCGGCTTCTGGGAGACCATCGACCGCGGTGACCTGGCCTCGCTTACCGCCGAGCTCGGGGTGGACGCCGGAACCCCGCTGGAGAACGTGCTGCCCGCGCTGACCTCGTGGCGAGCCCGCGGACGTCAGCGGTCCCGGTTGGACGGCATGCGCTACCGGATCG
>KL571577.1:2841-3298 GCA_000715855.1 Actinoplanes liguriensis
CGGCGGACCTGCCGACCTATCCGTTCCAGCGCCGCCGCTACTGGATCACGCCGTCCAGCGGCGCCGGTGATCTCGGTGCCGCCGGCCTGGACGCTGCCGACCACCCGTTGCTCGGCGCGATCGTCCCGCTCGCGGGTGGTGACGGAGCGGTGCTCACCGGCCGCCTCTCGTTGCGGACCCACGCCTGGCTCGCCGACCACGTCGTCTCCGGGGTGGCGCTCCTGCCCGGAACCGCCCTGCTGGAGCTGGCATTGCAGGCGGCGCGGCAGGTCGGTGCGGACACTGTGGAGGAGTTGACGCTGCACGCGCCGCTGGTCGTCCCGGAGCACGGCGCCGTGCAGCTCCAGGTCACCGTCACCGGAAGTGAACTGCGAATCCATTCCCGAACCGAGCATGACGACTGGCAGCACCACGCGACCGGAACCCTGACCACGACCGGCGCGGCCACGACCGGCGC
>KL571577.1:3319-5525 GCA_000715855.1 Actinoplanes liguriensis
GACCGGCGCGGCCACGACCGGCGCGGCCGCGGACGACGCGGCGAGGGGCAGCGGAGTGCGGGATAGCGCGGTGAGCGGTGGCGCGGGCAAGACCGGCGCGATGGCCTCGGCGGATGTCACCTTCTGGCCGCCGGTCGGCGCCGAACCGATTTCGCTGGACGGCTTCTACCCGAGCCTGCGCGACCTCGGGCTCGACTACGGCCCGGCGTTCCAGGCCCTGCACGCGGCCTGGCAGCACGGCGACGACCGCTACGCCGAGGTCATCCTCGACGAGGAACAGCAGCGCACGGCGGCCCGATTCGGGGTCCACCCGATCCTGCTGGACGCGGCCCTGCACACGCTCGCGCTGGCCACCGGCCCGGCTGACGCGACCGCCCGGATCCCGTTCACCTGGTCGGACGTGACGCTGCACGCCACCGGCGCCGACCGGCTGCGGGTCCACCTGAGTGGCCCCGGCGACGCCGTCCGGTTGGAAGTTTCCACCGCGGACGGCCAGCCGGTGCTGACGGTGGGCTCGCTCGTCCTGCGACCGGCACCGTCCCTCCACCCCGGAGCCGCCGACCTCTACACCGTCGACCAGGTGCGGATTCCGGCCCCGGCGGCCGGGACGACGGACGGGTGGGCGGTGCTCGGCGAGCCACTTCAGCAGCTCCCCGGTGTGCCGGCCACCGACGCCGTAGACGCTCCTATCGTGCTGGTCGCGGCAGAGGACGTACGCGCAAATCGGGTTGGCCTGGAATTGCGCCGTCTCCTCGGCCTCCTCCAGCAGACCCTGACGACCGACTCACGCCTGGTCGTGCTGACCCGCGAGGGCCTGGCCGGCGCGGCGGTCCGCGGCCTGATCCGCTCGGCCCAGCAGGAGAACCCGGACCGTTTCCGGCTGATCGGCATCGACGAGGACGCCGCCTCCTGGCGGGCCCTCCCGGCCGCCGTCTCCGCAGACGAATCGGAATCAACAATCCGGAGCGGCGAGCTATTCGCCCCGCGCCTGGCCCGGGCGGCCACCGGCGATCCGGTCGCGTTCGGAACCGGACCGGTCCTGATCACCGGCGGTTCCGGCGCCCTGGCCGGCCACGTCGCCCGCCATCTGGTGACCCGGCACGGCGTCCGGCGCCTGCTCCTGGCCAGCCGCAGCGGTGGGGGAGTCGCCCTGGCCGAGGAGCTGGGCGTCGAGGTCACCACGGTGGCCGTCGACATCGCCGACCGGGACGCCCTGACGAAGGTTTTTACCGACCACCCGGTCACGGCGGTCGTCCACACCGCGGGCGTCCTGGCCGACGGCATCGTCGAGCAGATGACCCCGGACCAGCTCGACCGCGTCCTGCGGCCCAAGCTGGACGGTGCGCTGCACCTGCACGAGCTGACCCGGAACCTGGACCTGTCGGCGTTCGTCCTGTTCTCCTCGGCGTCGGCCACCTTCGGCACGCCGGGCCAGGCGAACTATGCCGCCGCCAACGCGTTCCTGGACGAATTGGCCCGGCACCGGCGCTCGCTGGGCCTGCCGGCGCATGCCCTGGCCTGGGGCCCGTGGGCGGACGGCGGCATGGCCGGTGGCCTGGACGAGAACGCCCGGCAGCGGATGGCCCGCGCCGGCACGCTCACGTTCGACGCCGGGTCCGGCCTGGCGGCGTTCGACGCGGCGGTCGGCGCATCGGAGCCCGCGGTGGTCCCGATCCGCCTCGATCTGGCCGCGGTCCGCGCCTCCGGTGAGATCCCGCACCTGCTCCGTGGCCTGGTCCGGCCGGTCCCGAGCCGTGCCGCCGCACCGGCCCGGTCGCAGGCCGAACCGATCGAGCGGCGGCTGGCCGGACTCTCCCCGGAGGCCCGCCGGGACGCCTTGGTGGACCTGGTCCACGGTCACGTCGCGACGGTTCTCGGATACCCCGACGGCCAGCCGATCGAGCCCAACCGGGGCTTCCTCGACCTGGGCTTCGACTCGCTGGTCGGCTTCGACTCGCTGACCGCGGTGGAATTGCGCAACGGCCTGACCGCGGCCACCGGGCTGCGCCTGCCGGCGACGGTAATTTTCGACTACCCGACACCGGAGGTTCTTGCCGCCCACCTGGACGGCGAGCTGAGCCCCGCCGACCCGGTCCGGCCTGCCCTGGAGGAGCTGACCCGGTTCGAGGAGGCGCTCTCCGCGGACGCTCTGGATCCGGCGGTACGCGACCAGATCGCCACCCGTCTGCGAAAGCTGCTCGCCGGG
>KL571577.1:5750-7480 GCA_000715855.1 Actinoplanes liguriensis
AGAGATGTGTATAAGAGACAGCCGGTGGACGACAACGAGGTGACCGAGCGGCTCGGCGAGGCGAGCGACGAGGAGATGTTCGCCTTCATCGACCAGGAGCTGGGCCTCTGACCCGGGCGTAAGGGAGCGGTAGGGGTTGAGAGGGGTCCCTGCCGCTCCTAGCGTCCCGGACGATGCCGCCGGTGGGCGCGGCAGAAGTGTGCCGGCCCCGCAGTGAGGTGACGCGTGTCGTCCAGTGAGCAGAAGCTTCGGGACTATCTGAAGCGCGTGACCACCGACCTGCACCAGACCCGCAAACGACTGGCCGAGGCGGAGAGCGGCAACCGCGAGCCGATCGCGATCGTCGGGATGGCCTGCCGTTACCCGGGCGGGATCACCACCCCCGACGAGCTGTGGGACCTGGTCGAGCAGGGCCGGGACGGGATCGGCTTCTTCCCCGGCGATCGCGGCTGGGACGTGGACGGCCTCTACCNCGTAACCGCCTCGCCGCCGAGACCGGGCTGCGGCTGCCCGCGACGCTGATCTTCGACTACCCGAACGCGTCGGTCCTGGCCGAGTTCCTGATCGGCTCGATCACGCCGCGCGAGACGGTGGCAGCCCCGGCGCCGACCGCTACCGACAGCGGCGACCCGATCGTCATCGTGGGCATGGCCTGCCGTTATCCCGGCGGTGTCAACAGCCCCGACGAGCTGTGGGACCTGGTCGCGCAGGGCCGCGACGGGATCGGGCCGTTCCCCGGCAACCGCGGCTGGGACGTGGACGGCCTCTACCACCCGGACCCCGACCACCCCGGCACGTCCTACTCCCGCGAGGGCGGCTTCCTCTACGACGCGGCCGATTTTGATCCCGGCCTGTTCGGCATCTCGCCGCGCGAGGGCATGGCGATGGACCCGCAGCAGCGACTGCTGCTCGAATCCGCGTGGGAGACCCTGGAACGCGCCGGTGTCGATCCGCTCGGCCTGCGCGGATCCCGGACCGGCGTGTTCGTCGGCCTGATGTACCACGACTACCTCGGCCGGCTCACCGCCGTGCCGGAGGAGGTCGAGGGATTCCTCGGCACCGGCAACTCGGGCAGTGTCGCGTCCGGCCGGATCGCCTACACGTTCGGCCTCGAGGGCCCGGCCGTCACCGTCGACACCGCATGTTCGTCCTCGCTGGTCGCGCTGCACCTCGCGGTGCAGGCGCTGCGGTCCGGGGAGTGCGACCTGGCCCTCGCCGGCGGCGTGACCGTGATGGCCACCCCCGATACCTTCACCGGNCACCCCGGCACGTCCTACTCCCGCGAGGGCGGTTTCCTCTACGACGCCGCGGACTTCGACCCGGACGTCTTCGGCATCTCGCCGCGCGAGGCCCTCGCCATGGACCCGCAGCAGCGACTCCTGCTGGAGACCGCCTGGGAGGCCCTGGAGCGCGCCGGCATCGACCCGCTGGGCCTGCGTGGAAGTCGAACCGCCGTTTACACCGGACTGATGTACCACGACTACGCGGCCCGGCTGATCGAGGTGCCCGACGACGTCGAGGCCTATCTCGGCACCGGCAACTCGGGCAGCGTCGCGTCCGGTCGCATCGCCTACACCCTCGGGCTCGAGGGACCGGCGCTCTCGATCGACACTGCCTGCTCGTCGTCGCTGGTCGCGCTGCACCTCGCGGTCCGCGCGCTGCGCTCCGGCGAGTGCGATCTGGCCCTGGCGGGCGGCGCCGCGGTGATGGCCACGCCGGACACGTTCATC
>KL571577.1:7698-7940 GCA_000715855.1 Actinoplanes liguriensis
GGGTGAGGGTGTCGGGATGATCGCGGTGGAGCGGCTCTCCGACGCCGAGCGGCTCGGGCACCGGGTTCTCGCGATCGTGCGCGGAACCGCGGTCAACCAGGACGGCGCGTCCAACGGGCTGACCGCGCCGAACGGCCCCTCCCAGCAGCGGGTCATCCGGCAGGCGCTGGCGAACGCCGGGCTGACCCCCGCCGACGTCGACGCGGTCGAGGCGCACGGCACCGGGACCACCCTCGGGGATC
>KL571578.1:0-2205 GCA_000715855.1 Actinoplanes liguriensis
GTTGTTATGAGGCACGAATAACAACCGTGAGCACCAGCCGAGACCGGGAGCGCGGCCGCAGCCTCAACCCGCGCGGAGTTCGCGGACCGGCCGCCCACGCCGGATGGTCGCCGGGCGGCCCGGCACCGGGAACAGGTCGCGCCCCTGGACCAGGGACTTGTGGGGTGCGGTCGGGGCGGGGCTAGGTCGTACCGGCGAAGGGGTTAAGAGAATGTCCAGCGGGAGTTGAGGACGTAGTTGATCAACGGGATCAGCGTCAGCGCGATCGGCTGGACCACCGGGTAGGGGGCGTGGAGGATCTCGGTGCCGAGCCAGAGGACCGTGGTGTTGATCGTGAAGGCGACCGCGGTGACGGCCAGGAACTTGGAGCCGGCGAGGGCGTGGCCGGCGGCGGAGCGGAAGACCCACTGGCGTTGCAGCAGGTAGGAGACGGCGATGCTGGCGAGGAAGCCGGTGCTGGAGGCGATCACCGGGCGCAGGTGGAGCAGGTGCACGCCGGCCAGACCGATCCCGAAATGTGTGACCGTGCTGGCTCCGCCACTCACTCCATAACGGACGAGACGGGCGAGCTCACCGTTGATGCGCACGCTCGGTCCACTGTTCCGGGACATCGACCGACCGTAACCCGGTGACCTCCTGGACGAGATACCGGGGACGGGCCCGGACCTCCTCGTGGATGCGGGCCAGGTATTCGCCGATCACGCCCAGCCCGAGCAGCACGAACGTCCCGGTGACCAGGAGCAGCAGGATCACCGTGGGGAAGCCGGCCACCGAGTGGCCCTGCATCCAGCGGACCAGCGTCTGGATCCCGAGCACCACCGAGAACGCCGCGAACGTCAGCCCGCCGAGCGTGACCAGGTGCAACGGCGCCGAGGTGAACGACGTCAGCCCGTTCACCGCCAAGCGGAACAGCGACCGGGCCGTCCATCGGGACGCGCCGCCCTCGCGGTGGTCGATCTCCACCTCGATCGTCTCGCGGGTGAACCCGATCCAGCTGCTCGTGCCGCGGAAGAACGACGAGTGCTCGGGCATCCGCAGCAGCGCGTCCAGCGCCGGGCGGGCGAGCAGCCGGAAGTCGGTCGCGTTGACCAGGTCCACCCGGGTCATCCGGGTGAACGCGCGGTTGAAGACGCGCGCGCCGAGCCGGCTGCCCAGCGACTGCCCGGTCCGGTTGCGCTTGACCGCCTCGACGACCTGCGCCCCGGCCCGCCAGCGGCGGATCATCTCCGGGATCACCGACGGCGGGTGCTGCAGGTCGGCGTCGAGCACGATCGTGGCGTCGCCGTCGGCGTGCTCGAGGCCGGCCAGCAGCGCCGCCTCCTTGCCGAAGTTGCGGGACAACCGCAGGCCGCGGACCCGCGGGTCGGTCTGCGCGTGCGCGGCGATCCGGCTCCACGAGTCGTCGGCGGAGCCGTCGTCGACCAGCACCAGCTCGTAGTCCTCGCCGTCGAGCACCTCGGCCATCCGCCGGACGAAGCGGTCGACGCCCGCGCCCTCGTTGTAGACCGGCGCCACCACCGAGATCATGCCGGCGCCCGGGTGCAGAACGGCCGGTGCGCGAGCCGGTAGGTGGCCTCGTTCACGGCCTGGTCGAAGCGGCGCATCTCGGCCTGATAGCCGGCTCGCCGGTCGCGCGGCAGGCTGTCCCGGAACTGGTCGCGCAGCGTGCAGCGGCGGCCGTCACCGGCGACCGACCGGTCGAAGTCGACGATCTCCTGGGCGACGCGGTCGTGGACGTACGCCGGCTTCTCCGAGGCGACACCCGCACGGTAGTCGCGGTTCGCCGAGGTGGAGATCGCGGCGATCACCACGAGCAGCAGCACCCCGGCGAGCGTCCCCCGGCGGTACGTCCGCCCGCTGTGGTGCCCCCGCGCGAACGCCCACGCCAGCAACGCGACCGTGAGCATCGCCCCACCGGCCCCGGCGAGCGCGCTGTCCCGCCAGCCCAGCCCCCACCAGCCGGCCGCCGCGAGCCGCTGCATCTGCTCGTTGAGCGCGCCCATCGTGGCGGTGAGTACCAGCACCGCGAGCCCGGTCGCGGCGAGCGCCCCGGCCTGGCGGCGGTCCGGGGTGTCGTACCGGGACAGGTCCCGCCGGAAGCGGCGGACCAGCAGGAGCAGCACCACGAGCGCGATCAGCGCGGCCGGGCCTAGCGTGTGCCCGTACGGCCCCTCGCTCGCCCGCTGCCCTGTCTCTTATACACAT
>KL571578.1:2426-3664 GCA_000715855.1 Actinoplanes liguriensis
TCAGAGATGTGTATAAGAGACAGATTCGGCAGCGCGCCGAGGGTCCCGGCCGGCGCGACGTCCGACCCGGAATAGCAGGTCCCGTCGGCGCACCGGCGCGCGATGATCGCCCGGACCGGGATCGCCACCGGCAGGAACCCGGCCCAGAGCAGCCCGGTGAAGCGGCCCCCGGCGGCGGTCTCCCGCCAGGAGAGCCCGAGCACCATCCGGGCCCGGACGAGCACGACGAGCGCGGCGAGCGGCAGCGCCAGCCAGGCCATCTCGTTGAACGCGGCCAGCACGGCGCCGGTCACGACCGCGAGCACGCCGAGCCGCGGGCCGAGCCGGATCCGCCCGACGGTCCGGGCGGCGGCCGCGGCGACCAGCAGGACGAGCGCGGCGGTGAGGAAGTAGAGCCCGCCGAAGAGGACCGTGGTGCTGGTCCGGCCGGCCGCCACGAAACTCCCGCCGACGGCGAACGGCAGCAACCCGGCGACCAGGGAGGGCGGCCCGGCGAACGAACGGCCGCGGGACAGCACGCACTCGGCGAGCACCACCGTCGCGAGGGTGAGGAGGATCGCGCTGACCATGGCGACGAGCCGCAGCGACACGTTAGCCGGCAGCCCGAACAGGTCGGTGATCGCGAACGTGACGGTGTCCAGGGTCCACTCGACCATCCGGCCGAGCGGGCGGAAGTTGCCCAGGTTCAGATACTGCGGAACGGAGCTGACCGCCTCGCCGAACAGCTCCCACGGCCGGCCCAGGTAACGGGCGCCGTTGGCGTAGATGTTGAACCGGTGGTCGGCGCTCGGCTGCAACGCGATCAGCGGCGACAACACGACCGCCGGGACCAGCGCCGAGCGCAGCACGATCGTCCGCCAGACCGGCTGCCAGGGCCGGCGCGGTTCCACCGCCGGGGCGGGGGTGGGGGTGGAGACGGCGTTCAGCGTCGGGGCTGTCACATCAAGCGCAACGACGGGCGCGGGAGCGAGGTTGCGACACCTCCGCCCGGGGCGGCGCGTTGAACGGCGGTGAGTCAGCCGCAGAACTTCCGTTCCGACATCGAGGGCCTTCGCGCGGTCGCCGTGCTCCTGGTCGTGCTGAGTCACGCCGGGGTGCCGCTGCTGGCCGGCGGTTATGTCGGCGTCGACGTCTTCTTCGTGATCTCCGGTTTCCTGATCACGTCGCTGCTGCTGCGCGAGGCCGCCGCGGGACGGATCTCGATCCGGCGGTTCTATGCCCGGCGGGCCCTGCGGCTG
>KL571578.1:3813-5347 GCA_000715855.1 Actinoplanes liguriensis
AGAGATGTGTATAAGAGACAGGCGAAGCTCTGGCTGCCGGCGATCCGGATCGGCGATCTGTGCCGGGACGCGCTGTCGGCCGCCGGGTACGTCGCCAACCTGCGGTTCGCCGAGGTCGGCACGGACTACCTGAACGCGGACGCGCCGCCGTCGCCGTTCCAGCACTTCTGGTCGCTCGCCGTGGAGGAGCAGTTCTACCTGCTCTGGCCGCTCCTGCTGATGCTGCCCCGGCGCAAGCCGCTGCTCGTCGGGCTGGTGCTCGCGTCGTTCACTACCGGGGTGCTGGTGACCGCGCGGTCGGCGCCGTGGGCCTACTTCGGGCCGCACACCCGGGCGTGGGAGCTGGGCGTCGGCGCGCTGCTCGCGGTCTTCGCCGTGCGCTTCCGGAGCCGGCTGCTGGGCGGGGCCGGGCTGGTCGCGATCGTGGTGGCGGCGCTGTGGTTCGACGACGCGACGCCGTACCCGGGGGTCTACGCCCTTCTGCCGGTCGCCGGGGCGGCTGCCGTGCTGGCCGGTGGCTTCGGACCGCTCGCGGCGCGGCCGTTGCAGGTGGTCGGGCGGCTCTCGTACGGCTGGTACCTGTGGCACTGGCCGCTGCTGCTGATCGGGCCGGCCGCGCTCGGCGTCGAGCCGTCCCTGCCGCTCGCGCTGGCCCTCGCGGCGATCGCGCTGGGCCTGTCCTGGGTCACGTATCACCTGGTGGAGAACCCGGTGCGGCATCAGCCCCGGCTCCGCGCCCGGCCGTTCCGGGCCCTCGGGCTGGGCGCCGGGCTGTCCGGGACGGTGGCCGCGACCGCGGTCACCATCGCGCTGCTGCCGCACCTGGTGCCGGCCGGCGCGGCGATCCGGGACCTGCGGGTGGCCGCGGCGCGCGCCGCCGACCCGTACGCGGTGATCACCCGGACCGTCCGGGCCAGCCGGGCCACGACCGAGCTGCCGGCGAACCTAGCCCCGACGCTGACCAGGGTGAACGACGACAAGGCCCGGGTCTGGGCGGACCAGTGTCACGTCGAGGCGGACGCGGTGGTCGCGCCGGGCGGCTGCGTCTACGGCGACCCGGCCTCACCGACCACCGTGGTGCTCTTCGGCGACTCGCATGCGGCCCAGTGGTTCCCGGCCGTGGAACGGCTCGCGATCGAGCACCGGTGGAAGCTGGTGTCGCTGACCAAGAGCTCCTGCTCGGCGGCGGACCTGCGGCTCTGGCTCGGCGGGCGGAACCGGGAGTACACCGAGTGCGCCAAGTGGCGGGCCTCGGCGATGGCCCGGTTCAAGGCGCTCAAGCCGTCCCTCGCGGTGATCGGGTCGAGCTTCAACTACCGGACGATGGACACCCAGACCGACGAGGCCGCGCAGTGGGCGGCGGCCTGGAAGCGGACGTTCGGATCGTTCACCGCGATGGGCACGCGGGTGGCGCTGATCAAGGACACGCCGTACTTCGGTGAGCGGGTCCCGATCTGCCTGGCCCGGCAGGCCCGTCTCAAGCGCATCAACCGGTGCGGGGTACGGGTGGCGCAGGCGCTGCGCGGGCCGGCCC
>KL571578.1:5643-5832 GCA_000715855.1 Actinoplanes liguriensis
GAGATCGACCCGGTCCCGTGGCTGTGCACGACGACGTTCTGCCCGCCGGTGATCGGCAACGTGCTGGTCTACCGGGACTCGAACCACATGACCACGACCTACGCCCAGACCGTGGCCCCACTGCTGGACGAGGCCCTGTCTCAGGTCAGGTAGGCCGCATTGCGCCCGCCGGCGTCGAGAGGCCCGAGA
>KL571579.1:0-1124 GCA_000715855.1 Actinoplanes liguriensis
AACCCTGGGCCCCGGCGCACAAGCGCCGGGGCCCTCGTCATGCAGCATCGGCGCCGGCCTCGATCACAGCAGTGCGGATCCTGGAGATGTCGGGCGGCGAGGGGATCGCTCGTGACCTGGCTGAGCGTGTGGCCGGCCACCTGGCGGCCCGCGGTCGGGTCTTCACCGAGAACGACCAGATCGATGCGCTGGCGACGGCGATGAGACTGTTGCTCGACGCCGCTGGGGTCCGATGAGCGCGGCCTGATTCGGCCCCCCTCAGCCGGTTCCTTCCAGCGAGGACAGGACGTGCGCACCCAGTTCCGAGGAGCGCAGGGCGTCCGCCGCGTCGTCGATGATCCGCTGACCCTGCTCCCGCGTGATGCGCTGCGCGGTGATGAGGGTCGCCGTGCCCTGCATGGTGGCGGCGAACAGCAGTTTGAATCGGGTGCGGAGATCGTCGTCGTGATCACCACCTGGCGGGTCCGGCATGGCCCCGTCGAGCACCGCGAAGAACCGCGCCGCGGCGTTGTGGACCGGCCCGCTGGACTGGCTGGACTTGGCGGCGAACATCAGCTCCATCAGCGCGGCGTTGTCCACGGAGAAGTCGACATAGGCGCGCCCGACCGAGCGGAACCGTTCGCGGATCGGGCCCGGGATGGCCAGCGCGGCTCTGATCTGGTCGGTGAACCGGTCGAAGCCCTGCTCGGCGAGGGCGTCCAGCAGCGCCTGCCGGTCGATGAAGTGACTGCGGGGTGCGCCGTGGCTCACGCCGGCCTGCCGGGCGAGCTCACGTAACGACAGCCCGTCGACGCCCTGGTCGCGCAGCATCACCTCGGCTTGCTCGAGCAGGACCGCCCGTAGGTTGCCGTGGTGGAAGGGCCGCCTCATGTCGCCAGCATAGTGCAGTGCTAGGCGGTGGCTATTTACTAGGCGTTGACTATTTTCTAGACACTGCCTAGGTTGGGAGCATGAACCCCGTACCCGAAGCGGATTTTGATCTGCCTGATCTGACCGGCCGCACCGTTGTCGTCACCGGTGCGACCAGCGGCATCGGCCTGGCCACTGCGCGCGCCTTCGCCGCCGCCCGCGCCCGTGTCGTGCTCGCGGTCCGCAACCTCGCCAAGGGCGCCGACACGGCGGGC
>KL571579.1:1344-2668 GCA_000715855.1 Actinoplanes liguriensis
GCCGTGATCCCCGGCGAGACGCTCGTGCTTCCGCTGGATCTGGCCGATCTGGGGTCCGTGCGCCGGTTCGCCGACGACTGGAGCGGCCCGATCGACGTGCTGTTGAACAACGCCGGCGTCTCCTCCCCGACGCGGCGGCTGACCACGGACGGGTTCGAGCTGCAGTTCGGCACCAACCATCTCGGCCCCTTCGCGTTGACGAACCTGCTGCTGCCGCACATCACCGGGCGGGTGGTCTCGCTCTCCTCGCAGGCAGAACGGGCCGCACGGATCGCCTTCGACGACCTGAATCACGAGCGGACGCCGTATCGCGAGTCCCGGGCCTACGCGTCCTCCAAGCTGGCGAATCTGCTGTTCATCACCGAACTGCAGCGCCGGCT
This sequence comes from Actinoplanes liguriensis, assembly GCA_000715855.1. Classification (GTDB taxonomy): domain Bacteria; phylum Actinomycetota; class Actinomycetes; order Mycobacteriales; family Micromonosporaceae; genus Actinoplanes; species Actinoplanes liguriensis. Next base: position 1,725 of record KL571579.1, read on the forward strand.
GACCGCGGCCGGCTCGCCCGTGCTGGCCGCCGCCGCGCATCCGGGCCTGGTCGCCACCGCCATGACCAGGGGCAGCGGCGGCGTGCTGTCCCGGTTGCTGGTCCGGTACCTGGCGCAGAGCCCGGAGCAGGGCGCGCTGCCCGTGCTGCTCGCCGCGACCGGCGACATTCCGCCGGGCGCCTTCACCGGCCCCGAGCACGCGATGCACATGCGCGGCGGCGCCGAGCTCATCGGCCGCTCCCGGCGCTCCCGGGACCCCGAACTGGCGCGTCGGCTGTGGGAGGCGTCCGAGGAACTGACCGGCGTCAGGTTCGCACTGGTGACGACGTGAGCGAGCGGAAGACCTTCCTGGTGTTCGGCGCCTCCGGGCAGACCGGCCGGCACTTCGTCGCCCTGGCGTTGCGGGAAGGGCACGCGGTCAGGGCCCTGGCCCGGGATCCCGGGAAGATCACCCTGGACGATCCGGGTCTGACCGTCCACCCCGGGTCCCTCGGTGACGTCGCTGACTGGGTGGACCTGGTGCCGGGCGCCGACTACATCGTCGCCATGCTCGGCGACCGAGAAGCCCAGAAGGCCGAGGACATCAACACCGCGTTCGTCCGGCAGTTGATCCCCGTCATGCGCCGCCACCGGGTCATGCGGCTTCTCTACCAGGCCGGTGGCCTGAGCAGAGTTCCGGGTCGCCGGCTCTCGCCGGTGCTCTGGGCGATCCGGACGACCGTGGCCCGCGGTTTCGACGGCCAGCACCGCGACAACGAGGCCGTCATGAAGTACCTGATGGACGAGGCTTCGGACGTCGAGTGGATGGTGCACCGGGCCGGCATCGGCTCGGACGGCCCGTCCAAAGGTGTCCTGCACCGGTCGGCGACCAGGGCGAGCATCGCCACCTTTCAGGACTGCGCCGCCTACAACTACCGCACCGTCATGGACCTGTCTCTTATACA
>KL571579.1:2913-4304 GCA_000715855.1 Actinoplanes liguriensis
GGCCATCCGGCCGGAAGGTGAGGCGGCCTGCGGGACGGTCGGGAAACCGGTGACCGACGCGGTGCTTGCCGGAGGTGGGCGGATCTTCGCGCAGCTGATGCATGCCGGCCGCGTCGGACATCCCGGCCTGCTACCGGACGTTCCTGTGCCGGTGGGCCCATCGTCGGTCAAGGTTTCGGGGCGCGGGCTGCGGCCGCAAGCTGCCCGGAAGCTGACGGCGGGTTGAGGAGAGCTTGAGACGGCGGGCTCACGATCAGTGCATGACAGCGATGATGACGCCGGGGCAGGTCACTATCGACACGCTGCACTCGGTGCTGCGGTCCCAGGCGATCCAGCCCTCCTTCCAGCCGGTGGTCCAGCTGGAGAACGGCACCATCGTCGCGTTCGAGGCGCTGGCCCGGTTCCACGCGCGGCATTTCGCCGGCCCGGACCAGGCGTTCGCGGCAGCCAACGCGGCCGGCCTCGGCGTCGAACTGGAGTTGCTCGCCATGCAGCGGGCGCTGGCGTCGCTGGACGGGGTGCCGGAAGGGGCGTACCTGAGCACGAACCTATCGGTGGAGGCGATCCTGGACCCGCAGGTGCAGGCGACGCTGTTCGCGAACGCACACCGCAAGATCGCGGTCGAGCTGACCGAGCACACTCAGGTGCACGACTATCCACGCCTGGTCGCCGTCACCGAGCGGCTGCGGGCCGAGGGCATCTTGATCGCGGTGGACGACGCCGGTGCCGGGTTCGCCAGCCTCAGCCACATCCTCCAGCTGCGCCCGGACATCATCAAACTGGACATCACGCTGACCAGCGGGATCGACGCCGACCCGGTCCGGATGGCGCTGGGCCGCTGCCTGGCCAGCTTCGCCGTGGACATCGGCGCGGTCCTGGTCGCCGAGGGGATCGAGACGGCCGCGGAGCACGAGAAGCTGCTCGAGCTCGGGGTGCAGCTGGGTCAGGGCTATCTGCTGGGCCGGCCGGCGCCGCTTCCGCCGATCAATCGGCTCGAGTACGCGGAGTGAGCGGTGACCCGGCGGTGCCGAATTTATGACGATATGGCCGATCAGCTGACAACTTCCGCGTGCCACCATCGCCTGGTGACCACCTCTCATACCCGCGTGCCCGCCCTGGGCAGGATCGGCCTGCTGCTGGCCGGCGCGGTGCTCGGGGCCGGGCTCACGCCGGCACCCGCGAGCGCCGACGGGCCGGGTTACGGGGGGACCGCCGACGCGCTCACCGTCGCCTGGAGCTCCGACTCGGCCGCGCGCGGCCTGGCCGTGTACGCGGTCGGATTCCGCGGCGGCTCGACGGTGCGGGTCCAGGTCGGGTCGGAGTCCCAGCGCAGCGTCACGGCCGACTCGTCCGGCGCGGTCGACATGGTGCTCGCGCTGTCTCTTATACAC
>KL571579.1:4504-5530 GCA_000715855.1 Actinoplanes liguriensis
GCCCGCCACCGCGCCTGATCGCTTCCGGTCAGCCTTCGGCGAGATAGCCGGCCATGGCGATCGCCGTCGCGCCGGCGGCCCGTTCCACCTCGCTGACCGCGGCCGCCAGTACGGCGATGTCGGTCGCCGCTGCGGCGAGGCGTTCGACCCTGGCACAGGCGTCGGCCAATGGCTGGGCGCCGAGTAGTGCGCTGGACGACTTGAGGGTGTGCGCGACCGCGCCGAGCCGATCACGCTGGGCGGCGGCGAGCGCGCCTGCCATGGCTTCCCGGCGCCCGTCGAGCTCGGCCAGGAACGTGCCGACGGTCATCGCCACCAACTCCCGGCCCTCCAGCTGAACCTCGAGCTCGCGCAGCTGCTCCAGGGAGAGAACCTCACCGCCCGGCTCCGCCGGGGGCGGCGGAGACGCGGGCTGCGCCGACGTGAGTGGCGCCGGTACGGGCGGTTCACCCTGTGCGGGCTGGGTGGTCAGGTACGGCTCCAGTGCCCGTCGCAGCTTCACCAGCGTGATCGGCTTGGTCAGATACCCGTCCATCCCGGCGGCCAGGCACCGCTCCCGGTCCTCGGGCAGCGCCGTGGCCGTCAGCGCCACCACCGGCACCCGGCTCCCGGCCGCCCGGACCTGGCGGGTCGCCTCCAGCCCGTCCGTTCCCGGCATCTGCATGTCCATCAGCGCCAGGTCGTAGCGGGTCTCGCCGAGCAGCTCGCGGACCGCCGCCGACCCGTCGGCGACGGTGTCGCACTCGACGCCCAGCACGCCGATCATCCGGCGCAGCACCGTACGGTTGACCTCGTTGTCCTCGGCGAGCAGCACCCGGCCGGGAGGCAGCGGCGGAATCGTCACCGGCTCGCCGCGGACCCCGGTGCGCTGCTGGTTGAGCGCGCTGACGAGCCGTCCGAGGGTCACCGGCGCGCTGAGCATCGCCGCCCGCCGGACCAGGCCGCCGCGCGGGTCGGTGCTGCTGACCATCAGGGCCCGTCCGGCGTCGCCGATCGCCGCCAGCACCTGTCTCTTATACACATCTC
>KL571579.1:5767-6100 GCA_000715855.1 Actinoplanes liguriensis
AGATGTGTATAAGAGACAGGTCCACGGCGGCCGGATCGTGCGCGTCGTCGCACCACAGCACGGCGTCGACGCCACCACGGCCCGCGGTCACGTCGTCCAAGCCGACCGGGACCGCTTCCGCGCCGCCGGCGGCAACCAGCCAGGACAGCGCCAGTGTCGACCGGTCGGTCGGCGCGCTGATACCCACCCGGTGACAGGCCAGCGCAGGAGCGTCCGGGCCGGCGGGTGCGGGCAGCGGGCGCAGCGGCAAGGTGATGGTGAAGCGGGCGCCGTGACCGGGCTTCGAGCGGACCGTCAACGTCCCGCCCAGGCACTCCGTCAGCCGCCGCGCCA
>KL571579.1:6435-7416 GCA_000715855.1 Actinoplanes liguriensis
GGGTGTCACGCTGCAACGGTTCGACGACGCTCTCCAGGACGCTGCGCACCGACATCGGTGCCGGCCGCGGGACCAGCGAGCCGGTCTCCAGCTGGGCCAGATCCAGGAGGTCGTCGGTGAGGCTGCACAGTCCCTGCACCGCGCGGTGCACGCTGTCCACCGTCTCCCGTACGTCGGTCGACAGGCTCTGCGCACGCAGCAGGTCGATGGCGGCGACCACGGTGGTCACCGGGGTGCGAACTTCGTGCCCGAGCAGCGCCAGGAACTGTTGCCGGCCGTCGACCACCGCGCCTGCCTCGACGGTGATCAGCCGACGGTGCTCGCCGCAGGTGCTCTCCAGGCCGCTGACCCGGATCGCGGACGCGGTATCCGGGTCGCAGCGGCAGGCCAGCGTGGCGCTCGTGCCCGGGCGTGCGGCCCGGACCAGGTCGGGCAGCCGGCCGTGGGCCGGGCAGCCCGGGTCGCCGGCGGTGAGATGCTCGCCCTCGGCGGTGTCCCGCTGCAGCCAGGGCTTGTTGGCGACCAGGACGCGGCCGTTCTCGTCGGTGATCGCGGCCGGGCCGGGCAGCACGTCGACGAGGGTGCGCGCGGCGAAGCTCATCTTGCGATCCCTTCCGGCTCCCGCTCAGGTAAGCGAGGCGACCACAGCCGACATTTCGGCCGGTTCCGGCGGATTCTGAGCCGGGCGGCGCGTCCAGGCGCGTACCTCCGTGGCGCCGACCACCAGCAGGGTGGGCACCAGCGCGGCGGCCGAGCAGGCGGCGATCGCGGTCGGTGAGCCGTGCCAGACCTGGATCAGCGCGACCTCCAGCGCGGCGCCGGCCCACACGATCCAGGTGGCTCGCGAGCGGCGGGCCAGGGCAGCGTTGGTGAGCACCGTGACCACCGAGGTGACGCCGGCGACCAGGGCGAGGACCCGTACCAGGGTGGTCGCGCCGGCGTACTCGCCGCCGTAGAGGACGGTCAGGACCAGACCGGGTG
>KL571579.1:7778-9933 GCA_000715855.1 Actinoplanes liguriensis
GAGCCAGCAGCAGGTCGGCGGTGGAGAACAGGAACAGGCCGGTCACCGCGACGGCCGCGCCGCCCACGGCCTGCAGGCGCAGCCTGGCACCCGGTCCGGGATCCGGCCGGCGGCCCAGCGCGTGAACCGCCGCGAACAGGGCGGCAACCTCACCGAGCAGGGTCGCGGCGAGGGCGCCGGCGACGCCGAACGGCACGGCCAGAGCGAGACCCAGACCCAGCCGTACGGCGGTGGCGACCAGGTACGACACCGCGACCGTGGACACCCGGCGATCGCCGAGCAGCAGCCCGCGCGCCGTCGCCAGCAGCGCCGCCACCATCAGGTACGGCCCGAGCTGGGCGGCCTCGGCGAGCCGGTCGAGGTGGAAGTAGTCGCTGAGCAGCGGGGTGCACCCGAGCGTCAGCAGCGCCGGGAGCAGGGTCCACAGCGCGACCGAGCGCAGGCTGCGCACGGCCGTGGCCCGGCCGGCTCGGTGGGTTGCCGCGTGCGCCGAGGCGGCGGTCTGCAGCGCGCCGAGTGGGATGCCGAGCATGACCATGGCGGCCAGGACCGCGCCGAGCGCGCCGTACTCGGCAGGGTCGAGGAGCCGGCCGACCAGCGCGTGGAAGGCGAGGTTGCCGGCGCTCTGCACGGCGACCGCCAGCGCGATCGGCCCGGCGGCTCGGGTCAGGGCGCCGCCGACGCGGCCGGGAAGAACTTGCACGGTGTACGTATCGGCGGGCCGGCCACGATCCTGCCGAATGACGCTCACGTCTGCTCTGCCGGCTGAATAATCGACTCACATGGCCGACAGCTTGCTGACCCATTCCGCGACCAGGGCCGCGGTGCTGGACACCGTCGCCACCGTCCTGGCCGAGTCCGGCCTGCGCTGGGCCTGGCAGGGCCCGACGGGAGCGCCGCAACGCTGGAGCGCCGACACCGGGACGGCCGACCTCGACCTCTGGTGTGCCGGGGCCGACCCGGTGCGCGCGCTGGCCGCCTCCCCCCGGTGTGCGGTGATCGCCGAGGCGACCGATCCGCGCCGGTTGCGGCACCTGAGCGTCGCGGTGCTGACCGACAGCGGCCCGGCGATCGTCGACGTCACCTACGGCGACCTGCGGGTCGGTCCCATTCTGATGATTCCGGCGGCCGAGGTCACCGTCGATTCGGGCACCCATCGGCTCACCGGGGCCTCGGCCGTCGCGGATCTGCTGGTGCGACCGGTGCTGCGGGGCCGGATTCCGGCGGCAGCCAGGCTCGCCGAGGCGCGGGCTGCGTGGGCGGACGCGACCACGGCGCAGCGTGCGGCGCTGGCCGGGCGGCTGACCCGTCAGCTCGGGGCGCGGGTCGCCGCGGAGGTGATCGCGACCGCGCAGGGACGTGAGCCGGATCCCGGACTGCCCCGCCGGGCCCGGGTGCGCCTGGCCGCCCGCAGCCTGGGACCGCACAGCATCGGCGCCACCTGGGCGCAGCGGCGCAGTGTGCTTCCGGCCGGGCGGGCCGCGGGTCCGCTCGGTCTGCGGGCTCGCGGCGTGGTGGTGGCGCTGGTGGGCACGGACGGATCGGGCAAGTCCACGGTCGCCGAGGCGCTGCACCAAGGGCTGCGCGGCATCGGATTCGGGACCGTGCCGGCGTACTTCGGCATGGCCCGGGGCAATCTGCCCGGGGTGGCGTTCGCCCGGCGCGTGCTGGGCGTGGGCAGCACGGCGGCGACGCCGGCAGTCCCGGCGGCCACCGAGCCCGCGGCGGGCGCGTCGCTGGATCATGCGCGGCTGCGGCGGGTGGCGGCGTGGGTCTACGCCGGCGAGTACGGCTGGCGCTATCTGCGTACGGTAGCTCCGGCCCTTGCCCTGCGCCGGGTCGTCATCGCCGATCGGTGGGTTTACGACCTGCGGGAATCCCCGTGGCCGGGCTCCGCCGCGGCAAAGGTCGCACAGCTGCTGGTGCCCGCACCGGATGTGCTCGTTCTGCCGGACGCGCCGGCCGAGGTGATCCACGGCCGCAAGCCGGAGAAGAGCCTGCAGGAGCAGTCCGCGCAGCAGGAACGCTTCCGCCGGCTGCTCGCCGAGCGGCCGGCCCGCTGTGCCGAACTGGTGGTGGACACCTCCGGCGAGCCGGGGGCGGGGATCACGGAGCTGGTCGCGGCGGTGCTGCAGGCGGCACACGCGCCCCGGCG
>KL571579.1:10187-12259 GCA_000715855.1 Actinoplanes liguriensis
GGGTTCGAACCGGTACCCGACGCCGCGCAGGGTCCGGATGCGGCGCGGCGCGGACGCCGACTCGCCCAGCTTGCGCCGCAGGTTACCGACGTGCACGTCGATGATGTGGTCGTCGCCGTAGAAGTTGTCACCCCAGACCTCGGTGAGCAGCTGCTGGCGGGTGAAGGTGCGCCGTGGCGCCGACGAGAGCAGGTCCAGCAGATCGAACTCGATCTTGGTGAGCTCGAGGATCGCCCCGGACTGCGACACCTCCCGTACCTCCAGGTCGATGCGCAGCTCGCCGTACTCGCGGACGGCTTCGCGGCGGATGCCGGCGCTGGCGCGCGGGCGGCGCCGCATCGCCTGGATGCGCGCCGAGAGCTCACGCGGCGAGAACGGCTTGGTGACGTAGTCGTCGGCGCCCACGGAGAGCCCGACCACCTTGTCCAGCTCGTCGGTGCGTCCGGTGACCATGATGATGTAGGCGTCGGTGAACTGCCGGATCTGCCGGCACACCTCGATGCCGTCGACGTCGGGCAGGCCCAGATCGAGGATCGCCATGTCCGGGCGCTGCTTCTGGGCGCGTTCCACGGCCTCCTGACCGTCACCGGCGGCGACGACCTCGAAGCCCTCCTTCTCCAGCAGGTGGCGGCAGATCATCATGAACTCGGGGGAGTCCTCGACGACGAGCGCGCGTGGTTTGGACACGAGATCTCCCAGGGCGGTGGATAGGTGCGTACTGACCTCTCATCGGTCACGGAATCGCCGATCCAAGTCGTACCGGCCCGGATCTCAGGCGGCGACGACGGCGCGCTCGCGGGCCTGGTGCAGCAACTCGATGAAGCCGTACGCGTCGAGGTCGGCGTATCCGGCGACGTCCAGGAAGCCGATCCAGCGACCGGCCGTGGCGGAGATGTCGGCCTGCCACAAGCCATCCCGGTCCAGCCGGTCGGCGTGCACCGTACGGGCTAGCCGCCGGTCGCCGAGCTCGGCGGAGGCGGCGTCGGCCACGGCGACCATCTCGAAGCTGATGCACTGGGCGTAGAGGGCTTCACACAGGCGGTCGATGAGGTGGCGCAGAGCGGTGGCCGGGCCGGAGATCGGGAGCACCAGGGTCAGGTCGACGGCGGTGTGGCCCGGGCCGGGAACGACGGCGACGGAGTGGGCGGCGGGGGCGGTGAGCTGTGAGAACGTCATGCATTGAGAATGGCGGCCGTACCTCAAGCGCGGCTCATCCCGACGTCAATCGACGGGCAAGCTCTCCGGTGACCGCCCGGTACGCCGCGGCCGCCCGCTCCGTCGCCCGGTCCCACCCCATGTGCTCGCGCGCCGACTCCCACCCGGCCTGGGCGTAGCGCTGCCATTGCGGCTCCTCGGTGAGCAGCGTGATCAGGGCACGGGCCAGCGCCGCCGGGTCGGCCGGCGGTACCGACAGGCCGTTGACCCCGGGTTCGAGAACCGCCCGCACGCAGGCGACGTCGGTGCCGACCACGGGCAGACCGACCGCCATCGCCTCGACCAGCGCCATCGCCGGCGGCGACGTGGTGTAGTCGAACTTGAACGGCCACGTGCCGACCTGGGCCGCCGCGAACTCGCCCAGCAGGTCCGGCACCGGGTCGGTGACCACGTCGATCGCGTCGCCGGCGGCTCCGGCCCGGGCCAGGATGGCGGGCAGCTCCGGGCGGGGGATGAGCAGCAGGCGCAACCGGACGCCGGGGACCCGCGAACGCACCGTACGGAACGCGTCGAGCAGGGTGTCCAGCCCGCGGACCGTCTCGGCGCGCCCGGCGAAGACGATCACCGGGTGGTCCGCGTCGAAGCGGGCGCGCCGGTCGTCGTCCGGCGCGCCACACGCGTACCTGATGATCCGTGGGCCGCCGGCCCGGCCGAGCCGGTCGGCGACCCGGGGGTCGGGGGTGAGCACCGTGCTGATGCCGGAGCGGCGCAGCGCCGCGACGGCCAACGGCACCGGCAGCACGGTGGTCAGCGCCACCCGGGGCCGCAGCACGTTGGAGGCCCACATCTCGGCCGGTGTTCCCCGCCGCCAGGCGCTCGGACCGGGCAGCGTCGGCCAGGCGTAGACGGTCAACACC
>KL571579.1:12497-14701 GCA_000715855.1 Actinoplanes liguriensis
GCCAGGCGTAGACGGTCAACACCTTCGGGTACGGCCGCAGCACCGGGTGAAGGGCCATCAGCGGCCCGAGCGCTCCGGCGTGCAGGTGCACCAGGTCGGGCCCGATCCCGGCCAGCGCCGCGGCCAGCGGCGCCGAGCGGCCCAGCGGGAACGTCTCCAGCGGCCCACCCAGTTCGTGGGTCCCGGCGAAGATCTGCCCGCCGTCGACGACGTGCGTGGTGATCAGGTGATGCTCGCCGGTCACCCGGCGCACCGTCTCGGTGACGGTCCGGCCCATCGCCTCGCGCGCCGAGAACTCCGCGATGACGTGGGCGATGCGGATCATGCGCGCACCACCGGCCGGGCCGGTGCGAACAGCCGCCGGCGGAGCAACCCGATCGCGCCGAATCCGAACTCGCCGGCCTTCATCAGCCACATTCCACCGTAGAGCAGGGGGTGGGTCCTCAGATAGCGGGCGTTGCGCAGGTAGAGCGCGAACCGGTGCAGGATGTTGACCTGCCAGCGGAAGGCTTCCGGGTGGCGTTCGGCGAACAGGTCGGCGCTGGCGACGTACCCGAGCTTCTTGCGCAACGTGCGCGACAGGCGCAGCTCACCCTCGTTGTGGTAAAGGAAGTTGCGGGTCCGGCCGACGCGGTGACCGGCCGCGCGGACCCGCAGGTCGAGGTCCTTGTCCTCGGAGAAGACCATGCGATCGTCGTGGCCGCCGAGCTTGTCGTAGACGTCATGGCGCACGCAGCGCAGCGACTCGATCTGCTCGACGCCGTCGTAGCACTTCTTCTCGAGCCACTTGCAGCGCGCCCAGAAGGTGGTGCCGAACGACTCCTCCGGGATCACCACGGCGTCGTACCTGTCGGCCAGCAGTTCGGCGCACTCGCCGAGCAGGCCCGGCGTCACCGTCATATCGGTGTCCAGGTGCAGCAGGATGTCGCCGGCCGCCTCCTGCGCCCCGCGCCGGCGGCCCTGCGCCATCGACCGGTTCTCCTTGAGGTAGCGGATCGCCAGGCCGCGCTCCCGGAAGCCGGCCACCACCTGCGGCGTGTCATCGGCCGACCGGACGTCGTCGTTGACGATGACCTCGAAGTCCCGGCACGTCGAGGCGAGCAGCGACGTCAGGAGCTCACGCAACAGCACGGCGCTGTTGAAGGCCGGCACGATCACCGAGAGCGCGGGATTTCGCGTCATAAGCCCCAGTATGCGAGCATCCGTGGCCGCGCCGGGCGGGTACGCGAGGATGGGCCGGGGCTCCACGAGCCCCGGCCCATCCTCCGATGGTGCTGTCAGCGGATCAGACGTTGCACTGCAAACGCGCCGCCCAGTAGACCAGCGTCGTCGCATCGGCCGCCGAGAGCACCGGTTTGGCGCCCTGGGTCAACGCCCACACGCGAGCGGTGTACGCGACCCATCGGGAGGCCGTCAGGTCCGCGTCCAGCTGCCGGAGCGTGACCGCCGAGGCGCCGGGCATGACCTTGTGGGTCAGCGCGATGAGCCACTCGACGGTCGGCTTGACGGTGTACGTCAGCTGGACCGTCGCCGCCGCGTTGCCCGCCTTGTCCGTCGCCCCGGCGCAGGTCACGGTGTGCTTGCCGTTGTTCTCGACGTCGCGTGCCGTCGCCTGGCCGGCGACCCCGGAGACCGCGTCCGTGGTCACGCAGGAGACCACCGGCGCGACGTCGGGTCCGTAGACGGTGCCGTCGGTCGCCCCGGTGATCGTGACCACCGGAGCGGTCCGGTCGACGGCGAGCGTGACGCTGGTGCTCGCGGTGTTGCCGGCGTTGTCGGTCACCGTGCCGGCGACCTTCTGCGCGGCCCCGTCGGCGACCACCGTGTCGGCGCGCCGGAACGGTCGTCGGAGCAGGCGTACTTGACCGTCGGAGCGGCGGTGTACCAGCCGGCCTTGTTCTTGGCGCCGGTCACGGTGGCGGTGATCGCCGGCGCGACCCGGTCCAGGTTCACCGTGCTGCTGGTGCTCGCGGTGTTGCCGGCCCTGTCGACGACCGTGCCGGTGATTTTCTGTCCCGCGCCGTCGGTGCCAACGGTGCTGCCGGCGCCGCAGGTGGCGACTCCGGAGCGGTCGTCGGAGCAGGCGTAGGTCACTGTCGGGGCGCTGTTGTACCACCCGTTGGCGTTGACCGTGCCGCCGGTGACGGTGGTGGTGATGGCCGGCGCGACCCGGTCGAGGCTGATGGTGCTGGTGACGGTCGCGC
>KL571579.1:14794-15209 GCA_000715855.1 Actinoplanes liguriensis
CCTTGTCGGTGACGGTGCCGGTGATGGTGCCGGCGGTGCCTTGTCGGTGACGGTGCCGGTGATGGTGCCGGCGGTGCCTTGTCGGTGACGGTGCCGGTGACCGCCTGGTCGGCGCCGTCCGTGCCGACTGCCTGGTCGGCCGGGCAGGAACGCCGGAGCCGGTGTCGGTGCAGGTGTAGTGGATGGTGGGGGTGTTCCGGTACCAGCCGGCGGTGTTGGCGGTGGCGCCGACGATGGTGGCGGTGATGGTCGGGACGGTGTGGTCGACGTTGACGGTGGTGGTGGTGCCGGCGGTGTTGCCGGCCTTGTCGGTGACGGTGCCGATGATGGTGCGGGCGGCGCCGTCGGTGGTCACCGGTGTGTCGGCGGGGCAGTCGGTTACGCCGGAGCCGGTGTCGGTGCAGGTGTAGTGGAT
>KL571579.1:15455-15668 GCA_000715855.1 Actinoplanes liguriensis
GCCGTCGGTGGTCACCGGTGTGTCGGCCGGGCAGTCACGCCGGAGCCGGTGTCGGTGCAGGTGTAGTGGATGGTGGGGGTGCTCTGGTACCAGCCGGCGGCGTTCGCGGTGGCGCCGGTGATGGTGGCGGTGATGACGGGTGCGACCCGGTCCAGGCTGATGGTGCTGGTAACGGTCGCGGTGTTGCCGGCCTTGTCGGTGACGGTGCCGGTG
>KL571579.1:15960-16258 GCA_000715855.1 Actinoplanes liguriensis
GGTGGCGCCGGTGATGGTGGCGGTGATGGCCGGGGCGGTGCGGTCGACGTTGACGGTGACGCTCGCGCCGGCGGTGTTGCCGGCCCGGTCGGTGACGGTTCCCGCGATCACCTGGCCGGCGCCGTCGGCGGTGATCGTGGCGTCTGCCGGGCAGGTGCCGATCCCGGAGGCACCGTCGGCGCAGCTGAAGCGGACCGTGGGGGCGGTCCGGTACCAGCCGTCGGCGTTCGGCGTGCCACTGACCGCGGCGGTGACGCTGGGCGCGGTGTGGTCGACGTTCACGGTAACCGTGGTGCCG
>JNYN01004663.1 GCA_000715855.1 Actinoplanes liguriensis
CCCTCGGACCAGCCGGTGCCGTCCGCGGCCGCGGCGAACGACCTGCAGCGGCCGTCCGGCGCGAGCCCGCCCTGCTTGGTGAACTCGCCGAACGAGTCCGGGGTCGACATCACGGCAACGCCGCCGGCGAGCGCGATCGAGCACTCCCGGTTGCGCAGCGCCCGGGCCGCCAGGTGCAGCGCGACCAGCGAGGACGAGCAGGCCGTGTCGATCGTGACGGCCGGTCCCTCCAGGCCGAACGTGTAGGCGAGGCGACCGGAGAGGACCGCCGGAGCGGTTCCGGTGAGCAGGTGCCCGAGCACCCCTTCGGGGAGGTTCTCGACGTACGAGCTGTAGCCCATGTAGCTGCCGCCGACGAAGACACCGGCCTGGCTGCCGCGCAGGGTGGACGGGTCGATCCCGGCCCGTTCGAAGGTCTCCCACGCGACCTCGAGGAGCAGGCGCTGCTGCGGGTCCATGGCGAGCGCCTCGCGCGGGCTGATCCCGAAGAACGCCGGGTCGAAGTCGCCCGCGTCGTAGAGGAAGCCACCACGCCCGTCGAGCTCCGGCGCGCCCGGCTCCCACCAGGTGTCCCAGCCGCGGTCGGCCGGGAACCCGCCGGTCGCGTCGCCGCCGTCGGTGACCAGCCGCCACAGGTCGTCCGGGGAGGCCACCCCGCCGGGAAACCGGCAGCCCATCGCCACGATCGCGATCGGCTCGTGTATAAGAGACAGGTCGCGGAGAGTTTCCTCGGTCGCCATGTGACTCCACCTCTACGACAGACGCACGGACATCAGCCCAGGAGGGAGGCTAGGAGCGCCGGGAGAGTCCCAGGTACCCCTAGCGCTCCCCTACCTGGTCAGCCTCTGCCGAGGTGCGTGTCGATGAATTTCAGCAGCTCATCGTCGTCGTCGGCGGGCGCGGGAACGGCTGCCGGGGCGGGTGCGCCGGCCCGGTCGAGGGCGGTGAGCAACGCGCGCAGTTTGATCCGCAACCGCGTCTCGGTGATCGTGTCGGGCGTCTCCCCGGCGAGTCGCCTCTCGATGTCGTCGAGGTCGTCGAGCACCGATCGGGAGCCGTCCGGGACGATCCGCTGCCGCAGCAGTGTGGCGAGCGCGGCCGGGGTCGGGTGGTCGAAGACGAGCGTGGCCGGCAGGCGCAGGCCGGTGGACGCGTTCACCCGGTTCCGGAGCTCGACGGCGGTGACCGAGTCGAAGCCGATCTCCCGGAAGGCGCGTGACGGCGGGATCCGCTCGGTGTCCGGGAAGCCGAGCACGGCCGCGATGTGGCCGCGGAGCAGATCGGTCAGCTCGCGTTCGGCCTCGTCGGCGGGCAGCCCGCTGAGTCGCTCACGCAGGGCGTCCCCGGTCCCGGAGTCCTCCTCGGCGGCGGGCGTCGTGGCCGGCTCGACCTCGGCGAAGAAGCGGTTGGGGCGGGCCAGGGTGAACGCGGGCAGGAACCGTCCCCAGTCGACGTCCGCGACGACCGGGGCCGGGGTGGCGAGCTGCGCGGCGGCCCGTCCGGGGTCCAGCGGGCGCAGGCCCAGCCGCAGAAGTGAACCGTCGTTCGCAGCTGAGGCGGCGATTCCGCCACCGGCCCACGGGGACCAGGCGATGTTGGTGGCGGGGCGGCCCTCGGCGCGGCGCCGGTCGGTGAACGCCTCCAGGAACGCGTCGGCGGCCGCGGTGGCCGGATGCCTCGTGGTGCCCCAGATCCCGGCGACCGACGTGAAGACCAGGAACGCCTCCAACTCCCGGACGGTTTCCGCGCCGGCCAGCAGCTCGTCCAGGAGAAGAGCGCTGGTCACCCGTACGGCGGTGATCTCGGCGATGCGGGCCGGGGTGAGGTCGGCCAGCGGGGTGTCCTCGCCGACGCCGGCCGCGTGGACGACCGCGGTGAGGTCGTCCGGGAGGGCGGCGACGAGGGCGGCCACCTGATCGCGATCGGTCAGGTCGCCGGTGATCGTGGTGACCGGGATGCCCAGTTCCAGCAGGGCCGGGCCGGGGTCACGGCGCCCGGCCAGGATCAGCGCCTCGGCACCGGAGGCGGCCGCCCAGCGAGCGGCGTGCCCGCCGAGCGCGCCGGTGCCGCCGACGATCAGGACGGTGCCGCGCGGCTTCCAGCCCGGGGCCGGGATCGTGGCCGGCCGGAGGCGGCGTCCCCAGGGCCGGCCGTCCCGCAGCGCGATCTGGTCCTGTCTCTTATACACAT
>KL571580.1:0-371 GCA_000715855.1 Actinoplanes liguriensis
AGCCAGTCGCGGGCCTCGGTGAGTAGCTCGACCGTCCCGCCGGTCCAGTCGATGTGCGGCGACGGCGCATCCACGTGCAACGTCTTCGGCAGCACGCCGCGGCGTATCGCCTCGACCATCTTGATCACGCCACCGACCCCGGCCGCGGCCTGGGTGTGCCCCAGATTGGATTTCAGCGAGCCGAGCCACAGCGGCTCAAGTGAATCTCGGTTCTGTCCGTAGACCGCGATCAACGCCTGCGCCTCGATCGGGTCGCCGAGCCGGGTGCCGGTCCCGTGCGCCTCCAGCGCGTCCACCTGGTCCGGAGTGAGCCGGGCGTCGGCGAGCGCGTCCAGGATGACCCGCTGCTGGGACGGCCCGTTCGGCGCGGT
>KL571580.1:738-878 GCA_000715855.1 Actinoplanes liguriensis
GGCTTGCACCGCCCGTCCCCGGCGAGGCCGCCCTGCCGGGCGAACTCGACGAACGTGCTCGGGCTCGCCATGACGGTCACGCCGCCGGCCAGCGCCATCGTGCACTCGCCGCGGCGCAGCGCCTGGACCGCGAGGTGCAG
>KL571580.1:1136-2347 GCA_000715855.1 Actinoplanes liguriensis
GGCCCTCCAGCCCGAACGTGTAGGCGACCCGGCCGGAGACGACGCTGCCCGCGGTGCCGGTCGCCAGGTAGCCCTCGACGCCCTCGGGCAGCGCGCTGAGCTGGGCGGCGTAGTCGTGGTACATCACCCCGGCGAACACCCCGGTCCGCGAGCCGCGCGCGCCGAGCGGGTCGATCCCGGCCCGCTCGAACGCCTCCCACGCGCATTCGAGCAGGAGTCGCTGCTGCGGATCCATGGCGAGTGCCTCGCGCGGCGAGATGCCGAAGACGGCCGGGTCGAACGCGCCGGCCTCGTCGAGGAAGCCGCCCTCCTGGGTGAAGTCACCCTCGGGCACGTCCCAGCCGCGGTCGGAGGGAAACCCGGTGATCGCGTCGCGGCCCTGCGCGAGCAGCTCCCAGAGCTGCCCGGGCGTCTCGACCGCACCGGGATACCGGCAGGCCATGCCGATGATCGCGATCGGTTCGGCGGCCCGCTCCTGGACGTCGAGGAGGTCCCGGCGGGCCTGCCGAAGGTCGGCCGTGGCCCGCTTGAGGTAGTCGCGGAGCTTCTCTTCGGTGTCCATGTCTCTCCTCAGTTGGCGCCGAGCTCGTTGTCCAGCAGGCTGAACAGCTCGTCGTCGTCGGCCGCGGCGATGTCCTCGTCGCCGGTCGTCTCGGTGGCTTCGCGGGTGTCGGCGGTGTTCAGGCCCGCCAGCAGGGCACCCAGCCGCAGCGCGATCCGGGTGCGGGTGGCCTCGCTCGCGGTGCCGGCCGCGAGTCCGGCCTCCAGCCGCGCCAGTTCGTCCAGCAGGCCGGCGTCGCCCTCGGCGGCATCCGGGGCGAGCTGTTCGCGCAGCGCCTCGGCCAGCGCGAGCGGCGTCGGATGATCGAAGATCAGGGTCGGCGCGAGGCGCAGTCCGGTGTCGGCGGCCAGGCGATTACGGAACTCGACCGCGGTGAGCGAGTCGAAGCCCAGCTCGTTGAAGGCCCGGGTGTCGCCGATCTCGGCGTGGCCCAGCACGCCCGTGGCCTGGGTGCGGATCAGGCCGAGCAGCGTGCGGGTCTGTTCCGCCACGGTGAGCGCCGCGAGCCGCTTGGCGAGGGCCTTGTCGCGGCCGGTCGTCCGATCCGTGGCAGGCGTCGGCGCGGGCCGGGCCGGCGCCAGTTCGGGCAACCGGCCGGCCGCCGCGACGACCAGCGAGGCGCCGGAGCCGAGCGCGGCGTCGAACAACG
>KL571580.1:2565-4745 GCA_000715855.1 Actinoplanes liguriensis
GCGCCACCGCGGCGCAGCCGTTCCCGGTCGGCCCCGGTGAGCGCGCCGCCCATCCCCTCGTCCCACAGTCCCCAGGCGATCGAGGTGGCCGGCACGCCGTCGGCCCGCAGGCTCGCCGCATACGCGTCGAGGAACGTGTTCGCCGCCGCGTAGTTGCCCTGCCCCGCGTTGCCGAGCAGGCCGGCGATCGAGGAGAACAGCACGAACGCGGTCAGTCGCCGGTCCGCGGTCGCCGCGCGCAGGTTCTCGGCGGCGTCCACCTTGGCCGCCAGCACGCCGGTGAACCGTTCCGGGGTGAGCGAGGTGAGCATCGCGTCGTCGGTGACGCCGGCGACGTGCACGATCGAACCCACGTCGACTTCCTGGAGGAGGTCCCGGGTCGCTCGCGCGTCGGCCAGGTCGCACGCCGCCAACCGGACCTGCGCGCCCGCCTCGGTCAGATCCCGGACCAGGTCGGCCGCACCCGGCGCGCTCGCCCCGCGCCGGCTGACCAGGAGCAGGTCCTTGACGCCGTGCCCGGTGACCAGATGCCGGGCCACGGCGCCGCCGAGCGCACCGGTGGCGCCGGTGAGAACCACGGTTCCGGCGCTGAGGTCGGGCAGCTCCGGATCGGACACCGCCGGGACCAGCCGGGGCGCCAGCACCACCCCGTCGCGGACCGCGACCTGCGGCAGCCCGGCCTCGACGATGCCGGGCACCAGCTCCTCCGCGTCGACCAGGGTGAACCGGCCGGGATTCTCGCTCTGCGCCGACCGGACCAGACCCCAGAGCGCGGCGCCGGCCAGCCCGGGCACCGGCTCGGCCGCGCTGGTCGCGATCGCGCCGCGGGTGTGCACCACGAGATGCGTTCCGCTGCGGGCCGGATCGAGAATCAACCGCTGCAGGATTTCCAGTACGGCGTTGATCGCGTCCCGGGTCGTGCCCGGCTCGGTCGCGTCCAGCACGAGGGTCGCCGCCTCGGGCAGCGGCTCGCCGAACCGCACGCGGCGCCACCCGGCCGGGCCGGAATCCCGGTTCACCGGCACCGGGCGCCACTCGACGGTCCGCAGGCCGGAGGCGGCCGCCGGGAGCGGGCGCAGCGCGACACGGTCGATCCGCCCGACCGGCAGACCGGCGCTGTCGGCGAGATCGAGGCGCACCCCGTCGGCGCCGTCCGCGGTGAGCCGGACCAGCAGGGTCGCCGTGCCGGAGGCGACCAGTCGCACCCCGCTGAAGGCGAACGGCAACCGCACGGTGTCCACCAGGCCCGCGGCCCCGACCGCGTGCAGCGCGCTGTCCAGCAGCGCCGGGTGCAGGGTGAATCCGGCCCCCGGTTCGGGAACCTCGATCTCGGCGAAGATCTCGTCGCCGGCCCGCCAGACACGGCGCAGCCCTTGGAAGGCGGGACCGTAGCCGAGGCCGGCGGCGGCCATCGCCGGGTAGAAGTCGCCGAGCGTGACCTCCTCGGCGGTGGCCGGAACCGTCACCGTGCCCAACTCGATGTCGTCGTCCGGGGCGAGCAGGCCGTTCGCGTTCTCGATCCACGCGTCGTCCGTGCCGGCCCGGGAGTGGACGGTCACCGGTCGGCGCCGGTCGTCCGACGCCGTCCCGATCGTGACCCGGACCTGCGCCGGCAGTTCCAGCGGCGCCTGCAGGAGCAGCTCGTCCAGCACCGGGACACCCGTCGCGGCGCCCGCCACGACAGCCATCTCGGCCAGGGCCGCGCCGGGGACGACCGGGCGGTCGTGGACGGTGTGGTCGAGCAGCCACGGGTGGGTGGCGGCGGTGAGCGTGCCGGTGAACAGGACCAGACCGGCGCCGGGGACCTCGGTGCTGGCGCCCAGGATGGGGTGGCCGGTGCCGGTCAGGCCGAGACCGGTGACGTCGCCGGTGACACCGGTCCGGGGCCGGGGCCAGAAGCGGCGGTGCTGGAACGGGTAGGTGGGCAGCGGAACGGTCGCGCGGCCGACGATCGCGGTCCAGTCGACGGGCTGGCCCTGGACGTAGAGCTCCGCGATAGCGGTCAGCAGCGTGCTGACCTCCGGCCGGTCGCGTCGCATCGCCGGGACGGCGGGCAGGTCCGGGTCGATGTGCGCGATCAGGCCGGCCAGCACGCCGTCCGGGCCTAGCTCCAGGATCCGGTCCGCACCGAGCTGGGCGACCGTGTCGGTGAAGTTAACCGTGGTTCGCACATGGGAGAC
>KL571580.1:4994-5252 GCA_000715855.1 Actinoplanes liguriensis
GTGTCGGTGAAGTTAACCGTGGTTCGCACATGGGAGACCCAGTACTCCGGATCGCCCCACACCGGATGCGGTCCGAACGTCAGTGTCCGCACCACCGCGCGGAACTCGTCCAGCATCGGATCCATCAGCCGCGAGTGGAACGCGTGACTGGTCCGGAGCCGGGTCGTCTTCCAGGCACCGGCATCCACCGGCGCGACGTCTTCCGCAAGGCCGGCGACCACGACCGAGTCCGGGCCGTTGACCGCCGCGATGTCCACG
>KL571580.1:5494-5746 GCA_000715855.1 Actinoplanes liguriensis
CCCGGGAACGCCTCACGAACAGCCGCCTCGGAAGCCTGAACAGCGACCATCACGCCACCAGCCGGCAACGCCTGCATCAGGCGGGCCCGCGCGGACACCAGCGTCGCCGCATCCGCCAGCGACAACACCCCGGCCGCGTGCGCAGCAGCGATCTCACCGATCGAATGACCACCCACGACGTCCGCAGTAATGCCCCACGACCGGACCAGAGCCAGCAGGGCCACCTCAACCGCGAAGATCGACGGCTGCGCC
>KL571580.1:6008-6190 GCA_000715855.1 Actinoplanes liguriensis
CAGGGCCACCTCAACCGCGAAGATCGACGGCTGCGCCCAACCCGTCTGATCCACAGCCAGATCCGGAATCTCCAGCAACCCGGTAACCTCGTCGAACGCCGCCGCGAACACCGGGAACGCCCGGTAGAGCTCCCGGCCCATCTCCGCACGCTGCGAACCCTGACCCGTGAAGAGAATCGCCA
>KL571580.1:6469-6723 GCA_000715855.1 Actinoplanes liguriensis
ATCGCCAAGCGGCCCTCGGATGCGACGCCCCGGACGGTGGCGTCGTCCAGGACGACCGCCCGATGCGGCAGGGCGGCCCGAGTAGCGAGCGTGGCGGCCACCCCGTCGACCGACCGGTCGAGGCGCTCCTCCATGACCGCCAGCGCGTCCGGGTCGGCAGCGCTGAGCACCACCGGCCCGGCCTGCGAGACGGCTGCGTCAGTCGGCTCGGCGTCGAAGGCTTCGAGGATGACGTGGGCGTTGGTGCCGCTGAT
>KL571580.1:6998-7153 GCA_000715855.1 Actinoplanes liguriensis
GCTGATCCCGAACGACGACACCGCCGCTCGCCGGGGCCGATCCACCGCCGGCCACGCACGCGACGAGGTCAGCAGCTCGACGGCGCCGGCACTCCAATCCACCTGGGTGGACGGCCGCTCGACATGCAACGTGCGCGGCAGAACCCCGTACCGCA
>KL571580.1:7457-7636 GCA_000715855.1 Actinoplanes liguriensis
GATCACCCAACGAGGTCCCGGTGCCATGGGCCTCTACCGCATCCACCTCGGCGGCGGTCAGACCACCTGAGGCGAGCGCCTGGCGAATCACCCGCTGCTGCGACGGACCGTTCGGCGCGGTCAGCCCGTTCGACGCGCCGTCCTGGTTCACCGCGGAGCCCCGGACCACCGCGAGAACC
>KL571581.1:0-2141 GCA_000715855.1 Actinoplanes liguriensis
GTCTCGCCGATCGAGTCCAGCAGGTCGTCCAGGTCCTCGGTGGAGGCGCGCGGGGCGATCGGCTCGGGCTCCTCCTCCACGGCGTGCACCGGTTCCTCGGCCGGTTCCTCGGCCGGTGCCGCGGCCGCGACCGGGGCCGGTGCCGGTGGGGGCTGGGACAGCGCCGCCACCTGCGCGCTGATCACGTCGTTGAGCCGCAGCAGCTCGCGCATCTCGCCGGCCGCCAGCCCGGCCGGGTCGTCCCGGTGCGGGACCAGGATCTCCTCGAACTCGTGCGCCCGGTCGGCGATCTCCTTCTGCCGGACGACCCGGGCCGCGCCCTT
The DNA here is from genome assembly GCA_000715855.1 of Actinoplanes liguriensis. Taxonomy (GTDB): domain Bacteria; phylum Actinomycetota; class Actinomycetes; order Mycobacteriales; family Micromonosporaceae; genus Actinoplanes; species Actinoplanes liguriensis. The sequence goes on from KL571581.1 coordinate 324, forward strand.
GAGCGTGTGCGCCACCCGCAGCAGCTTCGCCACCGGTTCCGGGCCGGGCCGCTGGTCCAGGTCGAGCACCCCGGAGCTGATCTGGTCCACCAGCTCCTGCGCCTCGACCCGGAAGTAGCGCAGGGGATCCCGGTTCTCCGGCATCTCAGTGACTCCGGGTCCCGACCATGTCCAGCAGCTCGCCGGAGAGGTTGCTCAGGTGCGCCGCGGTCTGCTTGGTCTGCACCGCGCTGCTCTCGGTCTCCCTCGACACCCGGGCGGTGTCCGAGACCGCCACGTTGACCTGCTCGACCGCGGTGGTCTGCTGCTTGGTGGAGAGCTCGATCTCCCGGGTCGCGTCGTTGGTGGTGGCGACGAGCTGGGCGATCTCCCGGAAACTGCTTGTCGCGTTGTCGAACTGCCGGGACCCGGCGTCGACCGCCTTCGCGCCGATCTCGGTGGCCATCACCGTGGTGTTCACCGCGCCGCGCACGTCGTCGATCAGCGTCCGGATCTCCTTCGCCGAGGCCGCGGTGCGGTCGGCCAGCTTCCGGATCTCCTCTGCCACCACCGCGAACCGGCGGCCCCACTCGCCGGCCCCGCTCGCCTCGATGGTCGCGTTGATGGCCAGGATGTTGGTCTGCTCGGCGAGCTCCGAGACCAGGTCCACCACCGTGCCGATCTGCTGCGACTTCTCGCCCAGCGCCAGCATGTGCTGCACGATCTGGTCGACCTGGGTACGGATCGCGGTGATCGACGCCCGGGTCTGGTCGATGGTGTGGTCGCCGTTGCGGGCCGCCGCCTCGGTCTCCTCGGCGATCTTGGAGACCCGCTGGGCGCTGTCCGCGATCTGCCGGGAGGTGATCAGCAGCTCGTTGATCGTCGTAGTGATCTCGTTCATCGCGCTGGCCTGGTCCCGGCCGCCGTTGACCTGCTGCGCGGCCGCCGCCTCCAGCTGCGCGGACGAGCTCTGGATGTGCCCGACCGCGGCGCCCACCTCGCGGCGCAGGTCCCGGCTCAGCCGCCAGGCCACCATGATCGCGCTGCACGTGGTCAGCAGGCCCAGCACCATGATCACCCCGATCGCGATGTTCGCCTGCCGGGTCGAGTGCCGCTGGTCGGCCCCGACGTCGGTCTGGACCCGTTTGATCAGGGCGGCCAGCGCGCTCTGCACGTCCTTGCGCAGCTGCACGGCCTGGCCGCTGGTGGTCGGGTCGATCTCGGTGTGCCTCGGCAGAGCCATCAACCCGTCGACCGCGTCCGCGTACTTGTGCTCGGTGTCGGAGACGGCGGCGATCAGGGTCTTGACCGCCGGGCCGGCGTTGTCCTGGAGATCGTCCAGCTGGGTGCGGAAGTCGACCCGGTCCTGCGCGAGGTCGGTGCTGAACTCCTGTGCCTGCTTGTCGTAGAGCATGTAGCCGCGGAAGTCGGCGAGCCGCTTCTCCATCAGCCGGTTCAGGTTCTCCGCGCCGGTCAGCTGGTGGGTCGCGGCGGTGATCACCCGGTCCTTGGCGTGCACCACCAACAGCATGCAGAGCACGGCGACGATCACCGAGACCAGGGTCAGGAGCCCGGTGATGACGACCCCGACGCCCATCTTCCGGCCGAATGTGTGCCCCTCCATCATCGGGTCCCCTCCAGGGTGTGGTCATGCCCGGCCATCCGCTCGGCCAGGGCTCGGGTCGCAGGCACGTCGACGATCGGCCGGTCGCCGCCGGTCAGCCGGACCATGCCGCGCAGGCAGCTTCGCTGCTCGGCGGCCGCGGAGCCGTCCACCACGTCGGTGGCCTGCACCCGGACGTGGTGATCGAGTTGATGGAAGGCGAGTGCCAGCGGCGG
>KL571581.1:2367-3086 GCA_000715855.1 Actinoplanes liguriensis
GCACCAGCCAGCGGGGCTCGTCGGCGATCGGGTGGCCGAGCAGGGTGGCCAGGTCGTAGACGGGCACGACCACGTTGGCGAACCCGGCCAGCCCGCGCAGCGCCGGCACCGAGGTGGGCAGCGGCGTGACCGGCCGGTCCGGGAACAGGCCCGAGGTCTGGGACAACCTCATCGCGTACGAGCGCCCGCCCGCCCCGATCGCGAGCAGCTCCACGGACTCGTCGTCCAGGGTTCGCAGCGGCACCGAGAAGGAGTGATCGAAATCAGCCCGCAGCCGATCGACCCGGGAGCGGATGCGATCGGTCATCGCCGGGTACCCCGCGACATCGCCGCGTCCAGCTCGGTCCGGCACAGCGTGCTCAGCGTCAACCGCCCGAACCCGCCGCCGAACAGGGTGATCCGCTGCTCGGTCTCGCGCGGCAGCAGCTCCAGCGCCGCCGACAGCTCCTCGGCCGCGGCCCGCCCGTCGCCGCGCCGCCGCGCCAGCAGGCCCGTCCGCAGGCGGGGCATGGCGAACGCCGGATCCAGGTACGCCGCCAGCCGGTACTGCGCCTGGGCCCGCTCCGGGTCGTCGGCCTCGTGACAGACGCCGAGCAACTGGTGCGCGTCCGGGTCGGGCGGACCGGCCTCGATCAGCCGCCGGGCGGTGTCCCGCGCCTCGTCGAGCCGCCCGAGCTGGGCCAGCAGCACCCCGCGCAGCAGCAGGTCGTCGGCGGCCA
>KL571581.1:3289-4784 GCA_000715855.1 Actinoplanes liguriensis
TGTATAAGAGACAGGCTCCAGGGCCCGGGTGTGCGTGTTCTCCCGCGGTGGCCGGACCCGCCGTGGCCGTTCCGGGGCACGCGGGCGGGACTCGCGGACGACCACCGGCTTCTCCCGGCGCCGGTAGTAGACCGTGTCGCCGAAGTGCTCGACGGTGAACCCGTCCGGATCGCTGCCGAGCGTGTCGGTGTGCCCGAGGAACAGCGCGCCGCCCTCGGCGATCGAGCCGGTGATCCGGCGCAGCACCGCGGTGACGGTCTCCCGGGTCAGATACATCAGCAGGTTGCGGCAGAACACCACGTCGTAGCGCCCCGGCTGCCAGACGCCCGCCTCGTCCGGGCCCGCGACGTTGTGCTCGGCGAACTGCACCGACGCGACCACCTCGGGGACAACCTCGAAACCGGCTTCCGGCGTACGGCGGAACCACCGTTCCCGTACATCGGCCGGGGTCTCCCGCAGGGACCACTCGGAGTATTCCGCCCGCCGGGCCCGCCGCAGCATCTCCCGGTTCGCGTCGATCCCGAGCACCGAGATGATCCAGTCCCGCCCCGGCCGCGCCCGGTGCGCCTCGATGGCCAGCGAGTACGCCTCCTCGCCGGAGGAGCAGCCGACCGACAGCAGCCGCAGCACCCGCTGGCCGGACCGCGCGTCGAGGCGCTCCGGGAGCACCCGCCGGCTGAGCGCGCGGAACTGGTCGCCGTGCCGGAAGAAGTACGTCTCGGTGATGCTGAGCCGCTCGGCGAGCACCGCCGTCTCCTCCGGCCACTCCCGCCCGGCCAGCCGCCTGAGGTAATCGTTCTCGGTCAGGTGCCGGGCGGCGGCCCGCTCGGCGAGCACCGGGAGGATCGGCACCGCCTCGATGTCCGTGGTGGTCCACCCGAGCCGTCTCTCCAGAATCCCCCGGAACCGCGCCAGTGGCGGCTCGGCCCTCACGCCGCGGCCTCCGTCCCGGTCTCCCGCGCCGCGGCCTCCCAGACCTCCTCCGGGACCGTGCGGAGGCTCTGCAGGACCAGCAGCGGCTCGGTGCCGAACCGCCCGACCGCCGCGACCAGCGACCGGGACGCCCCGGTGAACATCGTGCTCGGGCCGTCCGGCGGTGAGGCGTGCACGGCCTGTACGCCCAGCACCGGCCCGGTCGCGCAGGCCACCGGCCCGCGTCCGGCGTGCACCGCGACGTACCGGTCGATCTCGGCGCTCGCCCCGGTCAGCAGCCGGGTCATGTCGATCACCGGGGACGGCTCGCCGCGCAGGATGGTCAGGCCGCGGACGTAGTGCGGCGTCCCGGCGAGGGGCCGGGTCGGCAGCGGGCGCATGGTCTCGACGACCTCGTCGAGGGGGAGCGCGCAGAAGAGCGGCCCGGCCCGGAAGACCAGCGCGTCCACCCCAGCCTCTTGCTGCCCCACGGGATCAGGCTAGCCACCGATCTCTTCGCTTTCGCGAGCTTTGCTCGCTTTGACCAGGTCCCTTGCCGGGTCAAGGACTGTCTCTTATACAC
>KL571581.1:5060-5228 GCA_000715855.1 Actinoplanes liguriensis
GCCTCATAACCACGGTCAGAACCAGCCCGCGACCCGGGGCCGGCTCCGGTGGGCCGGCCGCCCACCATGCGCACCGGAGCCGGCGGCTCTCATTTCTTGTCGGCCCACCAGGTCGGGATCAGGGAGTTCTCGTCCCGCTTGCGGGCCTTCGGGCTGTCTCTTATACAC
>KL571582.1:0-1933 GCA_000715855.1 Actinoplanes liguriensis
TCTTCCTCACCGACCTGTCCGAACAGGTCGCCGCCGAGAAGCTCGCCGACCGGCACAGCAGCTTCCTGACCGCGCTGCTGGACAGCCTCTCGGTCGGGGTGGTCGCCTGCGACGAGACCGGCCGGGTGGTGCTGCTCAACCGGGCGCTGCGCGAAGTGCTCGGCTGGTCCGGCAGCAGTCCCGTGCCGGCCGACTATCCGGCGGTGCTGTCCGACATGCTGCGCTACCCGGACCTGCGGCGTCTGCCCTGGCAGCAGACCCCGCTGATGCGTGCCTTCCACGGCGAGCACGTCGTCGACGCCGATGTGCTCACCATCGTGCCGGGCCACCGGACACGCCGGTTCGCAGCCACCGCCCAACCCATCGTCGGCGTCGGCGGCACCCGGCTCGGTGCGGTCGCGGTTGCCCACGAGGTGACCGCCCTGCGCCGCGCGGAACACTTCCGCGTCTGCCACCAGGAGGTCGAGAATGCTCTGCGGGCCGCCCGTTCCGCCACCGATGCGGCCCCGGAGATCCTGCGGGCGGTGACGACCGCGCTGGGCTGGCCGTGCGCCGAGTTGTTCCTCGTCGACGACGCGACCGATCTGCTGCGCTCAGCCGGGTACTACGACGCCACCGGCGACCACGACGACGGGTTCTTCGGTCACACCCCGCTGTACGGGGAAGGCATCACCGGCCGGGTCTGGCACACCGGCAAGCCGATGTGGGTTCCCGACCTCGCGGCGATGGACCATCCGACCGCCTTCGAGCAGGAGCGCATCCGGATCTGCCTGAACCGTGGGATCCGTACCGTCCTGGCGGTGCCGGTGTGTGACGGCGGAACGCTGCTCGGCGTGCTCACCTGTTACGCCGGCGTTCCCGAGTTTCATGAGGATCTGCTGACCGTGCTGCTCGACGGGGTCGCCGCGCAGATCGGCGTCTACGTGGCCCTGCGCCGATCCGAGCAGTACGCCCGGCAACTGACCCGCGCCCAGGACGACTTCATCGACCTGGTCGGCCACGAGCTGCGCACCCCGCTGACCTCGATCGCGGCCAACGCCGGCCTGCTCACCGACGAGTCCGCCGCCCTCGACGAGGACCACCGGCACATGATCTCGGCGATCAGCCGGAACACCGCCATCCTGCAGCAGATCGTGGACACCCTGCTCGATCTGGCCGGCCTGGAGTCCGGCCAGGTCCCGCTGCGCATACAGCAGATCGACCTCGTTCAGGTCGTGACCGAGGCGGTCAGCGCGACCGGCCGGCCCGGGATCGACACCGACCTGCCCACGGAACTGCACATCGACGGTGACCCGGCCCGGCTCCGGCAGGTCGTCGACGATCTGCTCGCCAACGCCACCACCTACAGCGCCCCCGAGGACCGGATCGAAGTCGTGCTGCATGCCCACGACGGGTTCGCCGAGTTGAGCATCGCCGACCACGGCATCGGCATCCCGAACGCCGAACACGACCGCGCTCTCGACCGGTTCTACCGCGGCAGCAACGTGCGCCACCAGGGAATCTCCGGCAGCGGTCTGGGCCTGAGCCTCGCCCACGCGATCGTGCGCCGGCACCACGGGAGAATCACCCTCAATGACAATCGGCCCACCGGCACGATCGTCAGCGTCCGGCTGCCCGCATATCCGGACCGACCCCGGCAAGAGGGCCGAACGAGTGGCTAGTGCGTCGTTTCCCGACGTGACGACTCGGCGTGCGGGCGCTGCGAAGGCCGCGGATGATTCGGTTCCCGATGCGTGCGGCGAACACCTCGTGCCGATTACTCGCCGTGCGTAGGGATGATGAGCGTGCCGACCACCGCGACCATGGTGATGAGGAAATCGGCGCTCATCAACTGCCGTGCGCGATCCGAGCGTCCACTCGAGCCGGCCCCCAGCGCCATCAGCCCGCACAGCACCCCCACGCCGGCGACCAGGGCCGCCAGCACGGCCAGGAT
>KL571582.1:2161-4282 GCA_000715855.1 Actinoplanes liguriensis
ATGCGGCTGCCGACCTCGAACGCGGAGATGACCAGGGTCGTGAGCGCGACGTAGCCGGCCGGCAGAAGCAGAAGAACAAAGGCAACAACCAAACCGACCATCCGGCGCGTACGCGATTGGCCGGCCGCCGCCGGTCGATCCTGCTCGAGAGACGGGTCCGGATCGGCGCTCATCGAACGATCGTAGGCTTCTCCACCGGTCCGGTCAGCCCCGCAACAGTGGTTGGCGGCCACCCGGCAGTTACGACGCGATTCTCAGTAGCGGAACTTGTGCCGGGCGCTGCGCCGATTCAACCGAGCCGGTGACTCGTTCAGATTGTCGTCACGGGGCACCTGTCTGTTCCCTTCCGGGCCTTGGGAAAAATTTCGCATCGTCACGACGAAGCCCTGGACCAGGCGATCCTCCCGTAGGTCTCGGTAGGTGACTTCGACCAGCACCTGGCTGTCGTCCGCGCGCAGCAACGAGCAGTGCACCACCCCGTCGCCGGCGTTGCCGAAGGCTCGGCGCAGCTGATCGCGATCGTCCGGGTGCACCAGATCCTCGAGGGTGGCCAGCGGCGGAATGCGGTCGGCGCCGAGCAGTTCGCGCAGCGACGGACTGGCGTATCGGATGGACCGGTCGTCGTCGATCACCAGCATCAGGTCCGCGCTGTTGCGGATCACCGCGCGCAGATAGAGGTCACTGTCGCGGCGGCCGACCGCCTCCACCAGCGAGATACGGTCCAGCGCGAGCGTCGCCTGACCGGCCAGCACCTCGAGGGTATCGCGCGTGGCGGTGAGGGTGTCCCGGTGACCGGTCACGACCAGGGCACCGCCGCTGGGCCGGGCGACGGCGAGCGGTTCGAGCCAGAGGGGACAGACCAGGGTGGCGTATCCACGTTCGGCGTCGTCGATCCACCAGCTGCGGGCCGATGGGCCGGCCTCGAGCTTGAGCTGACCGTCGTCGATGGCGAAGTCGATGCTGCGGACCGTGCCCGGCGGCATGAGCTGCGCGATCGCGGCCCGCACGGCCTCGTCCACGGCCGCGGTGTCGGCGGCGGCGACCAGTGCGGTGCTCGCCTGCCGCAGGCCGCGCTCACGGGCCAACGCCCGGCGGTTCAACGTCGTCGCGTCGGTCAGCCGCGTGATGGCCAGGAGAAGGGTGATCGCCGCGGCCACGGCGATCACCACGCCGTCGCCGGCCGGGCCGTGGACCGCCTCGACCATCAGGACGACCGGCGGGGTGGCGACGGAGATGCCCAGCAGCGCCGCCCAGCGCGCCCGCCACGGGCTCGGCCGCGGCGTCGCCGGGTCGGTGAGCCTGACCATCGACGGATGCAGCGCGGCGGCGCCCCAGGCCAGGTAGAGCACCATGAACCCGGTCTCGCTCAGCCGGCCCGGCCACAGCGGCTGCACGATGTCACTGACCAGCACACCCACCGCGCCGACGACCAGCAGCACGGCTGAGGGATTGCGGCCCACGGCGACCATCACGCGGGCGACCACCGCGAGGAGCAGAAAGGCTCCGATGACGTACGCCCCGGAGATGTTTCCGATTTTGCCCGCGTCGCCGATGGCGAGTACCCAGACCACCAGCAGCGTCGAACACGCGAAGGCGAGCAGGTCGATCAGCCGCGCCCGGTCGACCAGGATCGCCCCGACCCGGGTCAGTTGGAGCAGGTTACCGGCGATCAGAACGCACATGACGAGGAAGCAGGCACCGGCCGCACCCGGCTGGTTCAGCGCGGTCAGCACGTCCCCGGCGGCGCTCGCCACGATGGCGCCGGCGAGCAGCAGCCAGGGTCCGACGCGGGCGGGCCGATGACGACGGACCCCGTAGACGATGGCGGCCGTGCTGCAGATTCCCAGCATCGCCCATTCAACGGCCCTCAACACGCACCTTTAGTACCAGCGCCGTCGCTGTGTGTCCATGGACCGTACGACCGCAATGACCGGTCCGCTGCGGCAGCGTCGCCGCGGGGGAGCGCGACGAAGTGCCCCCGATTCCGCCGCGGAAGAGCCGTAATCCCGCGATCATCGGGTACTCGGAGGGAGATGGCAGAACTTCGGGAAGGAAACGATCGTGACGGACCAGAGCAGCCGGATCACCGGCGCCCACGAGTTCGGCAGCGGCCTCGACGAC
>KL571582.1:4445-5250 GCA_000715855.1 Actinoplanes liguriensis
TGAGTTCGGCAGCGGCCTCGACGACCGCTCGAACGCCGGCTGACCGCGATGCCGCCGGTCCGATTCCGATCGCGACGGGTGACGGTCCGCGGACTGCCCACCCACGACCTTCACCACGACGGGCCAGGCGGCCTGCCGGTGGTCCTGATCCACGGCCTCGCCGTCTCGCACCGCTACCTGATGCCGACCGCACGCGCCCTCGCCGACCGGCATCCGGTCCTGGTCCCGGACCTGCCGGGCTTCGGAAAGACCGCAAAACCTTCTTGCGCGTACGGCGTGAGCCGCCACGCCGAGCACGTCGCCGCCTGGCTCGACACGCTCGGGCTGACCCGGGTCTGCATCGCCGGGCACTCGTTCGGGGCGGAGGTGGCCGCCCGCCTCGCCGTGCACCGGCCGGATCTGGTCGCGGCACTGGTCCTGGCAAGCCCGACCACCGATCCCGCGGCCCGCTCGCGCCGGGCGCTGATCGGCCGCTGGGCGCTCGACCTGCTCGTCGAGCAACCGTGGCAGGCCCCGATGCTGGCCCGCGACGTCGCCGACGCGAAGCCGTGGCGAGTGCTGGCAACGGTCGGCCATTCGGTGCGCAACACGATCGAGGACGATCTGCGCGAGCTCCCGGTCCGGCCGTTGGTCCTCGGCGGCTCGCTGGACCCGGTGGCCCCGCTGCGCTGGCGAGCACAGGTGGCCTCGATGACCGGCGGCACGGAGGTGACCATCCCGGCCGCCGCCCACAACGTGCTGACCACCTCAGGCCGCCGATCGGCCGCCGCGATCGCCGCACACCCTGTCTCTTATACACATCTCT
>KL571582.1:5502-5744 GCA_000715855.1 Actinoplanes liguriensis
CCTGAGGGTCACGGCGCGGCCGGCCACCACCATGCGGGCGTAGCCGGTGATCACTGTGGCGCTGGATCGGCCTCGGCGGTGGCGCCACGCCCGCGGTTGAGCGCCACCCAGAGCGCGGACAGGCCGACCATGATCACCAGCCCGGCGGCGATCGTCAGCCACCCTGCCGTGCGGCTGTGCCGGCCGAGCGCCAGCAAGGCCCCGATCACGATCAGCGGCGGGCCCAGCCACCAGGCCAGCAC
>KL571582.1:5964-6831 GCA_000715855.1 Actinoplanes liguriensis
CCAGGCCAGCACGCCTGCCTCGCCCACCAGCCGGGCCCGCTCGCCGCGAGCCAGGGACGCCCGGCGGGTCGCCGTCGCCTGGGTCACCCGGTAGGCCACGGCGCACAGGTAGGCCAGCGCGAGCACGGTGAACAGCCACACCGTCCACGGCGGCCCGGCGCTGTCCAGGCGTACGTGACGGTCGTCGGTCTCGTACACCAGAACGCTCTGCCCGGTCGTCAGACCGGCCGTGTCCCCTTCGACGCCGGTCGCGGCATGACCCGGATAGGTCACGTCGCACAGCCGGGCGCTGCAGTAGTCGACCTGCGCGGAGACCCGCGGCTGGAAGAAGTAGCGGGACGCGTCCTGGGCGAACGAGCAGAGCGCACCGATTGCCAGGATCAGCATCACCGGCCAGTAGGTTCGCTCGCGATAGATCACAGTCTTGGCCATCCGCTCAGCAGATCATCCACAGTGATCGCTGACAACCGTCGGGCCTGCAAGAGGGGGTGACACCAGAGCCTCTTAGCGGGCGGCCGGTTGACCGGCACGGTTTCGACGGCACTCGGATCGTCGTCTCCGGAGACTCGATCGGCGGCACCATGACCGCGGCGCTGGCCATCCTGGCCGAGCAGCGCTCCGGCCCGGGTAGAACGCCGAACGGCGGCCCGCTGAATCAGTCGGGCCGCCGTTGACGAAAGCGGTGTATCAGAGCGGGCGGATGTTCTCCGCCTGCGGGCCCTTCTGGCCCTGGGCTTTTTTTTTGATGTCGAACTCCACCTTCTGGTTCTCGTCCAGGCTGCGGAAGCCGCTGGCCGAGATGGCGGAGAAGTGCGCGAAGACGTCCGCGCCGCCGTCGTCCGGGCTGATGAAGCCGAAGCCCTTGTC
>KL571583.1:0-1343 GCA_000715855.1 Actinoplanes liguriensis
AACGACCTGCTCAACCCGATCCTGCTGCTGGTCTCGGTGCCGTACTTCTTCATGATGGCGGCCGACCTGAAGCACCTGGGCTACAAGCGGTCCGACATGCTGCGGATCTACGGCTTCAACCTGATCCTGCTGCCGGTCAACCTGTCCGGCAGCATCGCCTCGCTGCTGCAGCTGCTGACCGGTGAGAAGAGCAACTTCAAGCGCACGCCGAAGGTGCGCGACCGGACCACGGCGGCGACCACGTATCTGCTGATGCCGCTGGCGCTGATCGTGCTCTGTATCTACACCGTCTGGCACGACATCCAGCTGCGGCAGTGGAACAACCTGGTCTTCGCCGGGCTGAACCTGCTCCTCTCGTTCTACGCGATGGTCGCGTTCGTCGGGCTGGGCAACACCGTCGTCGACCTGCTGACGCACCTGCGCGACTGGCTGGTCCCCACGGTCAAGCCGAAGAAGGTCAAGAAGAAGGCGGCGAAGAAGTCCGAGGCCGGGGCTCAGGCCGCCAAGCCGGCCGCGGTCGGCGACTGGGCGCAGGTGCTGCACTACCGCCAGGAGCACGGCGCGACCGCCGGTCAGGTCACCGTGCGGCTGCAGCGCACCGACACCGGCGCGTGGAAGGCCGACAAGTCGAAGACGTCGTCCACCCGGGCGCACCTCTTCGAGGAGTTCAGCTTCTTCACGGTGTTCCAGCCGATCTACAACATGATCAACGGGCACGTGGTCGGGTACGAGGCGCTCACCCGCTTCGCCGACGGCAGCAACCCGCGCGACAGCCTCGAGGCGGCACAGCAGCGGGGTGTGCACATCGCGCTGGACGCCGCGCTGGTGCAGGCCGCGATCGCGTCGGCGCAGTCGCTGCCGAACGGCACGTGGCTGGCGGTCAACGTCTCGTCCGCGCTGCTGAGCCGTCCGCACGAGCTGATGCCGCTGCTCGCCGAGGCGAAGCGCCCGCTGGTCGTCGAGGTCGGCGGCGAGACCCCGGCCGAGCTCGCGCAGCTCGGCGGCGTCCGGATCGCCGTCGACGACCTCGGTCCCGGCTACGAGACGCTGGCCCGGCTCGAGTCGCTGCGTCCGGCCTTCCTCAAGCTGGGGATGGACACGCTGCAGGGGCTGGAGAACGAGACCGCGCGGCAGGCCGCGATCCGGTCGCTGGTCGAGTTCGCCGACCAGCACGGGTGCACGGTGATCGCGGAGGGCATCGAGACGGCGGCTCAACGGGACGCGCTGGTGGCCTGCGGGGTGCCGTTCGGTCAGGGGTTCTACCTCGGCAAGCCGGTCCCGGTGGAGCGGGTGCTGGCCGGGGTCGGCGGCTGGTAGCCGTCCGTTCCGTCATGGCAGTGGCC
>KL571583.1:1545-3657 GCA_000715855.1 Actinoplanes liguriensis
CTCAGAGATGTGTATAAGAGACAGGATCGTCCGCTGCTGGGTGACGAGCAACCGCCCGCCCGCGGGCACCACGTGCGCGGTCAGCCCCTTGACGGCCGGCTTCGCCGCGACTGGCTTGCCGTCCGCGGCGGAGAGGATCGTCAGGCTCCCCTTCCCGGACAGCACATACAGCAGGCCGCCGGCCCGGACCGGCTCCCGTGGTGAGTCGACCGCCCGGGTCCAGACCAGTCGTCCGGTCCCCGCGTCGTAGGTGTTGACCCGGCCCACCGATGCCACGTAGACCCGCCGCCCGTCCGCCGCGAGGTCTCCGGCCTCCTTCGCGACCTGCCAGAGCTGGTGGCCGTCGGTGGTGGCCCGGGCGCAGAGCCCGGTCTCGTCGCGCAGGTAGAACTGCGTGCCGGCCGGGTTCGCGGCGGCCGCGACGGGCCCGAGGTCGTTCCCCCAGACCTGCTCGCCGGTACCGATCCGCCCGGCCCAGGTCAGGGCGCCACCGGTGGTGCGACGCAGCAGGATCGTGCCGCCGGCCGAGACCGGTCCGGCGAGCACCTCGTCGCGATGGGTCCAGAGCGGTGTCCCGTCGCTGAGCCGGTACGCGTTCACCCCGTGCCCGGCCGTGCACGTGCGGCAGTAACCGGAGGTGACGATCGCGCCGGCGTCGGAGACGGCGGTGTCGACGGTCCACTCGCCGGTCCGGCGCCACCGCTGCGCGCCGGTCTTCGCGTCGAGCGCGATCAGTGACCCCTCGTAGTCGCTGTTCGACTCGCACTTCGTGCCGGCGACCAGGACCAGCCCGCCGGCCACGATCGGTCCCGCGGTGACGTGGCTGAAGCCGGTGTTGATCCACAGGCGTTTTCCGGTGGTGGCGCTGTGCGCGGCGACCCCGCCGCCCTCGCGCAGGAACACCCGGTCGTCGACGACCCGCGGCGCGACCTGCCCGGCCTCGCAACCGGGCCGGTCCGGCGCGGGATTGACGGTCCACCGGAGTTTCAGCCGGCCGACGGATCGGGTGTTGATCACGGACTCGGCGGGGTTGTACCGGGTGTTGCCGGGACCGTAGCCGTCCTGTCCCCAGGATGCGGGTGGCGGGGCGGCCTGGGCGGGCGCCGAACCCAGTCCGACGGCAAGGATTAATGCGATTACACCGACTTTGTCCATTTCCTGATCATGGCCGCTGCGATGCTCCGCAGCGCTCCGATGTCACTAAAGCCGTAAAAATCTAGAAAGATCGGTGAGAGAGGTTTAAAACGGGTTCAATCGGTTCGGAGGTGGTACCCGTGCTGATCGGCGCATCGATTGCGGCTGACGACATCGATTCCTACGAGCCGCTGTTTTCCGGGAACGACATCATGCGGATCTTCCCGGTCAACGTCACCCTGAGTGGTGGCGCCCGGAAGGTTCTCCCGCCCTGGACCGACCGCCGGTTGGCGTACTGCCGGCGCAACTCGACCATCCCGTTCCTCAGCTGCAAGGTCGACGGGCACGCCGACGGCCTGCAACACGTCCACCAGCAGCTCGAGAACATGCCCGCGTGGATCCTCGACGACCCGGAGATGCGCGTCTACCTCACCGACCGGCACGAGCCGGAGGGTGACCTGGAGGGCGGGCCGGACGAGTACAAGCACAACTTCACGCGCTTCCTCGCGATGGTCGACAGCCTGCCGAAGCACATCCGGCAGAAGATCAGCTGCGGGCCGATCCTGACCATGACCTGGACCGAGAACCCGAACCGGGGCAACTTCAAGTACCGGACGTACGACCCGGGCAACGGCGACTTCTTCGGCGTCGACTGCTACGTGCCGGCCGGGACACGACAGTACGTGATGAGCCCGGAGCGACTGCCCGAACCGGCCGAGTTCCTGAAGCACATCGAGGCGTACACGTTCGACGCCCACGACAAGCGGCCACGGATCTTCCCGGAGCTGGGCCTGATCGGCATGCCCGACGACCACGACGGGTCCGCCCGCGCCAACTGGATCAAGGGCGTGCACGACAGGGTCTCCACCTGGCACCCGGGTGCGCCGGGCTGGACGCACCCGTGGAGTTTCCTCGGCTGGATCTGGTGGAACCAGCAGGGCAACAACACCGGCGAGGTCGCCGTGATCGGCGGGCGCC
>KL571583.1:3874-5813 GCA_000715855.1 Actinoplanes liguriensis
CAGAGATGTGTATAAGAGACAGCACCGTGGTGAAACTGGTCCCGCCCAAGCCGCTCCAGATGTTCAACGCGATCTGGAAGTCGCAGCACCACCAGGCCCCACCGGCTCACGCGCACCCCGCCAAGCCGATGGTGGCCACCGCAGGTCAGTGACGTCCCTTCCCCAGCACCCAGCTCGGCCGGGCCGGCCATCCACCTCGGATGACCGGCCCGCCCGGGGCGTTACCGCTGTTCAGGGCAGCAGCAGCCCCCAATACAGCGCCCACGGCAGGAACAGCACGCCGGCCACGAGCAGGACGGCCTGCCGCGGACGGTCGCCCGGCGTCCGCCGCCAGGAGTGGATCGTCATGACAGTGGTGATCACCGTGACCAGCGCGAGCGCCTGCAACCCGAGCCAGAGCACCGGCCGCCCGCCCAGCATCGGCCCCGGTGAGATGCCCTTCCAGTCGGCGCTGTCAGCCACCGCGACGAAGTACCCGACGAAGCCCGCGACCGCGACGAGCCCGGTGGCGGCGAGGAAACGGGCCGGGCGTGCGATCGGAACGGACCGGCCCCGCACCCGCCGGACCAGCGCGATGACCGGATAGGCGAGGAAACCGAGCAGGAGCACGGCGAGCACGGTCAACTGCGCGGGCCACGACTCCCACCAGGCCGACGGGGTCAGCGCCACGCTCGGCGCCCGCTGCACCGGGAACGGATCGGAGTGCGGCGGCGGGACCGTGCCGGCACCGACCGCGCGGACCCAGGCGCCGACCAGCTCCGGGTACTCCGGATACAGCTCGTCGGTATACATGCCGGTGTCGTCGAGAACCCGCAGCGTGTGCCCGGCGCCGGGCAGGAACCTGACGGTCAGCGGCGTACGAATCGTCCCGCTCAGCACCCCGGCACTCTCCACGGCCGGCACCTGCGTGTCGGCCGTCCCGTACACGGCCAGGACCGGCTGCGTGATGGTCGCCAGCGCCGGCCGCGGATCATGATCGGCCTCGGCGAACAGCCCCGCGTCGTCCGCGAGCCGGTAGAACCGGTCGGACAACGTGCCCGCAAGCGCCCCGGACACCCCGGCACCGGCCAGCTTGTTGTGCATGTTCCAGTTCTGCACGCGCAACGGCGTCAGGCCCGGCGCGGACGCGAGGACCAGGAACGCGATCTGCCTGGACCGGCTCGCTGCGATCGGCATGACCCAGCCGCCCTCACTGATCCCCCACAGCCCGACGGCGTCCGGCTTGACCCCAGGCTGCTCGCGGAGGACCCCGACGGCGGCGACCACATCGTCGGCGAGCAGCGAATACACCGGCTGGTCGAGCTGGCGCTTGTCGTACGCGAGCACCGCGATGCCCTGCCGCGCGAAGGCGATCGCCTCCGGGGTGACGCTCTTCCGCTTGCTGTTGCCGGAGCCGTGCACCAGCACCAGACCGGGGAGCGGATGCGCCGCGGATCGGGGTGCGAACACCGTACCCAATAAGGTCTTACCGTCTTTGGTGTTGATCGTGACCTCGGTCGTGACCAGGTCGGAAAGCCGCTGACGGAACGGCGACGGCGGCCAGGGCGACGACGGCAAGCAGCAGGCTGAGGAGTCGGTAAGCGCGTTCGATCACAGAACGATCGTCGATGAATCGCCTCGCCCGGACATCGCCGCCGAGAACCAACCTCAACTCACTCTCCAGAGGGAGGCGCCTCCCGGCGACGACCCCTACCCTGCAGAGGCAGGCGGCTCCCCGGCGACAACCAGACCGGACTCATAGGCGGCCACCACCGCCTGTGCCCGGTCGCGCAGGCCGAGCTTGGCAAGCACGCTGCTGACGTGCGTCTTCACGGTGTGCTCGGTAACCGTGAGAGCGACCGCCACCTCGGCGTTCGTCAGCCCACGACCGAGCAGCCGCAGCGTCTCACGCTCCCGCGGTGTGAGCCGCTCGAGCCCGGCCCAGGTGCCGACCGGCGGC
>KL571583.1:6053-7345 GCA_000715855.1 Actinoplanes liguriensis
TGCCGACCGGCGGCGGCTGCCGGCGAACCGCGGTCTCGATCAGCCGCGTGGTGACCGCCGGCGCGAGCAGCGACTCCCCCGCGGCTACGACCCGCACCGCGTGGATCAGCTCGGCCCGGCGCACGTCCTTGAGCAGGAACCCACTCGCCCCGGCCCGCAACGCGTCATAGACATGGTCGTCCTGACCGAAAGTGGTCAGCATCAGCACGCGCACGGGGTCACCGTTCAGCCGCCGGGTCGCCTCGATCCCGTCCATCCCAGGCATCCGGATGTCGAGCACAAGCACGTCCGGCGCGTGTTCCCGGACTGCGGCAATCGCCTCGGCACCGTCCGCGGCCTCGGCAACGACCTCCATGTCCGGCTCGTTGTCGAGAATCATCGCGAAAGCACCCCGGACCAGCTCCTGGTCATCCGCGACCACGATCCGGATGCTCATCGAACGACCTCCGGAATCGTCGCCCGCACCTGAAAGCCCCGCCCACCGGGCGCCGGGCCGGCGGTCGCGGAGCCCCCACAGGACGCTGCACGCTCCCGGATTCCGATGATCCCGTGCCCTCGGCCATCGGTCCGCTGCAGCCCGCGGCCATCGTCGGCCACCGTGAGGACAAGCTCGCCCCCGCTCCAGTCCAGGGTCACCATGACCGCTTTTGCCCGCGCATGTTTGAGCACGTTGGTCAGCGCCTCCTGAACGATCCGGTATGCCGCCACCTCGGCGTCCGGGGTGATCGCACCGGGCTGCCCGAGGACGCTCAGTGTGACCGATGTCGATCCAACCTGCGCGACCTGGTCGATCAGCCCGGCGATCTCGGCGAGCGTCGGCTGCGGGGCGCGTTCCCCACCCCCGTCCAGCACTCCGAGGATCCGCCGGAGCTGGGCCATCGCGTCCCGGCCCGCCTCGGCGATGGCGTCGAATGCTTCCTCGGTACGGGCCGGGCCCTGCTTCATCAGCACCGGCCCGGCCTCCGCCTGAGCGATCGTGATGCTCACCGCGTGGGCGAGGATGTCGTGCATGTCCCGGGCGATCCTGGACCGTTCCCGCTCGGCCTCCAGCTCCCGTTCGCGTTCCAGATGACGGGCGCGTTCCCGAAGCATGTGGACCTCGTCCCGGCGGTTCGCCCAGGCCCGGCCGGCGACGTACGCGGTGGTCCAGAGCAGTGCCCCGCGGGCCGCGGTCTCGATCGAGCCGGTGAGGACGAACGCGCCCCACCCGATCACGACTATCGCGCTGAGCCGCTGCCAGCGGGGCGACTGCGCGGCGAGGTGAACATGGCGATCAGCGCGCCGTACCAGAG
>KL571584.1:0-1703 GCA_000715855.1 Actinoplanes liguriensis
GATGTGTATAAGAGACAGCCGTGTAAGCGTTCACCGTCAGCCCCGGATCGGCCGGCAGCTCCAGCCCGGTGTAGTTCAGCGTGATATCGCCCGCGACCGGGTGCCGGAACCGCTTGATCCCGTTGTGCGGCAGCCGCACGTCGTGGGTCGCCCACCAGGTCCGGAACTGATCACTGCGGGTGGCGAGCTCGCCGACGAGATCGGTCAGATTCTTGTCGTACGGCGCCCGGCCCGCCTCGGTGCGCAGCAGCGCGACCGCGTCCTTGGCGACGGTCGGCCAGTCCCGGTAGAAGTCCGGAGCGTCCGGGTCCAGGAACGCGAACCGAGCGAGATTCGGCTGCCCGGCGCCGCTGGCGAGCGCCGGCGCCCACAGCGCCCGCCCGAGCGCGTTGCCGGCCAGGATGTCGAGCCGCCCGTTGCGCACCAGCATCGCGGAGCCGGTGACCGAGTCGAGGAAGTGCTGCACACCGGGCCGGATCGCCGGGGCGGGCGTGCGCCGGGCCGGCTGACGGGCGCCCTCGCGCATCGTCCGGGCCAGGTGGAACAGGTGCGTCCGCTCGGCCTCGTCGAGCTGCAGCGCGGTGGCGATGGCGGTCAGGACGCTGTCCGAGGCCGTGCTCAGATTCCCCTTCTCCAGCCGTACGTAGTAGTCGACCGACACCCCGGCCAGCCGCGCCACCTCGTCACGGCGCAACCCCGGCACCCGCCGCCGTCCGTAAACGGTCAGGCCGGCCAGCTCCGGGGTGATCTTGGCGCGTCGCGTCATGAGGAAGTGCCGTACTTCGGCCCGGGTGTCCATGACCCAACGGTAGGCACCCCCTCGCCGCGCTGGGGGGTCACGTCGTGACCCGTCAGAACCGGGCCTGCCACGTGCGCCGCGGCACCGGTTCGATGGTGTCCGTGACTACCGTTTCCACCTCGCACCGGCCGATGACCCGCGGCCTCACGGTGCTGTTCGCGATCGCCGCCGGGATGGCCGTCGGCAACCTCTACTGGGCGCAGCCGCTGCTCGGCTTCATCGCCGATGACCTGCACACCAGCGTCAGCACGGCGGGCTGGCTGGTCACCGCCGCGCAGCTCGGCTACGCCCTCGGCGTGCTGCTGATCGTCCCGCTCGGCGACGTGCTCGACCGCCGCCGCCTCATCCCGGTGATGCTGCTGTGCTCCGCGGTGGCGCTGGCCGCCTGCGCGGCGGCGCCCTCGTTCCCGGTGCTGCTCGCGGCGATGGCCGCGCTCGGCGCCACCACCGTCGCCGGGCAGCTGCTCACCCCGCTCGCCGGTGACCTGGCCGGGGACGGCGAACGCGGACGGGTGCTCGGCATCGTGGTGTCCGGCGTGCTCACCGGGGTGCTCGTGTCCCGTACCGTCAGCGGTCTGGTCTCCGACGTCGCCGGCTGGCGGATCGTCTTCGGGGCCGCGGCGGTCGCGGCCGTCGTGCTCGCGGCCGTGCTGCGCCGGGCCATCCCGGAACTGCCGCCGCGGGACCGGGCCGGCTACCTCGCGCTGATCGGCTCGGTCGGCGCGGTCATCGCCCGGGAACGCACGGTCCGCTGGACCCTGGCGCTCGGCGGCACCGGCTTCGCCGCGTTCACCATGTTCTGGACCTCGCTGACGTTCCTGCTCAGCTCTTGGGGCTACTCGACGACCGAGATCGGCCTGTTCGGGCTGGCCGGGCTGGCGGGCGCGATCGCCGCCCAGCGGGT
>KL571584.1:1966-2348 GCA_000715855.1 Actinoplanes liguriensis
GCGGGTCGGGCGCCTGCACGACCGCGGCTGGTCGACCCCGGCCGTCGGCGTGGCGACCGTGCTGCTGACCGGCGCCTACCTGATCGCCGGGCTGGGCGGCCACGCGGTCGTGCTGATCCTGGTCGCGGTCGTCGCCCTGGACGTGGCGGTGCAGACCCTGAACGTCCTCAACCAGGTACGGATGTTCGCCGTCGCGCCGGCCGCGCGCAGCCGCCTGAATACCGCGTTCGTCACCGGCAACTTCATCGGCGGCGCGATCGGCTCGGCCGCGGCGACGCTGCTCTGGTCGGCCGGCGGCTGGACCGCGGTCACCGTGACCGGCATGGCCCTCGGCGCGGCCACCTTCCTGATCTGGCTCGCCGGCCGCCGAGGCCCGCTGGTG
>KL571584.1:2618-3926 GCA_000715855.1 Actinoplanes liguriensis
GCCGAGGCCCGCTGGTGGTCCCGGCCGGCTGACTGTGCTCATTGTCAGGTGAACACTGCGACACGGTCGCCCGGGCTCGCGGGCGGGAACTGGACGACATACCGGCCACTGCCTATCGGCACAGAGTCTTCCTGGACTCGCTGGTGCCAGCCCTGCGGCCAACGGGTTGCTGCCGACCAGCGCACCCCGACCAGCGACACGTCGCTGAGGTCGGCATCTTTCAGGTCGGCGCCGGCGAAGTTGTCCAATACCTCCTTCAACGCGAGCAGCTCGGCCGTGCTGGCTTCTGCGATGGTGACGTCTTCGTAGCGAAGCTGGAAGGGAAGGGCAGCCAGAATTCGTCCGGCGACGGACCTTGCCACCTGCCGAACCCGGGGAACCTTCCCGATGATTTCTTCCAGGAGCTCTGCGCTGATCCACGCGAGATCCGTCGCGTGTCTCTGCGCAATCATGGAGATTCGATCCAGCTCCGACCTGTTGAGGTCACGGGCTTGCTGCCTAGGGGCAGACAGCAGCCATCCGACATCCTCTCGGGTAGCAAGGAGACGGTCCCGAAGGCTGGTCGCGGAAGCGTGGAGCCGGTCGAGATCGTCCACGAGACCCGCTGTGGGGATATCCGCCTCAGAGAGGGTTCGCCGCAGACCGACGAGGTCGTCAAGGGTACGGTGGGCGCGTGCCTTGCCTGCGTCGAGTCCCAGCGCCAGGCCGTCAGCGAGTTCGGCGCCCACATCGAGCTCTGTCGCCAGCCGGGTGGGGAAGCCGAGCCGAATCATGCGACGGCGCCTGAATCGATAGGGCGCTCGACTGTCGCGGGCGAGGTTGAGAGAAGCAGCCGCTTCCAGGGCCCATGCAAGGAGTAGATCCGCCATGGTTTGCGCATGATCGGCGATCTGGATGATCATCAGAGTGTCGAACAGGACGTGGCCGGCCCTCCGATTCTGGATACGCAGGTCGGGAGCCAGACCAGCGTATAGGCGCGCCACGTCAGTCGCAGTCATCCGATGAAGTGAGGCGTCACCCAGTTCGGCCTGAGCGGGTGCGAGGTCGGCGATCAGAGCACCGGGGACCGCATGAACCATTCCTCGAACGGACGTCGGATCGGTGCGGGCAGCCACGGTTCCGGGTGGGCTCTCGCCGTGGTTGCGGCCGAGGGCCGCGACGAGACGTTGCCACCACCCCTGCGCCGGCCGCCGCGTCCACGGCACGAACGGGTCCCGATTACGAGCCAGCGCCGCCACAAGCTCGGCGAGGAAGTCGTCAGCGCGCGTCGGTGGCATCCGCCGGCCTCCGCTCTGTCTCTTATACACA
>KL571584.1:4044-6150 GCA_000715855.1 Actinoplanes liguriensis
GATGTGTATAAGAGACAGCGCTCGATCCGCTCGCCGGGCTGGGTAGTCGCCACCGCCATGGGTGGTGGCGTCACAGGCTCCGCTTCCTCTGCCGTTGCCACCGCCGCGACCGGTATCTGCTGGGCGAGCTTTTCCAGGATCAGCGGTGCTGCCGTACCGATCCACACGGCGCTCAGGGCGGACATCGGCCCGTTGGCGCCGACCGCGGCTGCCAGCCCGGCGCCGATGCCGAGCCGGATCACTACGGATAGCAGCATGGGCGCCCGCGCTGTGCGCCGCCGTCCCCACGGCCACCCGCCGGTGCGGCGCATCGCGGCACCGAGCTCCAAGCCTTCGACGGCAGCTCCGCCGAAGAGCCCCCAGAGCGCGCATTCCCACAGCGGCACGGCCTCACGCTAGCGTGAGGCCGTGCTTACCTGAACAGCTCCGCCGGACAACCCCCTGTCCGGGGGACCGGGGATCACCACGAGTCAGGACTTGGTCGCGGGGGCCGGCACCTCGGGTGACTCGCGGCGGCTGCCCATCGCGGGGGCCAGGGCCGCCGCGACGACGACCAGGGCGAGGACCAAGATCATCGCGCTGCGCAGCCCGTAGTGGTCGCCGATGAAACCGAGCGACGGCGGCCCCACCAGGAAGGCCACATACCCGACACTGGCCACGAGGGAGACCCGGGCGGTCGGGTTGGGCCCGGAGTCCGCGGCGGCCGAGAGCGCCACCGGGAACCCGAGCGCCGCGCCGAGGCCCCAGAGCAGGGCGGCCGCACCGGCCACGACCCGGTTGTCGACGGCGATGACCAGCGCGAGCCCGATCCCGCCGACGACGGCGCTGCCGCAGAGGATCACCGGCCGGGTGAAGCGGGCGAGCAGCCAGCCGCCGACGAAACGGCCGGTGGCCATGGCGATGTTGAAGGCGAGGTACACCCCGGAGCTCAGCGCGGGGGCGAGCCCGTGCCCGTCCACCATGATCAGCGGAAGCCAGTCGTTGGCGGAGCCCTCGGCGAGCGCGAGGGCCAGCACGATCGCGCCGATGAGCAGCAATCGTGAGTCCCGCCAGACCCGTACGGCCGGGCCTGAGGTCTTGGTGGCGGAGGAGCGGCCCACGCCGTACGGCAGGGTGCGCACCGACCACACGGCGACCGGCACGGACAGCACGCTGACCAGGGTCAGGTGCCACGCGACGGGGAAGCCGGCGAGCGTGAGCAGCGAGCCGGCCGCGGCGCCGATCACGGTGCCGAGGCTGTAGAAGCCGTGCAGGGTCGGCAGGACCACCCGGCCGGTGATGCGTTCGACGTCGGCGCCCTCGATGTTCATGGCGACCTCGCTGCCGCCGACCCCGAAGCCGCACAGGAACAGGCCGATCGCGACCACGACGCTCTGCGACAGCCACGTCCCGAGGCCGACGACGGGCATGCTGATCAGCACCGCGCAGATGCCCGCGGTGATCACCGGCCGGGCGCCGAAGCGGCTGACGACGGTGCCGGAGCCGAGGACGCCGAGCATCGAGCCGACCGAGATCCCGAACAGGATCAGGCCCATCTCGGCGGTCGACGCGCCGAGCAGGTCCCGCACGTCCGGGGTGCGGGTGACCCAGGACGAGAGCAGCAGGCCGGGGATGAAGAACAGCAGGAAGAGGGCGGTCCGCCGGGCGGCGACGGAGGGATTACCGGTCATCGGAGGCCGTCCCCGGGATGAGCCGGCCGTCGGCGCCCGGCTCGTACCACTGGCGGGTCTTGCCGGGGGAGCCGGTCAGGCGTCGTGCACGGATCTGATGACGCGGGCCGGGTTGCCGGCGGCGACCACGTTCGCCGGGATGTCCTTGGTGACGACCGCGCCGGCGCCGATCACCGAGTTCTCCCCGATGGTCACGCCTGGGCAGATCACGGCCATGCCGCCGATCCAGACGTTGTCGCCGATGGTGATCGGCAGGGCCGCCTCCCACTTGGCGCGGCGCGGCTCCAGGTCGATCGGGTGGGTGGGGGTCAGCAGCTGCACGTTCGGCCCGATCAGCACGTCGTCACCGATGCGGATCTCTGCCACGTCGAGGGCCGTCAGCCCGAAGTTGACGAAGACCCGGTCACCGACGTGCAGGTGGCTGCCGTAGTCGACG
>KL571584.1:6377-7512 GCA_000715855.1 Actinoplanes liguriensis
TGCCTGCCGTAGTCGACGTGCAGCGGCGGCCGGATCTCGACCTCGTCGCCGATCGAGCCGAGCAGCTCGGTCAGCACCTTGCGACGGGCCTCCGGGTCGCGCGGGTCGCTGTCGTTGAACGCCTTGGTCAGCACCATGGCCTGGCGCATCTCGGCTTCGAGCTCGGGGTCGGCGCCGCGGTAGAGGTCGCCGGCCAGCATCCGCTCGCGCATCGTGCGCGAGTCGTCCGGGGAGGTCATGTGTACGATCGTACACATGGCCTCCCCGGTCTCTCAGCTGAGGAAGGACTCCCTGGTCGCGGGCATGTCGCTGGTGCCGTCCCGGTGCGTTTTCACCGCGAGCACCTGGTTGATCCCGATCCGCGCCTGCTCGAAGCCGAGCGCCGACGCCGCCATGTAGAGCCGCCACACCCGGGCCCGGCCGGGACTGGTCAGTCGCACCGCGGCGGCCCACTCCGACTCCAGGTTCGTCACCCAGGCGCGCAGCGTGCGCCCGTAGTGCTCGCGCAACGCGTGCACGTCGCGCACCTCGAAGCCGGCGTCCTCCAGCAGCGTGACGGTGGTGCCGACCGGGGCCAGCTCGCCGTCCGGGAAGACGTACGCGTCGATGAAACTGCGCTGCTCGGTGTCGCCCTTGGTGGCCGGGTGCAGTGCCGAGATCTGGTGGTTGAGCAGTCGCCCGCCCGGCTTGAGCTGGCGGTGCAGGATCCCCGCATACTCCCGGTACGGGCCGGTGCCGACGTGCTCGGCCATGCCGACGCTGGAGATCGCGTCGAACGGCCCGTCGTCGAGGTCGCGATAGTCCTGGATCCGGATCTCCACCTGGTGGCTGAGCCCGGCCGCGGCGACCTGCTTGCGGGCGAACTCGGCCTGCTCGGTGGAGAGCGTGATGCCGAGGACCTGCACCCCGTACTCCCGGGCGGCGTGGATCGCCAGGCTGCCCCAGCCGCACCCGACGTCGAGCAGCCGCATGCCGGGTCGCAGGTCCAGCTTGCGGCAGATCAGGTCGAGCTTGTCGCGCTGGGCGTCGGCCAGGCCGTAGCCGGGCTCGTCCGACGTCCAGTAGGCGCACGAGTAGACCATGCTCTCGCCGAGGACGAGCTGGTAGAAGTCGTTGCCGACGTCGTAGTGGTGGC
>KL571585.1:0-1645 GCA_000715855.1 Actinoplanes liguriensis
TGTGTATAAGAGACAGGCCCACCGCAGCGGGGGCCGCAGCAGCGCGGCGGCCAGCAGCAGCACGGTGACGACCGCGAGGCCCAGCAAAGCCCAGCGCAGCCAGCCGTTCCACGACGTGTCGCGGGCGACCACGACGTATCCCCAAGCCGCCGTGCCCGCGACGGTGACGGCGACCCACGCCGCGATCCAGCGGGCGCCGGCCCGGTACGCCGCGATCAGCCCCGCCGCGAGACCACCGGTCAGCGCCGCGACCGCCGGTGCGAGCTGTGCCGTGTAGTACGGGTGGAAGATGCCCTCCTGCAGCGAGAAGACCGCACCGCAGACCAGCAGCCAGCCACCCCAGAGCAGCCAGCCCGAGGCGGGCAGGGACACCAGACCCCGATTTCGCAGTACGGCGGTGACCACCGCCAGCACCAGCGCGCTCGCGGCGACCGGCAGCAGCCAGCTGATCTGACCGGCGACCTGGTCGTTGAAGAGCCGCCCCGCGCCGGCCGCACCCCCGAACGAGATGCTGAAACCACCGCCGCCACCACCGGATCCCGCACCCTGGCCGAAGACGCGGCCCAGGCCGTTGTAGCCGATGATCAGGTCCCAGGCGCCGCCGTCGGTGCTGCCACCGATGTACGGCCGGTCCCCGGGCCAGACCGCGACCAGCGCGACCCACCACAGCGACGTCACGAGCAGCACGCCCCCGGCCGCCAGCAGCTTCCCGATCCGCGACCACCACGAGCCGCTCGCACCGATCAGCCAGGCCAGCGCGAACGCCGGGATGACCATCCACGCGGCGAGCATCTTCGCCAGGAAGCCCACCCCGATCAGGAGTCCGGCGGCGCACAGCCAGCCCAGCGACCCGTCGGGCAGCGCGCGGGTCAGCGCGTACGCGGCGCCGACCAGCGCCAGGATCAGCAGCGTGTCCGGGTTGTTGTCGCGGGTGATCGCCACGGTGATCGGGGTCAGCGCGAACACCAGCGCCGCGACCAGCCCGGCGATCTCGCCCGCCCAGCGGCGGACCGTGCGGTGCAGCAGGAACACCGTGGCCACACCCATGATCACCTGGGGCAGGATCATCGCCCAGCCGTGCAGCCCGAAGATCTTCGTGCTGATCACCTGGAGCCAGAGCGCCGCCGGCGGCTTGTCGACGGTCACCACGCCGGCCGGGTCGAACGCGCCGAACAGGAAGTTGGTCCAGCTGCGGCCCATCGACTTCACGGCGGCGGCGTAGTAGGTATTGGCCCAGCCGAGCGAGCTCAGGCTCCACGCGTACAGCCCGGTCGCCGCGAGCAGGATCACCACGAGGGCGACGCGCGGCAGCCGGCGGTCCGGCGCCGCCACGATGGGTTCCTCGATTGTCATCGGTTCGCTTTCTTCCACGTTCAGGGAGCTCATGCGGACCGCCTGCGGAAGACGATCGTGCGCAGGACCAGGAAACGAACCACCGTCACCAGCAGCGACGTGGCGACCAGCACCGCGGTCTCGGCCACCACCGACGCGCCGGGATCCAGCCGGGTGAACAGCAGCACCGCGCCGGAGGTGGCGAGATAGCCGAGCAGGAACAGCGCGCCCGAGCCCAGGTGCGCCCGGCCGCGGCTGGTGCCTGAGCCGCGGAAGGTCAACCTGCGGCTGGCCTCGGTGTTCGCGACCTGTC
>KL571585.1:1836-3934 GCA_000715855.1 Actinoplanes liguriensis
AGATTGGCCAGCGCCGGCGGCCACCACGAGCGCAACAGCCAATAGAGCACCGCCTGACCGATCGTCGAGGCCGCGCCGATCACCACGAAACAGCCGACCTCCCACAGCAGCCGGGCCCGGTCGCTGTTCGGCGCCAGCACCGCGTCCGGGTGAGCGGCGGCCGGTGCGGGCCGCTCCGGCAGATCCACCCGGGCCTGGCCGCCGGCCTTGAGCCGGGCCATCCGCCACAGCCCGCGCAGGTCATCGATCGCGGTGCTGGCCACCTGCACCCGGGTGTCGACGTCCTCCACCCAGTCGACCGGAACCTCGTGGATGCGCAGCCCGTTGTACTCGGCCAGCAGCAGCAACTCGGTGTCGAAGAACCAGGCGTCGTCCTGCGTCTTGGCCAGCAGCGGCCGCAGCACCTCGGTCCGGGCGGCCTTGAAACCGCACTGCGCGTCGCTGAACCGGGCGCCGTGCGTGATCCGGATGATCGCGTTGTAGCAGCGCGAGATGAACTCCCGCCGCGGGCCGCGCACCGTCCGCGAGCCGGGCGCCAGCCGGCTGCCGATGGCCAGGTCGGAATGCCCGGTGACCAGCGGCGCGACCAGCGGCAGCAGCCCGTCGAGACCGGTCGAGAGGTCGACGTCCATGTAGGCCACGACCTCCGCCCGGCTCGCCGCCCACGCCGTGCGC
The DNA here is from genome assembly GCA_000715855.1 of Actinoplanes liguriensis. Lineage (GTDB taxonomy): Bacteria > Actinomycetota > Actinomycetes > Mycobacteriales > Micromonosporaceae > Actinoplanes > Actinoplanes liguriensis. The sequence goes on from KL571585.1 coordinate 2,512, forward strand.
AGCGCCAGGCCGCGGCCCTTGCGGTCCAGGTGCACGACCCCCACGTGCGGCAGCTCGGCCGCGAGAGCCTCGGCCGTCTCCCGGGTCAGGTCGGTGCTCGCGTTGTCCACGATGGTGATCCGCCACGGGAACGGCAGCTCGTCCCGCAGACGCTGGTGCAGCGTGCGGATGCTGCCGGGCAGCGCCCGCTCCTCGTTGTGGACCGGGATGAAGATCTCCACCTGTGGCGCCTGGCCCGATGGCGCGGCGACGGCTTCGGGGGTGGATACAGGGCGGGCTGTCATCAGACTCCTCATCCGCACTGGGTGATATGAACGCAAGGAGTGCGTTCGCGACACTCTGTGCGGTGAGGCACCAAGTTGCGGGGGAGAAACCTGAGAAGTACCTGAATGTCAGGCTCGCGAGCTGCGCAAAGGCGGCCAACGGTCGTTCTGCGCCGGCGTTGTGATGTCGCTCTCGCGGGTGGTGGCTCGGTGCGCGCCGGTTGAGCGACGCCGGCCGCGCTGCCCGCGGGGCTCGGCGTCGATCATCCGAAGGGCGACGCGACGACGTACGGCGGAAATTGGCCTTTGATCGGTTTTGGGGTGCCGCCCTCAGCGGGTGGCGGGCACCTCGAGGCCGGCCGCGCCGAGCACGTCGTCGGCCTCGACCTCGGCGACGGTGAGATGGACCGGGCGGGCCCGGGGCAGAGCCCAAGCCACCACGGCGGCGGCGATCGCGGCCAGGCCGGCGCCGACCAGGAAGACGGTCACGTACTGTGCCTCGCGCGGCAGCGGGACCGGGCCGGGAAGCGCGTTGCGGGTCATCATCGTCACCACGAACGCGGTGCCCAGGGACATGCCGACCGAGCGGGCGATCGAGTTCACGCTGTTGGCGATCCCGGTGTCGGCGGGCTCGACGTGGGCGATGAGCAGGGCCGGCAGCGCCGCATAGCCGAAGGTGACCGCGGTGTTGACGATCATCGCGCCGACGATGACCTCCCAGGTGGCCGCGTGCAGCACCGCGAGCATCGTGAAGCCGGCGCCGGCCAGCACCGCGGCGATGACCAGCGTCGCCTTCGCGCCGAAGCGGGCGACGAGCCGGCCGCCGATCGGGGCGGTGATCACGCCGCCGGCCGTGCCCGGCAGCAGGTAGACCAGGGTAGACCAGGCTGGCGGCGAGGACCGAGGCGCCGAAGCCGTAACCGGCGAGCGCGGACGGCGTCTGCACGAACGCGGAGACGGAGAGGAACACGGCGAACATCGCGAAACCGAGGAACAGGCCGGCCGCGTTCGCGACCACGATCGGGCGGTGACCGAGCATCCGGGTGCTGACCAGCGGGTGCGTGACCCGGCGCTCGAACAGGACGAACCCGGCCAGCACGACGACCGCGGCGGCCAGCGAGCCGAGCACCCGCGGCGAGCCCCAGCCCCAGCCGTTGCCC
>KL571586.1:0-2091 GCA_000715855.1 Actinoplanes liguriensis
GCCTTGCCAGCCCGCTCAGAGATGTGTATAAGAGACAGCACCAGGCCGGCGGGGTCTGCGGGTCGCGCCCGGCGAAGACCGACCGGTAACCGGTGATCGCGCCGAGCAGCTCACGCTCCTCGACCGTCGCCTTCATCATCTCCCGCGGGTCACCGGCCAGGCCGCGCTGCATCCCGTCCCGCAGGATCGCCAGCCGGGTCGCGGCGAACTGGAAGCTCTTCATCGCCTTGCCACCGGGCGGACCGGCCACCCGCTTCGCCCACTGCCGGGCCGAGTGCCGCCGGCCCAGGCTGCCCAGCGCGGCCACCTCGGGCGGCGCGAACCAGCCGGTGTGCACGTAGTGGTGCAGCACCCGCTCGGTGAGCCGGCCCTCCCAGCTCCGCAGCGCGATGGCGAAGCCGACCACCGCGAAGAAGAACGGGACCATGAAGCCGAGATAGCCGTACAGCATGATCAGGGATTGCCCGGTCGCGGCGGAGAGCGTCGGCAGCAGGTTGAACGTGCCGTGCAGGATCATCGCGAGCAGCAGGCCGCCGATCGGGGCGAGCCAGCGCACGTTGCGGTCCGCCGTCCGCGCCGCGAGGCCCAGGCCGATGCCGGTCATCGAGGTGAAGAGCGGGTGCGCGAAGCCGGTGAACAGGATCCGCACGATGAAGATCAGGAAGACGTTGGTCAGGCCGGTGGCCGGCCCGTACTGCTCGGCGCCCGCGGCGTAGCCGTGACCGCCCAGGTAGAGCACGTTCTCCACCATGGCGAAGCCGAGCGCGGAGAGCCCGCAGTAGACGATGCCGTCGGTGATCCCGGACCACTCCGCGCGACGCCGCCAGAAGAGCAGGATCGGGCCGGCCGCCTTCATCGACTCCTCGATCAGCGGTGCGATCAGGACAGCGACCAGCGCGTCCGGCAGGCCGATCTTGTCGAACAGCCAGGCCGCCCCGGTGTTCACGGCGAGCGCCACCGCGGTCGCCACGGCGGCGCCCCAGGCGAAGCAGAAGATCAGGTACTTCACCGGCTCCGGCTCGTAGCGGTCCAGCCAGGCGAACGCGCTGGCCAGCAGCGGGACCGGGAGGATCGCCGCGGTCAGGCCGATCGCCAGGCCGGCCAGCCCGATGTTGTAGCCCAGGAAGATCAGCATGCCGATCGCGGCCGTGGCGATCAGCACGATCACACCGGTGACCGGGAGCCAGCGGCGCCAGCCGGAGCGGCGGCCCGGGATCGGGGCGACCGTCTGCACCAGCTCGGTGGGGAACGGGGGCACCGCATCCGGCGCGACCTCAACGGCCTCCGGGTACGAGGGCGGCGAGGAGGGCTGGGAGACCGGATCGGGTGACCCGGTCGGCGGAACGTCGGCCATGCCCGCCAGCGTAGTCACCACCCGCCCGGCAGGCGTGCCCCAGGAGCGCCTCAGATCGGCTCGACCGGTGGCACGGGCGGCGACGGCCGGGAGCGCGCCGCCCGGTTCCGTGCGCCGTGCGGCCGCCCGCGCCAGCCCACGGCGTCCCGCACCTGGCGGGTGGCCTCGGCATACTCCACCCCGGTCGCGCGCAACAGGTCGGCCACCGAGGTACGGATCTGGGCCACCACGACACCGCCCGAATACCCCACGCCGGTGTCGTAGGCCCGCCCGGACTCGGACGCCGCCCGCAACGCCCGCTCCCTCGTCGCCACCGGCTCGACGCCGCGCGCCCACTCCTGCCGGAGCAGGTCAACGGCGTCACCCAGGTGCCGCACCGACGCCGGGAGCACCTCGGGGACCCGCTCCCGGTCGTTCAGGGCGGTCTGCGCGCGACGGATCATCACGCGGACGTTGCGCAGCGCGTACGTGAGCTGGGGCGCGCCCTCCACGTACTGCGCGAGCGCGCCCCGGTTCCGCCAGCGCGCGGGGGCGAACGCCACGTTCTCCCGGGCGGCGTCGATCGCCGTACGGAAATTGGCGAACGTCCCCTCCGCGGACCGCAACCTGGTCAGCGCGGCCTGGATGACGTCGGGATCACCCTCGGACAGCCCCAGCGCCGCCTCGTGCAACCCCGCGGTGAACGCCCGCAGCGCCGGATCCGCGGCCCGCCGCACCACGCTCAGCGGGTTGATCGG
>KL571586.1:2271-2858 GCA_000715855.1 Actinoplanes liguriensis
CGCCGCACCACGCTCAGCGGGTTGATCGGCAGCAGCACGGTCATCACCGCCAGGCCGATCCCGCCGCCGACCAGCGCGTCGAAGAACCTCGTCCACGGATGCCCGGTCTGCACGGTCAGCGTCGCGACCAGCACCGCCGAGGACGCCGACTGCACGATCAGCGGCGAGCCACCGCCGACCGCGGTCGCGACCAGCACGGCGAAGAGCACGATCAGGCCGATCTGAATCGGTCCGGTGCCGATCAGCAGGATGATCCCGTCGCCGAGCCCGATGCCGACGGCGACCCCGGCGACCAGCTCGGCGGTGCGCCGCATGCGCTGCCCGACCGACGACGCCAGGGTGATCACCGCGGCGATCGGGGCGAAGAACGGCGCCGGGCGGCCGATCAGGTCGTGCGCCACATACCACGCGAGGCCCGCGGCCAGCCCCGCCTGCACGGCGAGCATCAGGCCGGCGCGGGCGCGCTTCGCCGCCGCGTCGATCCGATCCTTCGCGACGCCGATCATGCGTGCAACCTCCGTGCCAGGATGACCACTGTGACATCTTTGCCCGACCAGTTCCGAGCGGCGGCGCGCGGCGCCGGCGCC
>KL571586.1:3092-3707 GCA_000715855.1 Actinoplanes liguriensis
GAGATGTGTATAAGAGACAGCCGCTGGACTGAGCCGCAACGTCACTATCACGACGTGACTCACCTCTCCGCGGTGCTGGAGGTCGTCGACCAGTTCGCCGGCCTCGCGCCCCACCCGGACCGGGTGCGGCTCGCCGCCTGGATGCACGACGCGGTCTACGACCCGCGGGCGCTGGGCGACGCGAACGAGCGGGACAGCGCCGAGTTCGCGCAGGGCCTGCTGGTCACGCTCGGCATGCCGGACGAGATCGCGGCCGACGTCGCCCGGCTGGTCGGCCTGACCGCGGGCCACGCGACCGAGGACGACGACCCGGACGGCGAGCTCCTCTGCGACGCCGACCTGGCCATCCTCGCCGCCGACGAGGAGCGCTACGCCCGCTACGCGGCCGCGATCCGCCGCGAGTACGCGCACGTGCCCGACAGCGACTTCCGCGCCGGCCGCTCCCGGGTCCTGACCGAGCTGCTCAAACTGCCCTCGATCTACCGCCTCGCCCCGATCCGCGACGCGTGGGAGTCGAAGGCCCAGGCCAACCTGAAGGCCGAGTTGGAGCTGCTCGCCTGATCAACCCATGAAGATCAACTTCAAGATCTTCATGTCCTACGTCCGCTGTGGTCC
>KL571586.1:3973-4175 GCA_000715855.1 Actinoplanes liguriensis
TCCGTGGGTGGTCACGCTCAAAAGGACCCCCGCGAGCCCCGCTCCGGGCCGGGCTCCAGCGCGGGTCACGGCACTCGGCTGGCGTTCACGGTCGTCATCGAGCCCAAAATGAGCCCTGAACCCCGCCGCCCCAGCCCGCGACGCGCGCCCCGCACCCTGGGCTGGTCCCCACCGTGGTTATCGGGCGCGCATAACCACAGTC
>JNYN01004698.1 GCA_000715855.1 Actinoplanes liguriensis
GGCACGCTCCGGCCGGCCCGCCACTTCAGCTCCGCTTCTTCGTCCAGGTCGCTTCCGGTTCAGGCCCGGCCATTCCCGCGGTACGGCGTCAGCGGCGCTCCAGTGCCATGGCAACGCTCCCATCGTCGGTTATCGTTCGTCCATGGAAGATCGACGTGCCAAGCTGGCCGATGTGGCGCGGGTGGCCGGGGTGTCCCGGGCACAGGCGTCGCGGGCGATCAACGGCGGTTACGGGGTGGCGCCGGAGGTCCGGCAGCGGGTGCGGGACGTCGCGGAACGGCTCGGGTTCCAGCCGCACGGGGTGGCCCGCGCGCTGGCGACCGGGCGGGCCAGCGCGGGTGAGCGGGAACGCGTCGAGATCCTGATCGTGGACCCGGATCCGCAGGCGTTCAGCGCCAAGCCGTTCTACGGCCGGGTGCTCACCGGTGCGACCCGGGCGCTCGCCGGGCAGGACGTCGCGCTGGAGTTGAAGCTGGTCCCGGCCCCGCCGACGACCGATGAAGATCCACCCTTCGGCCGAATCCTGATTAACATGCCGCCCGTTCCCGGTGCGGCGTACGCCCGGCGCGGCCGCACGATCGCACTCGGCGAGTCAGCGCCCGGCGTGCCGTTCGTCGCGCCGGACAACCACGGCGGCGGCCACCAGGCCGCGGTTCACCTGGTGACGACCGGGCGGCGGCGGGTCGGCGCGGTGTTCGGGCCGGACACCCCGTGCGCCCGCGAACGCAAGAACGGCTTCCTTCGCATGATGGCCGGCGCCGGGCTGACCGTGGTGTCCGCGCACGGCGACTTCACCCGGGCCACCGCGTACACGGTCGCGAAGGAGCTCCTCACCCGCGAGCCGCACCTCGACGCGATCTTCGCGGCCTGCGACGTCTCCGCGATGGGCGTGCTCCAGGCGCTGCGCGAGGCCGGCCGCCGCGTGCCGGACGACGTGGCCGTCGTCGGGTTCGACGGCAGCGCCCTGGCCGAGGCCGCCGACCTGTCCTCCATCTTCATGCCGGTCGAGGAGGAGGCCGCGTCGGCGATCCGCCACCTGCTCGACCCCGCCCTGCCACCACCCGCCCGCCTGCCGACCACCCTCACCATCCGCGGCTCCAGCTGAGAGAAGGCCGCAACCATGCTCCAGCACCGCCCCGACTCCGGCCTGCCACCGTCTGCTGGCCTGCCGCCGCCTGCTGGCCTGCCGCCCGCGGTTCCAACTGATCGGGCGCAGCTTCGCCGAGAGAAGGCCGCAACCATGCTCCAGCGCCGCCCCGATCCCGGCCTGCCACCGCCTGCCGCCCTATCACGCCTACCGGCCTGCTGCCCTGGCATCCGCGGCTCCAACTGAGCGGGCGCAGCTTCGCGTTCGGCTGCGTGGTAGCAATGCGCCACGAGCCGAGGCGTCGCGACCCGGCCGCATCGGGCGTCACTGGCAATAGCCGTCGCCGTCGTTGCCGCCGTAGGTGCCGATCGCGCCGGCGGACGTGATCTTCACGCATTGGCCGACCATGTTCGCGGAGCCGGCCTGCACCATGATCTCCGTCGCGTGGCGGGTGACGATGTCCCCGAACGGCGCGGCGGTGACCGCTCGCACCGCGGCGAGGCCGGCCGGGTACGTAAGCTCGGCGGTCTCCGTCTTGTTGAAGTAGATCGTGCCCGGCGTGTAGTGCGGCCCGGGCACGGCCGAGGCCGCCAGCGCCGGCGACGCGACCGTCACCGCTGCCGCCGCCACGATCAAGTTAATCACCATTCGCATTTCGAATCCCCGTTCACATCGGATGCGACGAGCGTTGCAACCACGGCGCCCCCGGCGAGGTGAAACCGCGATATTCGCCGCCCCGATGCGAGCCGCAAGCCGACACCGAGCCGTGAGCATGCAGACACAGGCAGTCCGCGAGCGACCGGCCGTGAGGCACGGGCGCGGAACGCAGGCTGTGGGGCGCGCGGCGTGGGCGAGCGTGGGCGCGAGTCGGGCGCGAAGGGCCGCGCGGCACAGGCGGGCGCGAGTCGGCGCGGGGACACGGCGCGGGCACGAGTCGCGGGCGCGAGGGGGCCGCGCGGCGTGGGCGCACGCGGCGTGGGCGCGGCACGCGGCGTGGGCG
>KL571587.1:0-1055 GCA_000715855.1 Actinoplanes liguriensis
CGGCTACGAGCAGCGGCTGATCGACGCGCTGGCGCCGTGGTCGACCGGCCGGCGGTATCTGAACTTCATGTTCGCCGGCGACGCCGCACCGGAGACCGCCGTGCTGGCCTGGTCCGAGGAGTCCTACCCGCGCCTGCAGGAGATCAAGTGGCGCTTCGACCCGAGGAACGTGTTCCGGATCAACCACAACATCCCGCCGGCGAACTGAAAGCCGGCGATCTGAAAGCCGGCGAACTGAAAGCCGGCGAGCTGAGTCAGTAAAACTACGTACGCGAGCCCGCCCCGCCCGCACCTAGCGTCGGATTCGTGCAAATGTCCCATCAGGATGTCCGGTTCACCGTGCTGGGCCCGGTTCGTGCCTGGCGCGGTGACCAGGAGATCAACCTCGGTTCCCCGCAGTCGCGTACGCTGCTCGCCCTGCTCCTGGCGCACGGCGGCGAGGTGATGAGCCTCGCGAACATCGTCGACGCGATGTGGGGCGCCGACCCGCCGCACACCGCGGTGAACGCGGTCCACCGCAACGTGGGCCTCCTGCGCCGGCTGATCGAACCCGGTCTGCCGGTGCGGGATCCGGGGAGCTGGCTGGTCCGTTCGGCCGGCGGTTACCGGCTCGCCGTCGACCCGGAGAGCCTGGACCTGCTTCGCTTCCGTGACCTGGTCGACCGGGCCCGCCGGGACACCGGGCCGCGCCTGTTCCTGGAGGCGCTGACCCTGTGGCAGGGCACGGTCGCCGACGGCATCGACCCGGCTGCTCGCAACGACGCCGTCTTCACCATGCTGGAGCAGGAGCTGACCGCGGTCGCCCGGGAGGCCGCCGACGTCGCGCTGGCAACGGGCGACACCGACCGGCTGCGCGGCGCGGTGCAGCGCGCGCCGTTCGACGAGACCCTGCATGCCCGGCTGCGCGGCGCGGTGCAGCGCGCCGCCGAGCGCGCACCGTTCGACGAGGCCCTGCACGCCCGGCTGATCCGGTTGTGGGCGGCCACCGGTCACCAGGCCGGCGCGCTGGCCACCTTCGACCGGCTGCGGCAGCGGCTCGGCGAGGAGCTGGGCAT
>KL571587.1:1303-1460 GCA_000715855.1 Actinoplanes liguriensis
CCGCCGCTCGCGACGCCGTGCTGCGAGCGGCTCCGGTCGCGCGGACCCCGGCGCAGCTGCCCGCCGCCCTGACCGTCTTCACCGGACGCGACGACGACCTCGCCCGGCTGGACGCGCTCGGCGAGGTCACCGGCCCGGTGGCGATCACCGGCCTGCC
>KL571587.1:1747-2038 GCA_000715855.1 Actinoplanes liguriensis
CCACTGGGCACATCGGGTCGCTTCCCGCTTCCGCGACGGTCAACTCCACCTGGACCTGCACGGCTTCGACCGGGGCCGCGGCCCGTTGACGCCCGGCGAGGCGCTCGCGACGCTGCTCGGCGCGCTGGGCGTGCACCGCGACGACGTGCCCGACGGGGTGGACGCGCGGGCCGCGCTCTACCGCACGCTGCTGGCCGGGCGCCGCATGCTGGTGCTGCTCGACAACGCCCGCGACGGCGAGCAGGTCCGTCCGCTGATGCCCGGTGGCAGCGGCTGCCTGGTGATCGTCAC
>KL571587.1:2227-3435 GCA_000715855.1 Actinoplanes liguriensis
TGTATAAGAGACAGGTGCAGCACAATCCGGCGGCGCCGCTGCGGGTGCTCGCGGCCGAGCTGCGCGGGGCCGGGCGGCTGGACGCGTTGTCGGCGCCGGGGCTGGCCAACGACGTACGCACATCGTTTGATCTGTCGTTGAGCTCGTTGAGTGAGCACGCGGTGCGGGCTTTCGCGCGGCTGTGCCACGGCGTGCCCGAGCCGCGGGATCGGACGGCGCTGGCCGAGCTGACCGCGGCCGGGCTGCTCGCCGAGTACCGCCCGGGGCGGTTCCGCACGCACGAGCTGCTGCGGTTCTACGCCCGTCAACATCTCGCGCACACTTTGCCCACAGGGCCGCGCCTAGCGTCGTCGATCAGTGAACTCGCATCGACCTCGGAGGCTCTGCCACTGTGACCCTACCCGTCATCTTCATCCATGGCCTCTGGCTGCACGCCTCGTCGTGGCAGCCGTGGGCCGACTTGTTCACCGAGCGTGGCTACCGCGCCTGGGCGCCCGGCTGGCCGGGTGACGCGGACACCGTCGAGGAGACCCGCGCCAACCCGGAGGCCCTGGCCGGTCACGGCATCGACGACGTCGTCGAGCACTACTCGAAGATCATCGGCACGCTGGACACCAAGCCGATCGTGATCGGTCACTCGTTCGGCGGCATGATCGCCCAGAAGCTGCTCGGCCTGGACCTCGCGGCCGCCGCGGTCGCCATCGACGCGGCGCAGATCAAGGGCGTTCTGCCGCTGCCGCTGTCCACGCTGCGCTCGGGTTTCCCGGTGCTCAGCAACCCGGCGAACGCCGGCCGGGCGGTCTCGCTGACGCCCGAGCAGTTCCGTTACGCGTTCGGCAACGCGGTCTCCGAACAGGAGTCGCGCGAGCTGTTCGACCGCTGGTCGATTCCGGCCCCGGGCAAGCCGCTGTTCGAGGCCGCGGCCGCGAACTTCAACCCGCACTCGCCGGCCAGGGTGGAGACCGGCAACGAGTCGCGCGGTCCGCTGCTGCTGATGGCCGGCGGGAAGGACCACACGGTGCCGGAGACGATCGTGCGCGCCACCCTCAAGCAGTACCGCCACTCGCACGCGGTGACCGACATCGTCGACTTCCCCGCCAAGGCGCACTCGCTGACCATCGACTCGGGGTGGCGCGAGGTCGCCGAGACCACCCTGACCTGGCTGAAGGAGCAAAACCTGTGAAAAACTTCCGTCCCGTACGCCGGTG
>KL571587.1:3693-5768 GCA_000715855.1 Actinoplanes liguriensis
CCGCCACGGCCCTGCTGGTCCCGCACGCCGCGACCGCGCACATCCAGGTGACCGCCGGCGAGCGGATCCCGGCCGGCTTCACCGAGCAGAAGGTCCGCGTGGGCCAGGTCGGCATCAACTACGTCCGCGGCGGTCACGGCCCCACGCTGGTGCTGGTGCACGGTTACCCGCAGACGTGGTACGAGTGGCACGACATCATGCCCGAGCTCGCCCGGCACTACACGGTGATCGCGCCGGACCTGCGTGGCGCGGGCAAGAGCGACGCCCCGGCGGGCGGCTACGACAAGGAGACGATGGCCGCGGACATCCACGGGCTGCTCGTCAAGATCGGTCTGAACAGGGACATCCGGCTCGTCGGGCACGACATCGGCACGATGGTCACCTACGCCTACGCCGCCGCGAACCCGACCGAGGTCAAGAAGCTCGTGCTGAGCGAGGCACCGATCCCGGACGATTCGATCTACTCGTTCCCGGCGCTGCCCAAGGTCGGCCGCGGCGTGTGGAACTTCGGCTTCTTCTCCCTCACCAACGGCCTGCCGGAGCAGATGGTCGACGGCCGCGAGGAGCTGTGGGTGCAGTTGTTCACCGACCAGCTCATGGACGTCAAGGGCGCCATCCCCCCGGCCGACGTCAAGGTCTTCGCGAAGTACCTGAAGGACGACGCGCACCTGCGGGCCAGCTACGAGTGGTTCCGCGCGTTCCCGAAGGACGTCAAGGACAACGAGACCAACATCAAGACCCCGCTGCGGATGCCCGTCCTCGCGATCGGCGCCGACGGGAGTCTCGGGGCGAACATCGAGACCCAGGTTCATCAGTACGCGGTGAACGTCACCGGCGCGGTGATCAAGGGCTCCGGGCACTGGATCTACGAGGAGCACCCGCAGGAAATGACCCAGCGGCTGCTCACCTTCCTGAAGTAACCGGCACGAGACCGCGACGGACGCCGCGATCACATCATGGGTCGCGGCGTTCCCGCGTACGGGAAAGGGCATTGCCTTGGATCTTCAATTGTCCGGAAAAGCGATCGTCGTCACCGGCGCGAGCCGCGGCATCGGATTGGCGATCGTGCGCGCTTTCGCCGAGCAGGGCGCCACCGTGGTGGCCGGGGCCCGCACCACCACCGCCGAGCTCGCCGCCATTGACGGCGTCCATCCGGTGAATGTCGACCTGGCCACCGCGGAAGGCGCGGCAACGCTGATCGAAACGGCGGACTCGCTGCTCGGCGGCCGACTGGACGTGCTGGTCAACAACGTCGGCGGCGTTCATCCACGGCTGGGCGGATTCGCTTCGGTCACCGACGAGGAATGGCAGCAAACCCTCAACATCAACTTCCTTTCCGCCGTACGTGTCACTCGCGCGGCCCTGCCGAAAATGCTCGGCAACGGCGGTTCCGTCGTGACGATCTGCTCGGTGAACGCGACCCTGCCCGACCCGCTGGTGATCGACTACAGCGCGAGCAAGGCGGCCCTGCTCAACTTCTCGAAAGCGCTGTCCAAAGAGGTCGGCCCGCACGGGATCCGGGTCAACACGATCAGTCCCGGCCCGGTCGAGACCGACCTGTGGCTCGGCGCCGGTGGGGTCGCCGAAACGGTCGGCGGCGCGAACAACCTCACCCCGGAGCAGGTCGCCAAGGGCGCGGTGAGCGGCTCCGCGACCGGGCGTTTCACCCGGCCGCACGAGATCGCCGACCTGACGCTGCTGCTCGCGAGCGGTCTCGTCGGCAACGTCACCGGCACCGACGTGCTGATCGACGGCGGGCTCACGACCAGCCTATGAGCCGCTCAGCGCGCCGGCCAGACCGCTGCGGGACCGCACGCCGACCTTCGGGTAGATCCGGTAGAGATGCGTGCTGACCGTCCGCGGGGACACGTAGAGCCGGCGCGCGATCTCCTGATTGCTCAGCCCGCGCGCCGCCAGCTGGGCGATCTGCAACTCCTGCGCGGTCAGCCGGCCGGTCCGGTCCTCGGCGGCGCGCACGGTCTCGCCGGTCGCCCGCAGCTCGCGGCGGGCCCGCTCGGCCCAGGGCGTCACGCCGAGGGCGGTCAGCGTCTCCAGCGCCGCGCGCAGGAGCGGCT
>KL571587.1:6019-6529 GCA_000715855.1 Actinoplanes liguriensis
CAGCCGCTCGGCGAGATGGGCCGCCTCGGCAAGATGGGCCAGGGCCAGGAGCCGGACGTACGGGTGCTCCTCGAAGACCCGTTGCAACCGCTCGAACGCGTCCCCGGGCCGCCCGGACGCCAGCATCCCGACGCCCCGCACCAGCGTGATCATCGACTCGAGCGCAGCCCCGTCGTCGGAGCGCACCAGCCGATCCGCCGCGTCGGGGTTGCCCCGCAGCGCCTCGGCAAGACCGACGCAGAGCGTCGCGATGGCCGTCCCGTCCGTGTCACCGGCCTCTCGCGACAGGCTCTGCGCCTCCTCCCCTGCGACGACGGCGAGCCGCACCTGCCCCGCGTGGGCCGCCGCCCACGCCTGGTTCCGCAACGCCGACGACAGCGTGCCGACGTGCCCGTTGAGGCGGGAGCCGGCCACCGCGTCCTCCGCCAGCAGCCCGGCCATCGGGAGATGACCGACCGCCGCGGCGGCCTCCACCAGGTCGTTCAACCGGTCCGGGTGGATCGGCGGCGC
>KL571587.1:6700-7217 GCA_000715855.1 Actinoplanes liguriensis
AGCGGCGCCTGCGCCCGGTCCGCGAGACGGCCCACCACCAGCGCGGCCCGTTCCAGGGGCGCGACGAGGCCGAGCACTTTGATCAGCCGGGTGTCGTCCGGTGCGACGGCCAGCCGCTCGACCAGGGCGAGCATCTCCGCCCGCCGCTCCGGTGGCGGGGGCGCCCACCAGTCGCGCGCCGCGGCCGTGGTCAGCAGGTCCAGGGCCAGCTCGTCGTCGACCTGACCGGCGGCGCGCTCCACCACCTCGATCAGCCGGGCCCGCGTCGGCTCGCGCCTCCACCGGAGCCACGCCTGCTGGGTCTCGTCCAGGTCCAGCTCACCGAGGCGGCGCAGCAGGCCCTCGTCGTGCCCCAGGGTCGCCGCCCGCATCAGGAAGTCCACCCGGGCCCGCGGGTCGCCGGTGAGCTCGGCGGCCCGCGTCCACGCGGCGAGAGCCGTGTCGGTCGCGCCGGTGCGGCCGACGCGCGCGGCCAGGTCCGCCAGCCGCCGGGCGAGCGTCTGTCTCTTATACACAT
>KL571587.1:7354-8672 GCA_000715855.1 Actinoplanes liguriensis
TGTATAAGAGACAGGTGCCAGATCGCGCGGTCACCGCCGGCGGGCAGGACCCGCGCCAGCGCGGCGTGCGCGGCGAGCCGATCCGCCGCGCTCGCGGTCTGCCGCACCGCGGAACGGATCAGCGGATGCCGGAACCGAACGCTCACCCAGTCGGTGCTGAGCAGGCCCGCCGTGAGCGCCGGATGCAGGACGTCGAGCGCGACCGGTCCCCCGGTCAGCTCAGCCCCGGCGGCCAGCACCTCCTCCACCAGGTCACCGTCGTCGATCGCCGCCACCAGCACCAGCGACCGGGTGCACGGCGGCAAACCGGCGACGACCGCGGCGTACGTCTGCTCGAGCCGCGCGGTCAGCGGCAGCGACCCCGTCCCGGCATGCTGCCCGGCGGTGGCGGCCAGCTCGATCAGGCCCAGCGGATTGCCGCCCGCCTCCGCCAGCACCCGGCGGCGCAGGGCCGGCGACAGGTCCGGGGCGACCCGGTCGAGCAGCAACTCCGGCTCGTCCCCGGTCAGCGGGCCGATCGGCGCCTCGGCCAGGCCCGCCCCGGCCAGCCGGCCCGCGGCCAGGTCGCCCTCACGGACAGCCATCAGCAGGAACAGCGGCTCGTCGTGCAACCGGCGGCCCAGGAACGCCAGCGCCTCCCAGCTCTGCCGGTCGATCCACTGCGCGTCGTCGACGATCAGGCAGATCGGGCCGTTCTCCCCGGCCGCGCTCAGCGACTCCAGGGCAGCGAGCCCGGCGATGTACGGCTCGACCTCCCCGATCGGCGAGTCCAACAGTTGCCGCAGCGCGGCGAACGGCACGCGGGTCTCGGCCTGCACGCCGGTCACCGAGAGCACTCGCACACCCCGGTCGCGGGCCAGGTCACCGGCCGTGTCCAGCAGCGCGCTCTTGCCCATGCCGGCCGTCCCGCGCAGCACCAGCACGGTGCCGGCCTCCCCCACGGCACGGTCCAGCGCCGCCGTGATCAGGTCCAGCTGTTCCGTGCGGCCGACCAGCATCCGGATCTTCCCCGCCTACGCGTCACGCAGGGCGTCGGCCAGGGCGCTGCGAGAACGTACGCCGATTTTGGGGTAGATCCGGTACAGATGCGTCGTAACCGTTCGCGGCGAGATGTAGAGCTGCCGGGCGATCTCCTGATTGCTCAGCCCGGCCGCCGCCAGTTGCGCGATCTGCAGCTCCTGCGCGGTCAACTGCCCGGTCCGGTCCTCCCCGGCCCGGACCGTCTCCCCCGTCGCCGCCAACTCCCGGCGGGCCCGCTCGGCCCACGGCGTCACGCCGAGCCCGGTCAGCGTCTCCAGCGCCGCGCGCAGCACCGGCC
>KL571587.1:8896-9518 GCA_000715855.1 Actinoplanes liguriensis
GCCCCTCACCGAACGCCAGCTGGAGGCGGGCCCGCTCGAACGGCCAGCCGTCGAGATCGGTCGCGAGCGCGTCCCGGAACTCCGGCTCCGGCTCCGCGGCCAGCAACGCCGTCGCGAACCGCAGGTGGACCGCGAGCACCGGCCACGGCTCCGCCACCTCCTCCAGCTCCCACACGATCGGATCCAGCGCCGCGAGCTGGCCGGCGAGTTTCGCCGCCTCGGCCAGATGCGCAAGAACAACCAATTTGACGTACGGGTGGTAGGCCGCGTCACTGGCGTCAAAAATCCGCCGGAGCTGCTCGAACGCGTCCAGCGGCCGGCCCGCCGCGAGCATCGCGACACCCCGGACCGTCGTGATGACGCACAGGAACGGATGCCGCCCACCGGAGTGCAGCGCCCGCTCCGACTCGTCGGCGTGCGCCAGCGCCACCGCGTCGTTGCCGCGCAACGCCTCCGCCAGCCCGAGACAGAGCTTCGCGCTGATCGCCCCGACGAAGTCCTTCATCTCGAGCGCGAGCTTCTGCGCCTCCTCGGCGGCGACCACCGCGAGCCGGACGTCCCCCGCATGGGCCGCGACCCACGCCTGCGACTTCAACGCGAACAGCAGCGTGTTCACCGGCCC
>KL571588.1:0-709 GCA_000715855.1 Actinoplanes liguriensis
GCCGCCGCCGCGTACGGCCTGGCCTACGCGGTCACGGTCGGCAACCGGCAGCGTGCGGCCGTGCGGCGCCCGTCGGCCGAGCACGCCAAGGCGGCCACGGTCGCCGGCATCCACGGGATGATCCCGCTGCAGGCGGCGCTGATTGCCCGGTCCGGGTCGCCGGCCACCGCCGCGGCGGTCGCGTCCGTGTTCCCGCTCGTCCGCGGACTCGGCCGGAAGGTGGGGCCGTCATGAGCTTCGCCCTCGGCTACGGCACGAACGGATTCCGGGACCACCGCCTGGAGGACGCCCTCGAGGTGATCGCCGGCCTGGGCTACCAGGCGGTGGCGCTCACCCTCGACCATGGACACCTCAACCCGTACGACCCGGACATCGCCGTGCAGACCCGGCGGGTCGCCGCCCGGCTGGCCCGGCTGAACCTGCGTTGCGTGATCGAGACCGGCGCGCGTTACCTGCTGGATCCGTATCGCAAGCACCGGCCCACCCTGGTCGACGACGACCCCGGTGTGCGGGTCGACTTCCTGATCCGGGCCGTGCGGATCGGCGCCGAGCTGGGCGCGGACTGCGTCTCGTTCTGGGCCGGTGTCACTCCGGACGGGGTGTCCACAACGACCGCCCAGGACCGGCTGCGCTCCGGGGTGGGCCTGGTGGTGGCCGAGGCCGATCGGCGCGGGATCCGGCTCGGGCTGGAGCCGGAGCCGGGCATGGC
>KL571588.1:995-2927 GCA_000715855.1 Actinoplanes liguriensis
GATGTGTATAAGAGACAGTCGGTGGATCCGCCGGCTCGGGTCGCTGCTGGTCAATGTGCAACTCGACGACGCCAAGCCGGGCGTGCACGAGCACCTCGAGTTCGGCCGTGGTGAGCTGCGGCTGGCCAGCACCCTGGCCGCGCTCGACGATGCCGGGTACGCCGGGATCGCGGCGGTGGAGCTGCCGCGGCACAGTCACGCCGGGCCGGTCGTCGCCCGTACCTCGATGGCCGCGCTCTCCGCGGCGCTGCCACGCCGTTCCCCCACCCGGGTGGGAGGTGCCGCATGACCGCCGACCAGGATTGGCTGTGCGGAGCGGCCCGGGCGGTCGAGACCGACCCGGAGACGATCCGCACGGTGTTCCCGGTCGCCGGACGGCGGGTCGGGCGGGCGCCGCTGGAGCCGGCGACCGATCAGCACGGGCTGGTGCACGGCACGACCGACGACGCCGCCCGGGCCCGCCTGATCGACGCGATGTCCGGGGCCGTCGACCCGGACCGGCTCACCGACTTGCTGATCTGGCTCTACCGCAACGGCGGCGCGGCCGAGCGGCGCGGGGTGTTGCGCGGGCTGTCCGCTCTGGCCGAGCGGCGACCGCACCGGCTCACCGGCCTGGTCGTCCCGGCCGGCGTCGCGCTCTGCGAGGACGCGCTGCGCAGCAACGACCCGCGGCTGGTGGCAGCGGCGGTAGGCCCGTTCGCCGGTCAGTATCTGGGCGCGCACGGGTGGCGGCACGCCGTACTCAAATGTCTCTTTCTTGGGGTGCCGACGGCCGTGATTGCGCGGCTGCCGCAGCGTGCCGACGCCGAACTCGCGCGGATGGTCGACGGCTACGTCGCGGAGCGGCGGGCCGCGGGCCGGGCCGTCCCGGACGACGCCCGCGCCCTGACCAGCCGCCAGCTGATCTGAAACCGACCTCGATCCGGGAGCGACCATGCGTATCTTCGACCCGCACATCCATATGACGTCCCGCACCACCGACGACTACGAGCGGATGTACGCCGCCGGCGTCCGTGCGCTGGTCGAGCCGGCCTTCTGGCTGGGCCAGCCGCGCACCGGCGTGGAGTCCTTCCTCGACTACTTCGACGCGCTGGTCGGCTGGGAGCAGTTCCGGGCCGCGCAGTTCGGCATCCGCCACCACTGCACGCTGGCGCTGAACCCGAAGGAGGCCAACGACCCGCGCTGCCGGCCGGTGCTCACCGAACTGCCCCGCTACCTGGACTCCGACGGCGTCGTCGCGATCGGCGAGATCGGCTACGACTCGATGACCACTGCCGAGGACGAGGTCTTCGCCGAGCAGCTGCAACTGGCCGTCGAGTACGACCTGCCGGCCCTGGTGCACTCCCCGCACCGGGACAAGCTGGCCGGCACCCGCCGCAGCCTGGACGTGGTGCGCGAGTCCGGCATCGACCCGGGCCGGGTGGTGATCGACCACCTCAACGAGGTCACCGTCCGGGTGGTCGCCGACGCCGGCGCGTGGATGGGCTTCTCGATCTACCCGGACACCAAGATGGACCCGGACCGGATGGTCGCGATCCTCAAGGAGTTCGGCACCGACCGGATTTTGGTCAACTCGGCCGCGGACTGGGGCCGCTCCGACCCGCTCACGACGCTGCGTACCGGCGAGGCGATGCTGGCGGCCGGTTTCTCCACGGCGGAGGTCGAGCAGGTTCTCTGGTCGAATCCGGTCACGTTCTACGGCGAGCAGCGCCTGATCCTGGATCCGCTACCCGGCTTCGAGGCCGGCGCGGCGGGAACGTTCGAGGGCAACTCGGTGCTGCGGGGCGGGGTGCCGTCATGAGCGGAGGGGCGTCCTACTGCACGAATGTCCATCCCGCCGAGGACCTGCCCGGTCTGGTCGCCCAGTTCGACCGCTACGCCGTCCCGATCCGCGAGCGGCTGGGCGCCGATCGGCTCAAGCTCGGCCTGTGG
>KL571588.1:3148-4615 GCA_000715855.1 Actinoplanes liguriensis
GGCCGCGGACTCGGCCCGCGCGCTCGCCGCGGACCCGGCCGCGCTGCGCCGGTTCCGCCGGGAGCTCGACCTGCGGGGCCTCGCCGTCGAGACCATGAACGCGTTCCCCTACCAGCAGTTCCACGCGCCGGTGGTGAAGAAGGCCGTCTACACGCCGGACTGGACCGACCCGCGGCGGCTGCGGTACACCATCGACTGCGCGACCGTGCTGGCCGGCCTGCTGCACGACGACGCGTCGTACGGCAGCATCTCCACCCTCCCACTGGCATGGCGCCACCCGTGGTGCGCCACCGCCGGGGCGCTCGGCGCCGCCGCGCTCGCCGAGGCCGGTGACGCCCTGCGCGAGTTGGGCCGCCGGCACGGCCGGCCGCTGACCCTCGCGATCGAGCCGGAGCCCGGTTGCCACCTGGACACCGTCGCTGACGCGGTCGCCTGGCTGCCCGGCCGGGTCGACCCCGAGGTGATCGGGCTGTGCGTCGACACCTGCCACCTCGCGGTGTCGTACGCCGATCCGCGGCAGACCGTAGCCGCAATCGCCTCCGCCGGCCTGCGGGTGATGAAGGTGCAGGTCTCCGCGGCCCTGGAAGCGCCCGACCCGGGCGACCGCGAGACCCGCGCCGCGCTGCGGGAGTTCGCCGAGCCGCGCTACCTGCACCAGGTACGCGAGCTGCGCTCGGACGGCGACGTGTTGTCCTCCGACGACCTGCCCGACGCCTTCACCGGGTTGCCCGGGCACGGTCCCTGGCGGGTGCACTACCACGTGCCGCTGCACGCGCGTCCCCGCGCGCCGCTGCGGGCCACCACCGGGACCACCGTCGAACTGCTGTCCGCGCTCGGGCCGGACCTGCCGCATCTGGAGGTCGAGACGTACACCTGGGAAGTCCTGCCCGAGCGGCACCGCACCGGGATCGTCGAGGGCATCGCCGCCGAGCTGGCCTGGGCCGGCGAGCACCTGGCGGTGACCGCGTGAAACCGCTGGTCGTCCTCAACGTCGTCGGCCTGACCCCGCGGCTGCTCAAGCACATGCCGCACCTGTCCGGTCTGGCCGCCCGCGGCTGGCAGGCCGAGCTGGGCACCGTGCTGCCCGCGGTCACCTGCAGCGTGCAGTCCACGTTCCTGACCGGGACCATGCCCGCCGAGCACGGCATCGTCGGCAACGGCTGGTATTTCCACGACCTCGGCGAAGTGATGTTCTGGCGGCAGCACAACGGGCTGGTCGCCGGGGACAAGCTGTGGGACGCCGCGCGCCGGGTACGCCCCGGTCACACCACCGCGAACCTGTGCTGGTGGTACGCCATGGGCGCGGCCACCGACATCACCGTGACCCCGCGCCCGGTGTATCACGCCGACGGCCGCAAGTCGCCGGACTGCTACACCCGCCCGCCTCGGCTGCACTCCGAGCTGACCGAGAAGTTCGGCGCGATCCCGCTGTTCCAGTACTGTCTCTTATACACATCTCTGAGCGGG
>KL571588.1:4818-6893 GCA_000715855.1 Actinoplanes liguriensis
CGTCAAAGCCGCGCAACACATCCTCGACAACCACCGCCCGGACCTGCTGCTGGTGTACGTTCCGCACCTGGACTACGACCTGCAGCGCTTCGGCCCGGACGGCCCGGAGGCGATCGCGGCGGCCATCGACGTCGACACCGCGGTCGCCGGTCTGGTCGCCCGCGCGGAGAGCGGCGACATCGAGATCGTGGCGCTCAGCGAGTACGGCATCACCGGCGTACGCCGCCCGGTCGACATCAACCGGGCACTACGCGCCGAGGGTCTCCTCGAAGTGACCACCCAGGCCGGCATGGAGTACCTGGACGCTCCGACCTCCCGGGCGTTCGCCGTCGCCGACCACCAGGTGGCCCACGTCTACGTGCCCGACCCCGCCGACCGGGCCAAGGTCCGCTCATTGCTGGCCTCGCTGGACGGCGTCGACGAGGTTCTCGACAAGCTTGACCAGCAGCGGTACGGCCTGGCCCATGAGCGCAGCGGCGACCTGCTCGCGATCGCCACGCCGGATTCGTGGTTCACCTACTACTACTGGCTCGACGACGGCCGTGCCCCGGACTTCGCCCGGGGGGTCGAGATCCACCGCAAGCCCGGATACGACCCGGCCGAGCTGTTCCTGGACCCGGCCGACCCGATGGTCAAGGGCAGGGCAGCGCTGATCGTGGCCCGCAAGAAGGTTGGCCTGCGGTACACGATGAACGTAATTCCGCTGGACCCGAGCTGCGTGCGCGGCTCGCACGGCCGGCTGCCGGACTCGGCCGACGACGGCCCGGTGATCCTTTCGTCGTCCACCCGGGTCCCCGCGCCGGTTGCCACCGGCCGGGTGGCCGCCACGGAGGTCCGGGACCTCCTGCTCGGCCTGCAGGGGCTGAGGTGACCACGTCCACCGCGGTCGGCTGGATCCGCCGGTTCCACCCGTCGGCGCAGGCTCGGTCCCGGCTGGTGTGCTTTCCGCACGCCGGCGGCAGCGCGTCGTTCTATCACGCCGTGTCGGCTGCGCTGAACCCGAGCATCGAGGTCCTCGCCGTGCAGTATCCCGGCCGGCAGGACCGCTGGGACCAGCCGTTCGTCACCACCATCGAGGGGCTGGCCGAGCAGGCCACCGAGGCCCTGCTGCCCTGGCTCGACCTGCCGGTCTCACTGTTCGGTCACAGCATGGGCGCGGCTGTCGCCTTCGAGACGGCCCGCAGGCTGGAGGCCACCGGCGCCCCGGTCCGGCGGCTGTTCACCTCCGGTCGCCGGGCGCCGTCGATCGGCGGCGACTCGGCGGTCTACAAGATGCCGGATCAGGACCTGATCACGGAGATCCGCAACCTGGCCGGTACGAACTCGGAACTCCTCCTCGACGGGGAGCTGCGGCAACTGCTGTTGCCGGTGATCCGTGCCGACTATCAGGCGATCGAGACGTACCTCAGCCCGCCCGGCCGCCGGGTGAGCTGCCCGGTCACCGCCCTGGTCGGTTCCGCCGACCATCGCGTGCCGCTGCCCGAGGTCCAGGTCTGGCGCGACCACTGCACCGGTGACTTCGAGATCCAGGAATTCCCCGGCGGCCACTTCTACCTGAGCGAGTATCCGGACGCGGTGCTCGAACTGGTGCGTCGCCGTCTGTCGGGAGGTTCCCGATGACCAGCACGATCGAGACGCCGATGTCCCTGGAAGCACACTTCGCGGCGGTCCGTTCCGGAGTCGGCGCGGTGTTGCGGGAGACGTTCGACCTCCACGAACGCGATCGCCTCGACCCCGACTGGGCCGAGGGGATTCGCCTGCTCCGCAGGCTGACCCAGGGCGGCAAGCGCATCCGGCCGGCTCTCTGTGCGCTCGCTTTTTCCGCGTACGGCGGAGCACCCACCCGGGAGCTGTGGCGCGTCGCCGCGTCGCTGGAGTTGTTCCACGCCTTCGCGCTCGTCCACGACGACGTGATGGACGACAGTGACGCCCGCCGCGGCCACCCCACGCTGCACGTCGCCCTCGCCGCCCGGCATCGCGCCCAGGGCCGGCGGGGCGACCCGGTGCGGTTCGGCCGCAACGTGGCCATCCTCTGGGGTGACCTCTGCCTTGCCTGGTCCGACGAGCTGTTCCAC
>KL571588.1:7116-7743 GCA_000715855.1 Actinoplanes liguriensis
CCGCCGGCCCGCCGGCGCGGCAGGCGCAGGCGCTGCTGCACCGGATGCGTTCGGAGGTCCTGGCCGGCCAGTTCCTCGACCTGCGTGGCGACGCGGCCGGCGCGGACCTGGCCGGCTGTTTCGAGATCCTGCGAGCGAAGTCCGCCCGCTACACCGTCGAGCGCCCGTTGCAGATCGGAGCGGCCCTGGCCGGCGCGGACGACGCGGTCCTGGCCGGCCTGTCGCGTTACGGCCTTCCGCTCGGCGAGGCGTTCCAGCTCTGCGACGACATCCTGGGCGTCTTCGGCGACTCCTCGGTGACCGGAAAGCCGTCCCTGACCGACCTGCGCGACGGAAAGTCCACTGTCCTGATGGCCCTGACCCGCCGCCGGGCCACCCCGGCCCAGACCGCGCTCCTCGACCGTTGGTTCGGCTCCCCGGACCTGACCGCTTCCGGAGCCGACGCGATTCGCGAGATCATCGTCGAGACCGGCAGCCTGGAGCGCCTGACGGGCCTGATGGCCGATCGTACGGCCGCCGCCCTCGAAGCCCTGGACGACCTGGCCCTGCCCGCTCCGGAGCACGCGGCCCTGAGCGAGATGGCCACCCGCCTGACCAACCGTGCCCATTGACGATCAGGTGCGGCGG
>KL571589.1:0-504 GCA_000715855.1 Actinoplanes liguriensis
GTGGCGCCCTCACCGGTGCCGTTCCGCGCCCGCCAGCCGCGCGAGCTGGACACCGCCGAGATCGGTGACCTCGTCGACGCTTTCGGGGCGGCCGCCCGGCGCTGTGCCGGCGCCGGCGCGGACGTGCTGGAGATCCATGCCGCGCACGGCTATCTGATCCACCAGTTCCTCTCGCCGCGCACCAACCGGCGTACCGACCGCTACGGCGACCCGGCGCTGTTCCTCACCGAGGTTCTGCGGTCGGTCCGCCGGTCGGCCCCGCACGCCACCCTGTTCCTGCGGATGTCGGCGTTCGAGGGAGTGCCCGGCGGACTCGACGCCGAGGCCACGCTGGCCGTGACCGGTCGCCTGCCCCTGGACCTGGTCGACGTCCTGGACATCTCGGCCGGGTGTTACGAGGCGGGCGAGTGGATGGTGCAGCCCGGCGAGGTCGGCCGTGGTGTCCTCGCGCCGTACGCGGCCGCGTTCCGCCGGTTCGGCAAGCCGATCAGCGTGGCCGGCCGC
>KL571589.1:743-1273 GCA_000715855.1 Actinoplanes liguriensis
GGTGACGACGCCGAGACGATCCTGCGATCCGGAGCCGCCGACCTGGTGGCCGTCGGCCGGGCCCAGCACGCCGACCCGCGATGGACGGCGACCACGCTGGCCGGCGAACACCCGCGGCCCTGCATCGGCTGCAACCAGGGATGCATCGACAGCCTGCACACCCAGCAGCCGATCTGGTGCGTCGTCAATCCCCGTACCGGACGGGAACACCGGGCGTCCGCGCCGCCGGTGCCGTCACGCCGCGTGCTGGTCATCGGGGCGGGCGTCGCCGGGCTCGAAGCCGCCCGATCGGCGGCACTCGCCGGGCACGCGGTGCACCTCTGGGAGGCCGAACCGGTGATCGGGGGAGCGTTCCGGCTCGCCGCCGCCCTCGTCAGCAAGCCCGAATTCGCGCGGCTCCTCGACTGGTACGCCGCCGAGCTGGGCAGACTCTCCGTCGAAGTGCGACTGTCGACCCGGGCGGACGCGGCGGCAGTGGCCCGCCTCGCGCCCGACATCGTGGTGCCCGCGGTCGGCGGGACCGGTGTGCG
>KL571589.1:1501-1954 GCA_000715855.1 Actinoplanes liguriensis
CCTTGCCAGCCCGCTCAGAGATGTGTATAAGAGACAGGGCTACGCCACCCGGGTGACGACGATCGCGTGACAGTCTGGGGCGCCGACCGGGCCGGGCTCGCGGTGGCTGACGCCGCGGCGGCGGCCGGACGCCGGACGACGCTGATCAGCGCCGGACCGGAACTCGCGCCCGAGGCCGGACCCCGCGAGAAGATGCTGATGGTGCGCCGGCTCACCGGCAATCCCGCCGTCGAGATCCGCCTGGACACCACCCTGGAAGCGGTCGAGCAGGACCGCCTGCTGCTCGGTCATGCCGGCCGGCGGCAGTGGGCCACGATCCCCGGCCCGGTAGTGGTGTCGCAGGGCGTCACGCCGCGGCGCCTCGACCTCGGGACAGGCCCGTGGCAGATCGTCCCGGCCGAGGACTGGCCCCGGCTCACGAGCTGACCGGCTCGCTCAGCCGCTGGGCCCGGT
>KL571589.1:2190-3160 GCA_000715855.1 Actinoplanes liguriensis
CACCGGGTCGTTGGCGAAGCCGTAACCGCGGTAGCCGTTGCGCTGCACTATCTCGACGAACACCCGCGACCCCAGGACCGGGGTGAACAGCTGAAGGCAGGAACCGTGGGCGTCCTCGTCGTACATGGCGCCGGCCCGGCGGACGAGATCGCGCAGGCCGGCCGGCAGGTCGGCACGTGCCTCCAGGTCGTCGTAGTAGTTGCCCGGGATGCGCAACAACTCGACCCCGGCGTCGGACAGCGCGTCAGCCGTCCGCGCGAGGTCGTCCGTGAGCAGCGTCAGGTGTTGCGGATGCGGGACGGCCGGCGCCCAGTCGCCGCGGCGCAGCACCGGCACACTCAGCGCGATCCGCACCCGCCGATCGTGGTTGCGGATCGCCAGCGTACGGATCAGCCCGAAGGGTGCCGCGAACTCGCCCGCCTCGTCGTCGGTGAGCCCCAGAACACTGCGGTAGAACAGCGCCGCCTCGTCGAACCGGTCGAACGGCTGGGCCAGCGACAGATGGTCGATCGCGGTGATGCCGGTCGGCTGCCGGGGCGTCTCGCCGGTGCGCAGGAAGTCGTCGAGCCAGACCTGTTCGCCGCCCGGCTCGGTGCGGCAGAAGAACACCTCGGTGCCGTCCGGCGCGGCCACCGCGGTCAGATCGGCCTCGCGCTGCCGGCGCTGACGTGGCAGCGGCCGGGCGAACAGGTGCTCCGCCCGGCGCGCGGACTGCTGCGGATCGGCGCTCTCCAGCGCGAAGGCGCGGATGGCCGCCTCACCCGGGCCGGAGTTCAGCAGGATGCGCGCCTCGCCCTGCTCCCACAGCTGCACCGGCTTCGACCGGTGCTGCCCGCTGTGGGTGAAACCGAGGGCCCCCAGCAGGGTCTCCATCTGCGGCCCGGACCGCGCGTCCACACCGAGCTCGGCGAAGGCGATTCCGGACAGTTGCGGCGCCGGCACGGCGTCGCCGGCCGTCGCGTCCAGCAGA
>KL571589.1:3407-5479 GCA_000715855.1 Actinoplanes liguriensis
TCAGCGACCGGCGGGCGTCCACCGCGGTCCGGTGCGGATCGGCCTGCCGGAAGACGTCGTTGAACACCTCCAGCGACAGGGGGCCGGCGTAACCGGCGGCGAGCACCGCCCTGGTGAAACCGGTCAGGTCCAGCCCGCCCTGCAGCGGGAACAGGCGATGGTGCCGGCTCCACTGCAACACGTCCATCGACAGCCGGGGTGCGTCGGCGAGTTGCAGGAAGAAGATCCGGTCGGCGGGCAGGTCCGCGATGCCGGCGTAGTCGTCGGTGCGCGACAGCACGTGGAAGCTGTCGAGGCACAGACCCAGCGCGGGATGACCGGCGCGGCGCACGATGTCCCAGGAGCGCTGCCAGGTGGAGACGTGGCGGCCCCAGGCCAGTGCCTCGTAGGCGATGCGCATCCCGCGCTCGGCGGCCAGCCCGGCGAGCGTCCGGAGCTGGTCCGCGGCCAGTTCGTCGTCGTCGACGGTGTCCGGGGCGACGGAGGAGCAGACCAGTACGGTGTCGGCGCCGAGGCGGCCCATCAGGTCGAGTTTGGCGCTCATCCGGCGCAGCACCGCCTCGAAACGGGCCGGGGGCGCGCCCTCCGCGTCGCGGAACGGCTGGTAGAGATCAATGGTGAGGCCGAGATCGGCGACCCGTGCGCGGATCCGCTCGGGCGACTCGGAGGAGGCGAGCAGGTCGTTCTCGAAGATCTCGACGGCGTCGAACCCGGCCGCGGCGGCGGCCTCCAGACGGTCCTCCAGGGTGCCGGACAGGCACACGGTCGCGATGCTCGTGCGCGGCATGCACCACACCTTCCGTTTATGTACGAACCAGTCCGTACACTGTATGCCGATCATCAATTAGAGTCGACACCTCAGCGCGATCGAGAGGCACGACATGGTTGCCGAAGCCACCCCACCACGCTCCCGCGACGCCGACCGGACCCGGGCGGAGATCATCGACGTGGCCACCCGTGAGTTCGCCGATCAGGGGTATGCCGGAGCCCGGGTCGACGAGATCGCCGCCAAGACCAGCACGACCAAGCGGATGATCTACTACTACTTCGGTGGCAAGGAGGGGCTGTACCTGGCCGTCCTGGAGCAGGCGTACCGGCACATCCGCTCCCTGGAGCAGCAGCTCGACGTCGACCACCTGGAGCCGGTCGACGCCCTGCGCCAACTGGCCGAGCTCACCTTCGACCACCACGAGTCGCACCAGGACTTCGTGCGGCTCGTGGCCATCGAGAACATTCACTACGCACAACACCTGCAGCGATCCGATTCCCGCGAGGTCCTGGCCGCCCCGGCGCTCGACGTGCTGACCCGGATCATGGAGCGCGGCCGTGCCGCCGGCCTGTTCCGCGACGACCTGGACGCCCTCGACGTTCATATGATCATCAGCGGGTTCTGCGTCTTCCGTGGCGCGAACAGATACACCTTCCGCGCGATCTTCGAGCGTGACCTGCTCGACCCCCACCTGCGGGACCACCTGCGCCAGATGATCGGCGACATGGTGGTCGCGTACGTGACCTCGGCCGGTCGGGCGTGACAGCGACGCCTGTCACATGCGAGGCTACCCACCGGTAACTTCGGCTCGGGAGGGTGGCGCCATGACGGGTACGACCGAACCACAGCGACAGGAGACGGCCGCGATCGATCCGGTCCTCGTACGCCAGGCCTGGCGACTGGCCGAGCCGCTGCACGGCATGATCTATTTCGTGCCCGAGGCCCACGAGCGGTACGCGGCACTGGGCATCACCGGGCGCGCCGGCTACTTCGCCTCGCGGGCCGCCGCCCTGGGGGCCGTCGGCGCCGAGCCGGTCATCGCCACCTTCTTCAACTTCAACCCCGGCCTGGTCGCCGCCGCGCTGCCCGCCGCCTGGGAAAAGGCGACCCCGGCCGCGGTCCTGGCCGCCCGGCTGGACGCCGCGGACGCGGCCCTGACCCGCGGCCTCGGCGACGCGATACACGGCCCGGAGGTGGCCGAGGCCGCAAGCCTGGCCCGCCGCGCGGCCGAAGCCGCCGCCGCCCGCCCGCAGGGTCGTCCCCTGTTCGCCGCCCACGCCGCCCTGCCGTGGCCGGACCAGCC
>KL571589.1:5740-5971 GCA_000715855.1 Actinoplanes liguriensis
CGGCCCAGCCGCATCTGGTCCTCTGGCAGGCGCAGACCGTGCTGCGGGAGTTCCGCGGCGACGGGCACGTCGCGGCCCTGCTGCTCGCCGGGCTGACCGGGCTGGAGGCGCTGGTCCTGCACGCGGCCTCCGGCCAGGTGCCGGAACGGTTCCTGCGCCGCAGTCGCGGCTGGAGCGACGAGCAGTGGGCCGGAGCCGTCGACGACCTGCGGCGGCGCGGGCTGATCGAGG
>KL571590.1:0-528 GCA_000715855.1 Actinoplanes liguriensis
GATGTGTATAAGAGACAGGCATCAACCGCCGGCGCAGCTCCGGGCCGCAGAAACGGGTGAGCAGCACCCCGCCGACGGCGACCCCGGCCGGCATCATCGCCAGGAGCAGGCCGCCGGTGCGGGCGCCGCCACCGTACTCGCCGGCCAGCGGCGCCACGACTCCCTCGACGGCGTAGACCAGGCAGGAGAGCCAGAACAGCAGCAGGTACGACCGTAGTGTCCGGTCGCCGAACACCACCCGTACCCCCGCGGTCGTCTCGGACCACCAGGAACCGGACGTCTCGGCGGGTTTCTCGGTCGCCGCCGCGCAGCGGCGAAGACCGGAAGCGATCAGCGCTGCCGAGATCAGGAACGTCGCCGCGTCGACGGCCAGCACCAGTTGCGCGGACCCGGCGGTGACCAGGATCCCGCCCAGCGCGAACCCGGCCACCTGGGTGATCTCGGCGACGATGTTGTCCAGCCCGTTCGCGACCGGGTAACGATCGCCGTCCAGGATGTCCGGCAGCAGGGAGGCGCGGGCCGACTGGA
>KL571590.1:796-1087 GCA_000715855.1 Actinoplanes liguriensis
ATCAGGTCGCCGCCGAGCAGCACCGTGCGGCGCGGGAGCTTGTCGGCGATGATCGCGAGGAACGGCCCGGCGGCCACCCAGGTCAGGTACGAGCCGGCGAACGTCAGCGCGGCGAGCAGTGGCGAGCCCGAGCGGTGGTAGACCAGGAAGGCCAGCGCCACCGCGGTCAGCTGGTCGCCGATCAGCGACAGCAGGTTCGCGGCGAAGAGGTGGCGGTATTCGCGGACCGCGAAGATCTCGCGGTAGCCGGCCGGTTGCTCGGTCAAGGACCTGTCTCTTATACACATCTCT
>KL571590.1:1299-1626 GCA_000715855.1 Actinoplanes liguriensis
GGCCGTCCCAGGTCCAGATGGGACGGCCCGCCGCCGTTGACGGTCAACTCGACTTCAGGAGGCTTTTCAGCTCCAGGTACGTCCACGCATCGGCGTGCTCCTCTCGGCGGTGGAACGGGGGGCGGAAATCGTCAGCTCCAGGTACGACCGCGCATCGGGGGCACCTCCTTCACCGGTGGTGTTCTGGGGTTGCCCACCACCGTAGGTTTCCCCAAAATTACGGCATATCCGCTTTTCGTCTGGCGCACGGCGAACCGGTCGTCGCGATCCGGACGAAGACGCCGGAGAGCCCCGCCGCAATCGGAACCGGGTCGGTCACGGCGGGCG
>KL571590.1:1824-2458 GCA_000715855.1 Actinoplanes liguriensis
GGCCGTTCCCTCAGTTCGCCTGCGGAACGGCCGATCAGATCCAGCCGAGCCGAGAGAGCGGAGACCGGATGCGCTGGCCCCGAGCCACCGCGCCGGCGTGGATCGTCCACGCCGGCTTCGTGGTGTGCGTCCTGCTCGCCGGCGTCGGATACGCCCTGACCGGGGCGGGCACCCGCGCGTCGATCTACACGCTCGTGGTGGTGCTGTCGATCGGGCTGTTCGCCCAGGCGCTGCTCTCCGGGCACCTGACCCACCGGCGGCCCTGGATGATCGCGATCGGCGGACTGGCGCTGCTGCTCGCCGATCACCTGCTGTGGCCGTACTGGATAATCGATGGTCATCTGGGTCGTGCCGAGGGCCGTCCGGCTGATCTGCTGCTCGCTACCGCCCACGGGTTGTTCCTGGTCGGCGCGTCGCTCGCGGTCGGGCGCCGGATGAGCGCGGACGCCGGTGGCATCGTCGACGCCGCGATGTTCGGGGTGTGCGCCGGTGGCGCGCTCTGGGTCTGGGTGTTCGAGCCGAACCTGCCGGCCACCGCCACCCCGGTCGGCGAGGCGCAGGTGCTGGTCGACGTGCTGGTGCTCAGCGCGGTGACCGGCTGCCTGCTGCGGATGGCCGCGGCGGCGACCGGAGC
>KL571590.1:2660-3432 GCA_000715855.1 Actinoplanes liguriensis
GTGTATAAGAGACAGCTGCTGCTCACCGTCGTGCTGACCGGCGGGGCGCTGACCGCCGGGGCGCTGGGCGTGGCGCACCGCGGCGCGTGGTCCGGGATTCTGATGCTCGTCGCGTTCCTGACCATTGCCGCCGCCGCGGTGCATCCGGGCGCGCCGGCGGTGATCGAGCCGCAGGTCGTCGTCGAGCGGACCGCCGGGCGGTTCCACCTCGCCTGGCTCGGGGTCGCGCTGAGCGTGAACCCGGCCATCGCGACCGTGCAGGGGCTGCGCGCCGACCCGGACGCCGGGCCGCAGCTGCCGATCGCGACGCTGCTGGTGATCCCGCTGGTGCTGATCCGCTTCCGGCAGCTCACCGGGCTGCGGCAGCGGGCCGAGCGGGTGCTGGCCCATCAGGCGTCACACGACGAGCTCACCGACCTGTTCAACCGGCGGCGGATCATGGCCGAGATCGATCAGGCGCTGGCCGGGCCGGACGACGTCATCGTGCTGCTCTGTGACCTGGACGGCTTCAAGCCGGTGAACGACCGGCACGGCCACGCGGCCGGTGACGAGGTGCTGCGGACCGTCGCGGGCCGGCTGGTCACGGTCGCCGGCCCGGGTCGCGCGGTCGGGCGGCTCGGCGGCGACGAGTTCCTGGTCCTGTGCCGGGCCGGTGACGACGCGGAGATCGCCGGCCTGCAGGAGCGGATCCGGGCCACGGTCCGCCTGCCGATCGCGCTGCCGGGCGGATCGGTCGAGGTGGGCGTCACCATCGGCGCGGCCCCGGCCGCCA
>KL571590.1:3480-5546 GCA_000715855.1 Actinoplanes liguriensis
CCACCGGCAGCGGTCTGGACCGCGCCGGGTTGATCGCCCGGGCCGACGCCTCGATGTACGCCGGGAAGTCCGGCCGCCACTCGACGGCCGCCTAAGCCACCTGCGGGTCGTGCGGGAGCAGGCCGGCCGAGCGCATCGCGGCCCGCAACGGGTCGAGCGGCTCCCCGGCCGGCACGGTCAGCGTGATGCCGGGCCGGGCCGCCCCGTCGGTGTGGTCGTCGACGGTCGGCACGTTCACCCCGATCAGCCCGGACTGCGCCATCATCTGCCACAGCTCGGCCAGCATCGGGGCGGGAGCAGGCCGAGCGCCGCCACCGCGTCGGGCAGGCCGGCGCCGCTGCGGTTCCGGTCGCCGAACGCCAGGGGCCGGCAACTGCCCCGGATCAGGTCGAAGAGCCGGTCGACGCGGGAGCTGTCCCGGCCGGTGAACCGGTCCCGGAACTCCGGGTGGTGGGCGAGGAGCAGGGCGGCCAGGCCGGTGACGTACGGCGCGGCGAACGAGGTGCCGTCCCACGCCGCGTAGTTGGCCGGCGGCACGGCCGAGACGATGGCGACACCCGGCGCGCAGACGTCGATCTCCGGCCCGTGGCAGGTGAACGAGGTGGAGAAATATCCGTCGACGGTCGGGACGCCGTACACCTGGGTGGCGTGATAGCTCTCCGGCGGGTACTCGCCGACCTTGCCGATCGCCGCGACCGCCAGCACGGTCGGCATCGACGCCGGGAAGCCGACCGGCCCACCGGAGTTGCCGGCCGCGCAGACGCAGGCGATCCCGGACTGCCGGGCCTGTTCGATCTTGCGGGCCAGCAGGGGTGACGGCTGGGTGCCGCTCAGGCTCAGGTTCACCACGTCGATGCGCCGGGCCAGACAGTAGTCGAGCGCCTCGATCAGGTCGCTGAACCGCCCGTCCGGGAAGATCTTGCAGGAGTGCAGCTCGGCCTCGGGGACCACGCCGACGATGCCGTAGTCGTCGTCCTTGCCGCCGATGATCCCGGCGGTGTGCGAGCCGTGCCCGACGACGTCCACCCGCCAGTCGTCCGCATCCCGATCGGGGATCCCGGCGGTGATCCGCCCGGCGAGATCGGGATGGGTGACGCAGCTTCCGGAGTCGATGACGGCGATGCGTACGCCATCACCCCGGAACGTCGGTGGCAGGGCGTCGAACCGCAGCGCCCGGCGCGCCCACCCGTCCAGCGGCCGTTGCGGGAACCCGGGGAAGGTCTCCGCGAACGACGGGCAGGTGACCAGGTTCGGCGCGTCGGTCGCGAGGTCGGGCCGCCCGAGCCAGACGGCCCAGTAGTCGTGGCGGGGCTTGACGTAGACGCCGTTCAGCGCGGGCAGCGCCCCGGCCGGGGTGTCGATCACCGTGACCCCGTCGTCGCCGGTCACGCCGCGCAGCGGGAACGTCTCGCTCATCAGGTAGACCTCGGCGCCGGGCAGTGGCCGCCCGTCGCTGCCCAGAACCAGGAAGCCGATCGGGGCGGGATCGCCGGTCGGCAGCACACCCGGGTCGGCGAATCGGGTGCCGGCGCCGGTGCCCGGCCGGGCGTACTGCAGTAACAGGTCCGGCTCGACGTGCACGGCCCCGGTCGCGCCGAGCATGGCAGCCCGGTCCGCCTCCATCTCGGCGACGGCGACCGCCGGGAAGCCGTCCACCGGCGGGATCACCCGGTGCAGCGTGGTGGCGGGGTCGGTCTCGAGCTGGGTGAGGAAACGTTGCGGCCCGGCCAGCAGGTAGCGCTCGCGGCGCGCGGCGACCGGCCGGGCCGCCGGGCCGTCGTCGTCACCTTTCCCGTCGTCCCGGCGCTTCTTGCCGGGATTGCGGTCGTTCATGGGGATCCTCCAGATCACCTCGGCGGCCGGACCCCGGCAGGTCTCCCCGGGATCCGGCCGTTGTCCGGCAGGCGGTGCTCTACAGCGGTGGCAGGCCCGGCACCGCGGCCCGCAGTTGCTGCACCGTCTGCACCACCACGGCCACCTGTTGCAGGCTGGCCGGATATTGCTGGGCCGCGTACTGCTGAACCGCCGTGACCAGTACCGGCGCGATGGCCGCGGCCTGCGGCAGG
>KL571591.1:0-2050 GCA_000715855.1 Actinoplanes liguriensis
GAGCGCGTGGTTCGGAGCGATCTCGCCGGACGGGATCGGCCGCTCGGGCCGCTCGACCGCGTCGAGGCGACGGTCCGACCAGTCGTTCAGCGCCATCCCGGACCAGTACAGGGCGGCCGAGCTGAGCGGCAGCGCCCAGAACCGCGCACGCAACGGCCGGCCCGCCGCGGTCGCCCCGGCGATGGTGTCACCCAGCGCGGTGAGCGCGGCCGGCGCGCGCACCAGCCGAAGCCAGCGGTTCATCGGCCGGCTCCCAGCTCGCCGGCCCACTCGCGCAGGTGGCGCATCTGCTCGGCGAAGCGGTGCTCGTCGGCGCCGAGCGGGTCCTTGAAGAACGCGGCGAGCGCGGTGAGCGCACCGGCCTGCCCGGCACGCTGCGCGGCCAGGGTCAGCCGGGCCAGATCCAGCACCAGCGGGGCGGCCAGCGCGGAGTCGCAGCCGGTCCAGGTGAACTGCAGGCTCATCCGGCTGCCGAGGAAGCCCTCGAACGAGACGTGATCCCAGGCGATCTTCTGTTCGCCCAGGTCCGGGACGTTGTCGATGTGCAGCGGGGCGGTCACGCCGGGACCCAGCAGGGCGGCCAGGCCGCGCCGCTTGGACTCCAGCTTGCCGCCGGCGCGCTCCGGGTCGGCGAGGTTCGCGCCGTCGCCGCCGCCGAGGAGGTTGGTGCCGGCCCAGGATCGTACGGCGAATGCTCTTTCCGCGAACATCGGCGCCAGGACCGTGCGCAACAAGGTCTCCCCGGTCTTGCCGTCGCTGCCTGCGTAGGGGACGCCGCGCAGCGCGGCGTAGGCCCGCAGAGCCGGCAGCCGGATGCCGGCCGACGGGGTGAAGTCGACGTATCCGCAGCCCGCGGTGATCGCCGCGTAGGCCACCACCGAGCTCGGCGGCAGCACCTCGTCGCCGGGCTGCTCGATGGCCGCGCGCAGCCGGGCCAGGTCGTCGTGCTCGGGCCGGGCCGGGAAGATCGGCTCGGTGCTGGAAACGTTCACCACGACCACCCGTTCCAGGCCGTTGGCCTGGCGGAACTCGGTGATGGCGGCAGCCGTGCGGCGCACCCCGTCGAGGATCGACTCGTCCGGGCCGGTCGGACGGTAGCCGTGGACGATCCAGGGCTCCACCTCGTCCAGCTGACTCTCCAGCGCCGCCAGCAACCGGGCCGGCAGCACCCCGTCGTCGGTCAGCTGAGCGGCCCGTTTGCGCAGTGGCACCGTGCTGACGTCCTGGCCGCCCAGGACGAGGTCGTCCCAGCCGGGCAGCACCCCGTCGGGCAGGCCGAGTTGCTCGGTCACCACGCCGGTGGGCGCGGTCAGGCCGGCGCGCAGGGCGAGCAGGCCGCAGATCGCGGTGGTGGCCACCGATCCCCGGGCGCCATGGAACCAGACGCCCACCCGCTGTGTCGTGGTCATTCGTTGAGTCCCCTCTGTCGGATTCGGTCAGGCGGCCTGGAACACGTCGGATCGCTCCGCCACGAAGCATTTGACGAGGTGGTGCATGCGGTAGCAGTGCTCGTGCACCGCCTCCAGCAGCCGGGCGTCGGTCAGCGCCTCGAGCAGGCGCCGGGTGATCGGCTCGGACCGGCCCAGCAGGGTGGCGGCCGCCCGGACCGGGAAACCGCGGCCGTCCAGCCGGGCGATCCGTGCCAGCGCGGTGCGCTGCGACTCGTCCAGGACGGCATAGCTCGGCTCGATCGCGGCGCGGACGCTGGCGCCGCCGTACACGAGCTCGTCCAGCAGCCGGTCGTCCTCGTCCAGGAAGCCGGCGAAGGAGGCGATCCGCCAGTGCGGACGGGCGGCCAGCCGGGCGCCGGCGATGCGCAGGGCCAGCGGCAGGTGACCGCAGCGATGCACCAGGCGCTCCGCGGCGGCCGGCTCGGCGCGCATCCGGTCCCCACCGAGCATCCGGGCGAGCAGCTCGTACGCCTCATGAGGGGTCATCTCACCGACCTCGATCACCTCGGCGCCGGGCAGCGTCATGCCGACCCGGCTGCAGATCAGCGTCCGGCTGTGGGGGCCGGCCGGCAGTAGCTGCGCGGCGGCGGCCGCGTCGG
>KL571591.1:2283-2889 GCA_000715855.1 Actinoplanes liguriensis
GCGACCCGGCTGCGATACAGCTGCCGTCGCTCCTCCAGGCCGGCCGGCAGCTCCCGCTCGCCGAGTCCGAGCACCTTGAGGAACGAGCCGAGCACCTCGAAGATCCGCGGTGAGCCCTCACGAAGGCCGTCGAGGTCCGCGTAGAGCTGGCCGTCCGGGAAGTCCGCGCGGGCCGCGTGGGCGGCGTGCACCGCGAGCGAGGACTTACCCGCGCCGGGGACACCGGTGATGATCAGGCTGCCGCGGCCGGCGCACAGGAACTCGGCAGCCGCCTTGAGGTCGGTCTCGCGTCCGACGAAACCGTCGACGTCCGGGGGCAGCATGGCGGGGGCAAGGTCGGCCCAGGCCCCGCCCGGGGCGCGGACCGCGGCCACCGGGGCCGGGCGTGGATGGCCGGGATCGCCCAGCTGCCCGGTGAGCACGCCGTGGTAGGCGGCGTACAGGGCCGGGCCGGGGTCGACACCCAGCTCGTCGGCGAGGATGGTCCGCCCCCGCTCGTAGGTGGCCAGCGCGTCCGCCTGCCGCCCGCCGCGGAACAGGGCGGTCATCAGGAAGACCCGTAGTCCCTCTCGCAGCGGGTGCGCGCCGACCAGCTCGGAGAGCATC
>KL571591.1:3177-4509 GCA_000715855.1 Actinoplanes liguriensis
CGAAGTAGTCGGTGACATCGGCCAACGGGGGGTCCTGCCAGAGGTTCAGCGCCGACCGGAAGTGACCGAGCGCCTGATCGTGCCGGCCGGCCGCGGCGTCGGCGCGGGCCTGGCGGGCCAGCTCGCCGAACTCCAGGTGGTCATAGCTCGCGTCACCGAGATCCAGCAGGTATCCCGGACGGCGCCGGACGATGTCGATGCTGTCCCCCAGCCGCTTACGCAGCCGGGACACGTAGGTATAGATCTGGGCACTCGCGGTGGTCGGCGGGTTGTACTCCCACAGCATGTCGATGAGCTGCTGATCCGTTGTCAGCCGGCCGCGCGCCATCAGCAGGGCCGCGAGAACCGTGCGTTGTTTGGAGCCGTCAAGAACTATTTCTCGGCCGTCGGACATCGCACCGACCGACCCCAGGATCCGAAACCGCATGCAATCCCCCCGATTAGCAATTGGTTACTGCTATAGGCAAGCTGTGACCAGCTAGAACCTTTATTTGCGGTACGCGTTCGAGGATGCAGGCCCGTGCTATAGCGGCTCTAAAATCACGCCAATAGGGGGTTTGCCGTAGGGGTGCCAGCACCACCATGGACTGGCATGGCCGTGCCATGGAATCGCCGGACCCGAGTTTTTAGACTATCCAACATGAATAGTTCCGGCGCAACCGAGGAAACCCGTCCCACGAGTGAACCGGCGATTCCGCCGCCGGCCGGCCTCGCCCGTTCCGGGTCGATCTTCAAGCAGGCCGTCCGAGAGCTGCTGCGAGCGATCACCGACGGGGTGGCCGGCCTCCCGGGCCTGCCGATGACCCTGGCCACCCTGCTGAGCCTGCCGATCCGCCCGGTCGCGCTCGGCATGATCCGGCTGGACCGGGCGCTGACCGGCTGGCACCGCCGCCGGTCGTCCGAGGTGCTGGGCACCTCGATCGCCGCACCCTACCTGCCGGCGCCGCAGCGGGCCGGCGAGCGCTACCGCACCTGGCTCCGCGAGGGTGCGACCTGGCGTGACCTGGCCTGGCTGGCGCTGAGCCTCCCGCTCGGCATCGCCGGCGCGGCGATCTCGGCCGGGCTCTGGATCGGCACCCTCGAATTCCTGTTCGCCCCGCTGATCGAGCCGTTCGCCCCGCCCGGCGCCTTCACCCCGCTCTTCTTCGACGTGAACAGCCAGCCGCTGGCCTGGCTGATGGTGCTGCTCAGCCCGATCGTCGGCGCCGCCGCCCTGCTCGCGCCGGGCATCGCGAACCGGCTGCGGGCCCGGCTGGCCGGCGCGCTGCTCGCCCCGACCGCGGCCGAGCAGCTCCGCCTGCGGGTCGGCAAGCTGGCCGTCAGCCGGGACCA
>JNYN01004728.1 GCA_000715855.1 Actinoplanes liguriensis
AGCCCGGGGAAGCGCGCCGCGCCACGGCCCGGTGCGGGCAGGTGGTCGCGCGCCCGACATCGTTGGCGTTCCTGCGGTCAGGGCTCCGGTCGCGGTGACGCGGTCGGGGCTGGGCGTGAATAAATCGGTTGCGCGGGTTTTGCGGGTGGGGAAAAGTCGTGCGCGCACCGCGGTGAGCCGCACCGCGCGCACTGTCCGGCCTCGGCCGGCTCGAGAGAAGAAGGGGGTGGCCACGAGATGGCTGTCTTTGTCATGCCTGCTGTTCCGGCTTCCCTGAAAACTTCTTTCTCCGAGGAGACCCTCCAGTGCGTGAGCACGACCCTTTCGGCCCGGCGACCATGCGCCGCGGCCGTCGCAAGTTCGACGACGACGAGTCTGATTTCCTGAAGCGGGGGCGGCTCGAGCCGGCCCTTCAGGAGGACCCCGACCTGCCCGAGGTCGGGGATCGATGGTCGACCTGGGACGGTGCGCTGCACGGTCCCGATCCGCGGCCCGACTGGGTGCGCACCGAGCACGGCGCGGTCGACACCGAGCTGGGCATCCTGAAGACCGGCAAGGAAGCGGACGTCTTCCTGGTCCGGCGGTGGCTGCCGGCGACCGGGCAGGTCAGCCTGATCGCGGCGAAGCGGTACCGGGACGGCGAGCACCGCATGTTCCACCGCGACGCGGGATATCTCGAGGGCCGCCGGGTGCGCCGGTCCCGGGAGATGCGAGCCATGACGAACCGCACCTCGTTCGGCAAGGAGCTGATCGCCGGGCAGTGGGCGGCCGCCGAGTTCGACGCGCTCGGGCGACTGTGGCAGATCGGCCAGGAGAGCGGGCTGGTCTGCGTGCCGTACCCGGTGCAGCTCGCCGGCACCGAGGTGATGCTGGAGTTCATCGGCGACTGGGAGACCGGGGAGGCCGCGCCGCGGCTGGCCCAGGTGCGGTCCGGCGCCGACGAGCTCGAGGATCTGTGGCGGCAGATGACCGACGCGCTGTCGGTGCTGGCCCGGGCGCAGGTGGCGCACGGCGACCTCTCGCCCTACAACACATTGGTGCACGACGGCCGGCTGGTCCTGATCGACCTGCCGCAGATCGTGGACGTGGTCGCCAATCCGCGCGGCGCCGAGTTCATCGCCCGGGACGTCACCAACGTGGCGACCTGGTTCCGGGCGCGGGGGCTCACCATCGACGCCGAAGGGCTGATCGAGCGGCTGCTGTTCGAGGCGGGACTGCGGTGAGGCCCCGCCCGGACCCGCGGCCCATCCCGACCCGGACCTCCCGGATCACCGGGTGCCGCCGCCCCCGTGACAACCGGCCCGCGGGCCGCTGACCACGATCGGCCCAGCACGCGGCCGCCACGCAAAGCGGCCGCCGTGCAAAGCCGCTCACCACGGCCGCCACGCAAAACGGTCGCCGTGCAGAGCCGCTCACCACGGCCGTCGCGCCAAGGCCGCCACCCACAAGCCGCCCGTAGGCGGCCGGAACACCCATGCGCGGCCGCCGTTCGAGAGGGCGGCGGCCGCCACACCGGGGGTCACTGCAGGTAGTTCTCCACCTCGCTGACGCTGTGCGCCTGCTCGGTCTCGGGGTCGTTGCCGAACTCACGGGCGGCCCGCCGGCGGCGCAGCAGGTCCCAGCACTGGTCGAGGGCCTCTTCGAGGTCTTTGAGGCGGGCGTGCTCGTCGGTGGAGGAGATCTTGCCTTCGCCCAACTGCTGCCGCAGCTGGTGCTCCTCCTCGACCAGGCCGTGAATGCGGGTCAGCACACTGTTGTCATCCATCCCCGAAGCCTATTCACCTCGGTGCCGATCCCGGCACACCCCCGTACGTGTCCGACGTCGCATCCCGTGCGGGCGAAAACGAGCGGAATTTGATCAGTGTCTCTAGATTCGGCGGCGTGGCTACGGGATGGATGCGGCGGCTGAGACCGGCCGGGGACGGCGACGGCCCGGTACAACGGGCTCTGGAGACGCTTCGGGAGGCGGAACGCGCCCGCGCGGCGGGTGATCCGGCGACCGCGGAGCGGCTCGGCAACGACGCG
>JNYN01004729.1 GCA_000715855.1 Actinoplanes liguriensis
CGTGGAGGGAATCTCCGTCCTTTAGGGCGGAGAGGATGTCAAAAGCTCGACGTCTTCACGTCCTTCTTCGAGGCTGCCCTGGCATCCGGCGGCGCCCTGGCGGTCACCTCGGCCGCGACCGGCGACATCATCGGCACGTCCCGGTTCGACCACTACGACCCGGAGCTCGGCGAGGTCGAGATCGGATGGACGTTCCTCGGCCGCGACCAGTGGGGCGGCCCGGCGAACGGCGAGCTCAAGAAGCTGATGATCGAGCACGCGTTCCGCTTCGTGGAGCGCGTCGTGTTCCTGGTCGGGCCGGACAACCGCCGGTCCCAGCGGGCCCTGGAGAAGATCGGAGCGGTCCGGGCCGGCACCCGCCCCGACGGCACCGGTTCGGACGGCATCCTGTTCGAGATCCGCCGGCCGCTCAGGGCCGGAACGCCCACAGCCGGAACTCGTGAATCGCCTCGCCCAGATTGAGCGGCCCGCACGCCGCCTCGAACCGGCCGTCGATCACCTGCGCGATGACCCAGTCGTGTTCACCGCGCCGGACCTCGTGCCGGGTGAACGCCGCGCCCTCCAGAACGGTGTCCCGCAGGTCGATCGAGAGGCTCCAGCCGGGATTGTCGAGGGTGGCGATCCGCACCCCGTACTCGTGCTCCCAGTCCCCGTCGCACTGCGTGACGTACCAGGCCTGGAGCCAGGTCAACGGGTCGGGCGCATCCATTCCGGTCATCCGATGATGATCACAGGCCGCTGACGAAGCTGTCGATCGCCGCGGTGGCCTGGCGCAGGACGTCGATCGAGCCGACCGGATCGCCGGGAAGCTCCAGCCCGTGATCGGCCCTGTCGGTCTCGAAGAACGGGCGGTGCAGACCGCGGGCCACCGCCGGATCCCACGAGGGGTCGGCCGCGCTGCCGAGCAGCAGGAACGGCGCCGAGGCGCGCTGCAGGTCGGCGGGCAGGCCCGAGTCGCGCAGCACCGGGGTGAGCCAGACGGCCGGCAGGCCCCGATCGGCGGCGAGCCCGGCCGCGAAGCAGCCCATCGACTTGCCGGCCAGGGCGATCCGCTGATCCGGCTCGGCGGCGAGCACCCGGCCGAGGTGGTCGTGGACGTAGGCGCGCTGCTCCCGGAACCAGCGCGGGAGGTCGTCGCCGCGCGGCGGGAGCAGCGACGGCCAGCGGATCTGCCGTGTGGTCCAGCCGTGCTTCGCGAACACCTCGCCGGCGAAGTGCAGGAGCGGGCGTTCCGGCGAATAGTCGTACCCGGGGATCAACAGCACAACCGACATCCAACGATGATATTCAATTGACGGTACGGCCGTGGGTGCTCATCGCGGCCGCGGCCCGGGCCAGGACGACCGTGGCGACCGCGATCTGCAGCAGCCCCGCCACCAGCAGCGTCGGGCGGGCGCCGGCCAGCCCGATCACGGCGCCGCCCAGCAGCATCCCGGTGGTGGACGCGCCGTCGTGGATCACGCTCTCCGCGGCGAATGCGGCCCGCCGTTCCGCCCCCGTGGTGCGACTGCTGATCAGCGTGTTCACGGCGGCGACGCCGAACGGCACGACCGCGCCCCCGACGGCCGCGCAGACCCCGATGAACGGGACCGAGTCCGCGCCGGCCGCCATCGCCGCGAACGACGTTCCGAGCACGATCCAGGTCACCGCGGCGGCCGGCAGGGCGGGCAGCCGGGTGGTCATCGTGGGCGCCAGGAGTGCGCCGGTGACCGAGCCGATGCCGTACCCGGTCAGGCCCGCGGCGATCAGCACCCCGGGGCGGCCGGTCTGCGCGCCGAGCACGGCCAGGCCCAGCGTGAAGGCGAACCACACCGCTCCCCCGACGCCGCCCATCACCAGGATCCGGCGCAGGTCGGCGTGGCGGCGCCACACCTCGCGCAGACGCACGGGCGCCTCCGGCATTGGTGAACCGGCGTTCTCACCGCGAACCGGAAACAACAAGGCAGCGGCCACGGCGATGCCGCAGCATTCGGACCACAGCAGGGGCTGTCTCTTATACACATCT
>KL571592.1:0-100 GCA_000715855.1 Actinoplanes liguriensis
ACCTCGTCGAACGCGGCCGCAAAGACCGGGAACGCCTCGTAAAGTCCGCGCCCCATCCCCGCCCGCTGCGAACCCTGACCCGTGAACAGGAAGCCCAACC
>KL571592.1:395-915 GCA_000715855.1 Actinoplanes liguriensis
CCCAACCGGCCGGCAGCGGCGACACCGGTCAGGCCACCACCGTCCACGATCGCGGCCAGTCCCGAGGCCAATCCGTCGGCGTCCGCCGCGAGGACCACGGCTCGATGTTCAAGGGGAGTACGCCGGGCAGCGGCGGCGGCGAACGCCACAACGTCACCGCTGGCCGCCCCGGCAAGCCGCGCCGCCTGCGCGTTCAATGCCGCCCGGTCACGGCCGGAAATGACCACCGGAACGAGCCGGACCGAAGCCGGAACGTCCATAACCAGACCGCCCAGACCCGGAGCAGCCAGAGCCTCATCGTCCAGAACCGGACCAGCCAGAGCCGAGCCTGCCCGCGCCGAGCCTGCCCGCGCCGAGCCTGCCGGCACCAGACCGGCCGGAGCCGAGCCGGCCAGAACCGAACCGGCCGGAACCTCGGCCACCGGCGGCTCCTCCAGGATCACGTGCGCGTTCGTGCCGCTCACCCCGAACGCCGAAACGCCCGCCCGCCGCGGCCGATCCCCACCCTCCCACGGCTGCG
>KL571592.1:1148-1946 GCA_000715855.1 Actinoplanes liguriensis
AACCGTGCTTCATCGCCAGAACCATCTTCACGATGCCCGCGACACCGGCCGCCGCCTGCGTGTGCCCGATGTTCGACTTCACCGATCCGAGCCACAACGGCGAAGTCCGATCCTGTCCGTAAGCGGCCAGCACGGCCTGCGCCTCGATCGGATCACCCAGCGTGGTCCCGGTCCCGTGCGCCTCGACCACGTCGACCTCGGCCGGCGCGAGCCCGGCCGCTCCGAGCGCGGCCCGGATCACCCGCTGCTGGGCGGGCCCGTTCGGCGCGGTCAGCCCGTTAGACGCGCCATCCTGGTTGACCGCGGTTCCACGGACGACCGCGAGTACCCGACGCCCGGCGGCCCGGGCCGTCGACAGCCGCTCCACCAGCAGCATGCCCGCGCCCTCGGACCACCCGGTTCCGTCCGCCCCGGCCCCGAACGACTTGCACCGTCCGTCCGGCGCCAGCCCGCGCTGCCGCGAGAACTCCACGAAGATGTCCGGTGTCGGCATCACGGTCACGCCGCCGACCAGCGCCATCGAGCATTCACCGGACCGCAGCGCCTGCCCCGCGAGGTGCAGCGCCACCAGCGACGACGAGCAGGCGGTGTCCACCGTGACGGCCGGCCCCTCCAGCCCGAACGTGTAGGAGATCCGTCCCGAGATGACCGACGACGCCGTACCCGTCAGTAGATGCCCTTCAATGCTCTCCGAGGTCGTCCCGTATCCCATGAACGCCGCGCCCGCGAACACGCCGACCGGCTCACCCCGCAGATCAAGTGAATTCACGTTCGCAGACTCGAACGCCTCCCACGCGG
>KL571592.1:2132-4106 GCA_000715855.1 Actinoplanes liguriensis
AACGCCTCCCACGCGGTCTCCAGCAGCAAGCGCTGCTGCGGATCCATCGCGAGCGCCTCGCGCGGCGAGATCCCGAACAGCCCCGCGTCGAAGTCGGCGGCGCCGTCCAGGAAACCGCCCTCCCGCGCGTAGAACGTACCGGGATGATCCGGATCCGGGTGGTAGAGCCGTTCGAGATCCCATCCACGGTCCGCCGGGAACGCCCCGATCCCGTCCCCGCCCGCGGCGAGCAGCTCCCAGAACTGCTCCGGCGTCTCCACCCCACCCGGCAGCCGCACGCCCATCCCGACGATCACGATCGGATCGTCGCTGGTCACCGTGGCCGGCGACGCTTGCGGTCGCGGCGCGGCAGAGCCAAGGACCTTTTCCCGTACGTACGTAGCGAGCCGTTCCGCGCTCGGATGGTCGAAGGCCAGCGTCGCCGGCAGCGCCAGCCCCGTCCCAGCCTGAAGCCGGTTGCGCAGCTCCACCGCGGTCAGCGAGTCGAAGCCCAGCTCCTTGAACGCCCGTCCGGGCGCGATCTCCGCCCCTGACCCGTGCCCGAGTGCCGCCGCGACCTCCTCGCGCACCAGGTCGAGCACGGCTCGCTCCTGCTCGGCCGGCGCGAGTCCGCCCAGTCGAGCCGCGAAATCCGTCTCCTGTTCGGGAACCGCCGTTAACTTCTCCGCCTCGGGCAGCTCCGCGAAGAGCGGCCGCTCCCGGGCCGCGGTGAACAGCGGCAAGAAGTCCGGCCACCGTACGTCCGCGATGGTGATCTGATCCTCACCCGCGCCGACCGCCGCCGCCATCGCGGCCAGCCCGGACGCCGGCTCGATCGGGCTCAGCCCGCGACGCCGCAGCTGGTTCGCGGTGTCGTCGCCGGCGGCCATGCCGATCCGGGCCCACGGCCCCCAGGCGAGCGCCGTGCCCGGCTTGCCCTCGGCCCGGCGCCGCGCGACCAGGGCGTCGAGGGCCGCGTTCGCCGCTCCGTAGGCGGCCTGTTCCGCACTGCCCCACACCCCGGAGATGGACGAGAACACCACGAACGCGTCCACGTCCCCGGCCAGCTCGTCCAGGTGCAGCGCGCCGAGCACCTTCCCGTCGACGACCCGCCGCACGTGCTCCTCGTCGGCTTCGGCGACGGTTGCGTGCTCGCTGACCCCGGCCGCGTGCACGACGGCGTTCACCGGCCCGACCTCGGCGAACAGCGCCGCCACCGCGTCCCGGTCGGCCAGGTCGCAGGCGTGCACCGACGCGTTCGGAAGATCGGTCCCGCCACCACGCCGGGAGACCAGGATCAGCCGCTCGGCACCGTACTCGGACGCCCAGCGGGCCACCGCACCGCCGAGGCCACCGGTGCCACCGGCGATCAGGACGGTGCCGCGCGGCCGCCAGTCCCCGCCCCGGCCGGCCGGCGCGTGGTGAAGACGCCGGACCAGGATCCCGCCGGCCCGGACGGCGATCTGATCCTCCGCGCCGAGCGCCCCCGAGAGGATCGCGGCGACCCGGGCGGCCGCACGCCCGTCCAGCTTCTGCGGCAGGTCGAGCAGGCCGCCCCACCGGTCCGGATGTTCCAGCGCCAGCGCCCGGCCCATGCCCCAGATCTGCGCCCGCACCGGGTCCGCGGCCACATCGGAGCGCCCGGTCGACACCGCGCCCCGGGTCACGAACCACACCGGCCCGGCGTCCCGGCGAGCGACGGCGAGCGCCTCGGTGAGCGTCCCGCCGAGGCAGATCACGCCCGCGACCGGACCGTCCGCCGCGCCGGCGACGACGTCCGCGCCATCCGCGGTAACGACGTTGCCGCCATGCCAGGTGACAACGCTGGCGCCGTGCGCGGCAACGACGTTGCCACCAAGCGCGGAGACGACGTTGGCGCCATCCGCGGTAACGACCCTGGCGCCGTGCGCGGTCAGCGCCGCACCGAGCCCGATCTCGTCGTCGCCGACAAGCATCCAGGTGCCTGTCTCTTATACACATCTCTGATGGCGCGAG
>KL571593.1:0-159 GCA_000715855.1 Actinoplanes liguriensis
GCAGCACGCGGGCGTTCTCGTCGTCCAGCCCGTCCACGGCCAGCGACGGCACACCCTCCAGCCGGGCGTCCGGCGCGCCGGCGAAGACCAGCGCGACCGGCTCGGCGTCGATGCGCCGCGCGGCGAACGCCAGCACGCGCGCCGACACCCGATCCAGCC
>KL571593.1:407-2363 GCA_000715855.1 Actinoplanes liguriensis
GTCGCGATGCTGAGCACCAGCAGCTCCGGGGCGGGACCGTCGCTGAGACCGAAGGCGGTGCTCAACGCCGTACGCTGGGGGCCGGGAAGTTGATCGAGAAAGTCGAGCAGGGGCGCGCACAGCCGCTGCAACCCCGAATAGGCGATCCCGGACTCGGACTCGGCGCCGGTGGTGCGCACCACCCGCGCCCCGGTCGCCCGGTCGGCCAGGTATCCGAGCAGCGCGGTCTTGCCACTGCCCGGCTCGCCGCGCAGCATCAGCGCGCGACCGTGCCCGCCCCGCACCTGCAGGAGCAGGTTGTCGAGCGTCTGCTGTTCGGACTGCCGGCCGCGCAGCATGATCATGCCGCCGCGCGCCGGACGGCGGCCATCGCGCCGCGGCTGCGAGCCGCCCGGCGCCGCTTGGCCAGCACGATCGGCATCTTGATGACGGCGGCGCCGATGACGACGGCGCCGTTGCAGAGCATGCTCCAGCCCAGCTCGTCGTGGGTGACGAGGACCTGGGCGGAGGCCCATCCCGGCTGGTCGATGGGCGGGCACGGGGGCTGGTGTTCGCACATGCCATCAGTCTCGAAAGAATGGGCTCCGCACACATCGAGGCCAGCCTGACTCCTCGAATACCGGCTAGCCGGTAATAATCTTGGCCCGGGGGATGACGATGGACGGCTTGAGAGTGGTTCTCGCGGAGGACGACGTCCTGCTGCGGGAGGGGATCGCCAGCCTGCTGGAGCGGTCCGGCCTGCACGTTCTCGGTCAGGCCGGCGACGGCGCCGAGCTGCTGGAGCTGGCCCGGCGCACCAAGCCGGACGTGGCGGTCGTCGACGTGCGGATGCCGCCGACGCACACCACCGAGGGCTTGCAGGCGGCGCGTGAGCTGCGACAGGAGCTGCCGGAGACGGGCATCCTGGTGCTCTCCGCGCACGCCGACGTCGAGCAGGCCACCGAGCTGCTGGCCAGCGGCCGCCGGATCGGCTACCTGCTGAAGAGCCGGGTCACCGAGGTCGCCGAGTTCCTGGCCGCCATCGAGCGGATCGCGAGCGGCGGCTCGGTGATCGATCCCGGTCTCGTCGAGGAGCTCGTCGCCGCGCGCCGGCGCAACGACCCGCTCGCCGTGCTCAGCTCACGCGAGCGCGAGGTGCTCGCCGAGATGGCGCAGGGCCAGTCGAACTCGGGGATCGCCCGGCGCCTGTTCATCACCGAGGGCACGGTCGAGAAGCACGTGCGCAGCGTGCTGGCCAAACTCGACCTGCCGGAGACCGAGGACCATCACCGCAGGGTGCTAGCGGTTCTGACGTTTCTGGAAAATCGATAACATTCGCCGTACGGCGTCAGCGGACAGTTCCGTCTTCGCCAGGAACCCGATCGCCGGGCTCGCCGCGATCAGGTCCGCGTAGTCGTCCTCGTCGTGCGTCGAGATCATGATCACCGGGGTGGTGAGCCGCGCCGCCAGGTCGAAGCCGTTCTCCCCGCCGAGCTTGATGTCGACGAGTGCGACGTCCGGGCGCAGGGTCTCGGCCTGCCCGGTCGCGTCGGCGATCCGGGACGCGCAGCCCGCGACGACCAGCCCCTCACGCTCCAGGAGGTCCCGGGCAGCGGCGAGGAAGTGCTGGTTGTCGTCGACGAGCAGGCAGCGCAGGGTCACCCGTCCAGCGTGGCAGGCGGTTACCCGGTCCGCATTCCGGCTAGCCGGTAATCCCGGGCAGCCGGCACGTGACAGTCGTCCCCGCACCGGCGGGACTGTGCATCTCGAACGTGCCGCCGAGCGCCTCGACCCGGTCCTTGAGCCCGAGCAGCCCGGTGCCGCGGGCCGGGTCGGCGCCGCCGACGCCGTCGTCCCGGACGGTCAGCGCCAGGTCGTCGCCGTCCGGTTCGACGGTCACCTCGACGACCGTCGCATTGCCGTGCTTGACGGCGTTGGTGAGCATCTCCGACACCACGTAATAGGCGCAGACCTCGA
>KL571594.1:0-560 GCA_000715855.1 Actinoplanes liguriensis
CCGGTGGCCTCCAGCAGCTCCAGCCACTGGTCGGCCATGTCAATGTCCCACCCCGGCGGATCCGGGACGATCTCCAGCAGGCGGGCCCGCACTCCCGCGTCCCGCTTGCCGAGCCGGACCAGGCTCTTGCGGTACGCCTTCCAGACCGCCGGGTGGGACCGGGCCATCGCCGGGTAGCCGAGCAGCTGCGCGGCCACCTCGTCGGCCTCCTGGTCGGCGTTGCGCCCGGCGGCCTTGGCGAGCCGGGCCAGGTCAC
This sequence comes from Actinoplanes liguriensis, assembly GCA_000715855.1. Lineage (GTDB taxonomy): Bacteria > Actinomycetota > Actinomycetes > Mycobacteriales > Micromonosporaceae > Actinoplanes > Actinoplanes liguriensis. The sequence continues at coordinate 257 of KL571594.1, forward strand.
CGGCCATCGTGGCGTGCGGCGGCAGGCCACCGGCGACGCGGCGCAGGGCGAGCGCCTTGACCAGCTCATACGCCTCCGGCGCGGGCCGCCGATCGACCACCTCGCGGGAGTAGGCGGCGAGCATCGTGGCGGTCAGCCCGCCGCCGAAGGCGAACTCCAGGTGCACGTCACGCACCCGCTCCTCGTCGACGACCAGCCCGTGCACCTGCTCGGCCCGGCGCGCCTCGGTGAAGCAGGTCCCGGCCATCCGGGAGTTCTCCGCGTCCAGGAAGGCCCGGCCGGCCTGCTCCCAGAACGTCGGCAG
>KL571594.1:784-1228 GCA_000715855.1 Actinoplanes liguriensis
GCCCGGCCGGCCTGCTCCCAGAACGTCGGCAGGAACTGCGGGGCGGCGGCGTCCAGCCGTCTCGCCAGCTCGGTGTACCCGTCCTTGGCGTTGCCCGGCTTGGCGCGGGCCATCCGGGCGAGTTTCTCCATCTCCTTGACCAGGGCGAGCGCGTGCCGCCCGTTGGCCGGGTCGTGGACGAGCGCCCAGGCCGGGAAGCCGAGCGCCTGCCGCTCCCCGTGCCCGACGTCGGCGACGCCGGCCGGGGTGAAGCCGAGGAACTCCATGCTCAGGTCCTCGGCGGGGCCGACCGTGACGCCGACGAGCCTGACGACCTGGCGGTCATCGAGCACGGGGTGACGGTAGGAGCGGGCGGTGATCACCTCGGTGGTCGTCATCGCTCGGTCTCCTCGTCGGCGACGCGGCCGGCGTGCAGGTGGGCGGCCATCCGCAGCCCCTCGGACC
>KL571594.1:1441-2009 GCA_000715855.1 Actinoplanes liguriensis
CCGCAGCCCCTCGGACCAGGCGACCGGCGGCACGTCGGCGGTGGCGAGGCGCTCGCCGGCGGCGTCGGTGAAGCTCAGGTCGGAGGTCTCGGTCTCGTAGCCCGGGTCGCCCTCACCGATCCAGACGGAGGCGATGACGGCCCGCCCGTCCTCCCAGATGCGGCAGACGGCGGTGCCGCCCTGCACCCGGTAGCCCGCCGAGGTGGCGCGGGACTGGACGTGCCGCAGCTCCTTGAACTTGGCGCCGCTGTAGCGGCTGAGCTCGCGGCGCTGCTCGTCCGCCGTCTCCGGCCGGTGCCACACCTCGCGGAACAGTTGGAGCGTGCCCTGCTCGACGCCGAGGTCACCGGCGAACTCGCGCAGGTCGTCGAGGTCGGGCAGCCGGACCGGGTGCGGGATCAGGACCTGCTCGGCGGTGAGCCGGGTGGACTCGCCGTCCAGGTCGACGACCCCGAGGCCCTTCTCCGGGTCGGCGTCGCGCAGCAGGGCCGCGCTGGACAGATCGGCCCCGACCGGCACGACCACCAGGTCCCGCAGGGCGGCGCGCCAGGCCTCGTCGGCCCAGACC
>KL571594.1:2281-4213 GCA_000715855.1 Actinoplanes liguriensis
GTGCCGCGCGAGCCACTCGATCAGCTGCCGGAGCCCGGCGACCGCCTCGTGGTCCTTGATCGCTTTCGGCACGCTCTTCAGCGGTTTGCCGGCGGCGGTGCGCGCGATCACCCTGCGCCCGTCGACACTCACTTCGTAGTCGGCACCCGCCGCTACCCATCCCATGGCCATCCCCCTCGCCGAACGTGAGGCGGATTGTGCCAGCGGCCACCGACAAAAACGGGGGGTCCGGCGAACCGGACCCCCCGAAAATCTTGCGAAGAAATCAGGCCAGGCGCGCCCGGATCGCCTCGATGATGCGCGGCCGCAGCTCAGCGGCCTTGATCACCGCGTCGACCGAGCCGACCTCGACCGCCCGCTGGATGCTGTGCGCCCGGTCGAACTCGGTGGCGACCTCACCCAGCTTCTCGGTCCGCACCGACGAGCGCAGCTCGTCCAGCTCGGCGGCGAGCGAGCTGCGCTCGGCGCCGACGGCCGCGGCGACCCGGGCCTCCAGCTCGCGCACCCGGCTGTCGGCCGCGGTCCGGGCGGTGACGTCACCGCTGAAGACCACCGCCGCCGCCGAGGCGCCACCGAGCACCGACGCGAACGATCCCTCGATCGCCAGCACGGTCATGTTCGGGTTGAGCGCCTTGGAGAAGACCACGAACGCACCGCCGTGGTACCGCGAGATCACGCAGAACACGATCGGGCCCTCGAAGTTGACGATCGCCCGGCCGATCTCGGCGCCGTACTCCAGCTGCAGCTTGCGCATCGACTCCGGGGAGCCGTCGAAGCCGGACAGGTTCGCCAGCACCACCAGCGGACGGTTGCCGCTGGCCGCGTTGATCGCCCGGGCCGCCTTCTTCGACGAGCGGGGGAACAGCGTGCCCGCGTTGTACGCGTCCGGCCCGTCGGTGGGCGGGAAGCCCCGCCGCGGCACCGACCGCGACTCGATGCCGAGCAGGCTGACCGGCATGCCGCCCAGGTGTGCGTCCTGCACGACGGCGGTCTCCGCGTCCGCCATGCCGGCCCAGCGTTCCAGGACGGCGTGGTCCTGGTCGGCGAGCGCCCGCATGACCGTACGGATGTCGAAGGGCTTCTTCCGGTCCGGGTTCGCGGTCGCCGAGAAGATCTCGCCGACCGTGGTGAACTCGCTGCCGTCCACGGCGTGCGGGAAGTCCGAAATGTCGCGATCGACGGGATCATTACTAAAAATGGCCCGCGGACCGGACTCGCCGGGCACCACGTACGTGTGGTCGTAGTGCGACATCAGCACGTCCCGCGCGGCCATCAGGTTCGGCGCCCAGTACTGCGCCTGCCCGTTCGGTCCCATCACCCGGTCGTACCCGCCGATGCCGAAGTTGTCCTCGGCAGACACGCCACCGGCGAAGTCCAGCGCGTGCTTGCCGGTCAGCACCATCGCCGAGTCCGGGGTCATGACCAGGATGCCCTTGGTGTGCATGAGCATCGTGGCCTCGGCGTTCCAGTACGGCTGCGCCCCGACGTTGATGCCCGCCACCACGATGTTGATCTCGCCGCCGGCCTGGGTGAACTCGACGATCCGCTTGAGCGCCGCGGCCACCCAGTCCATGTTCTCGGTGCCGGACGTCATCGAGATCCGCGCGCCGGACGACAGCGCGTACCACTCCAGCGGCACCTGCAACGACTCGGCCAGGTCGAGGGCGGCGATCACCCGGCGGCACTCCGGCTCGGAGAGCGCGCCGAGCGACTTGGTCGGGTCGCCGAGCAGCACGACCCGCTTGATGCCCTCCGGGTGCCGCGGCGTGACCGTGGTGACCACGCCGGCGACCAGGGCCGCGGAGTTCTTGCCCTTGGGCCGGTCGACCGGCACGAGCGCGTGCGCGTCGTTCAGGTCGTGCTCGCTGAACGAGCCGAGGAACTCCGTCAACTCGTACGGATAAACGGTGTTCCTGCTGTCTCTTATACACA
>KL571594.1:4414-4679 GCA_000715855.1 Actinoplanes liguriensis
GCTCGATCGGGTCGTTGGACGGCGGGCCGAGGATCAGCTCGGTGCCGCCGGTCGCGCTGAACGTGATCCGCACGTTGACCTTGACCAGCTCGCCGGTCTTCTCGTCCCGTCGCCGCGCGATGAAGAGGATCTCCTCCAGGCCGGCGCCGGCCGTGGTCGGCGACACCCGCCGGGCGATCATCTCCATCTCGTTGTAGGTGAGGCCCAGCTCGGGCCACACGTAGATGACGATCCGGTTGGTGCTGAACCTGTCTCTTATACACAT
>KL571595.1:0-1927 GCA_000715855.1 Actinoplanes liguriensis
GGGACATGAAGAATTTGACTTTGATCCGGCGAAGCCGCGCCCTGCGTTCTGGGCTACTTTTTCGTGAAAAATCGGAAGACGGCCCGGAACGGGACCGCTACCGGGTCGTTGCCGCCGCAGGACGTCGACGGGGCGGTGCCGCCGTGCGTGTCGATCCGCTAGGTGACCGCGCCGAACACGCCGCCGCCGCGGTTGCCGGTGGCCTTGTAGAGCAGCAGGGGCGCGTCGGTGGCGGTGGCGGGTGGCGCGGTGACCGGGTCGAGGCCCTGGACCATCGAGCCGTCCTGGTCGGAGACCCAGGCGGGCCCGCGGAAGTGGACCGCGGTCACCTTGCGGACCGGGGCCATCGTCACCCCGGTCAGGGACGCGGCCGGCTCCAGGGGCTGCCAGGTGCTGCGTTTGCACTCGTAGATCTGGACGCCGCGGGCCTTGAGCACGGCGTGCAGCTCGTTGCCGGGCGGCGGCTGGAGTGTGGGCGGGATCTGCGGCACGCCGCCCAGGAAGCTCTCCTCCTGGGTGGTGGCCGGGCGGGTGGCCGGCTCGGGTGTGTGCCGGCCATGTGTATAAGAGACAGTCCCGATGGACGGTGACGTTGTGGATCACGGTAAAGGCACCGTAGACCTCATTGTCCCGTTTGGGGAGTAAATCACCTGGGAGATATGGGAATAACCGGACGGATTACGGCATGGTGTAGAAACCGGTCGGCAGGGTCTGCGCCCGGCGGTGGGCCTCCTTCGTCCGTGCGCGCAGTCGCAGCAGCAGGAGCAGGCCGAGGAAGAAGAAGACGCCACCGACGATCAGGCCCGGGCCGAGCAGGTTGCTCTGATCGGTGGAGGCCGGGACGAGCGCCGTCGCGCTGGTCTCGTTCACCGGCGGCTCGGCGGTCTCCTCGACGGGCTCGTCCTCGTCCGGCTCGGACGTCTCGGACGGTTTCGCCGACGGGGAGGCGGTGGTGCGGCTCGGCGCCGGGGTGGGCGAGGACGTGGCGACCTTCGTGGTCACCTCGGTGGTCGCGCTGCTCGTGGTGAGCACGGTGTTCTGCGCGTCGGCGGCGCGCACCTCGAAGCGGACCTCGCCGCCGTCGTTGCCGCCGAAGCGGACCTGCCACTTGCCGGTCACGGTGCGGTTCCGGCACAGGGTGCCCGGGTCGACCTGCTGGTCGACGATGGTCGCGGTGTCACCGCTCACGCTGACCTGGGTGGGGAACTCGCCGGCGTCCTCGACACGGGTGACCCCGATCCGGTTCAGCGGGACGTCCCCGCCGCGGACCACGAGGGTCCAGCGCACCTTGCGGCAGCGCGCCTGGTCCGAGGTGGCGACCGCGGTCACCGTCTTGGTGTTGCCGCCGGCCTGGAACGTGGCGGGCGCGGTGATGGTGAGACTGAACCCCGGCACATCGGCCTGAGCCGGCGCCGTCAGGCCGCTCGCGCCCAGAGCGGCTCCGGCGAGTGTGGCCCAGAGCAACGCGGTCAGATGCCGCACGTCGATCCCCCTTCTCGGACGTCCCCTTCACCAGTAAGTTCGCCGGGGCGGCCCGAATGGTTCACCGGGTGGCGGCGGTCACTCCACCGCGCACCTTATTTCTTGCTTAAGAACTCGGGAAAACCGTCATTCCCGCAGCTCAGGTGGCATGTGCGAAAAGTAGTGAGGCGATCACTAAAAAGAGTCGCCCAGAAATTTCGCACGCGTTCATCCGAAGCCCCGTCCGCCACGTAATCCGGGGAGGACACGGCCGGGGCAACGCAGGGGAAAGCACGCCACGGACGGGTCCGGAACAACTTGAGCACGGGGCGTTCCCCACGGACGCCGGCGTCCCACCGCCCACGGGACGTGACCGTTGCGGAAAACGAGGAGTCAATGGCCCGGTCGAAGAACAAAGAAGGTGCCGCGAGTAGGGTCGCGGTCGACATCGGCTCCACCGGCAGCC
>KL571595.1:2129-3446 GCA_000715855.1 Actinoplanes liguriensis
CCTTGCCAGCCCGCTCAGAGATGTGTATAAGAGACAGGCTGGTGGTAAGCGTCCTGGCGGCAATCTGGGCGGTCGCGATGATGACCGCTCCCGGCCGCGTGGGATACGTCTACTTCTTCATGTACGCGGAGTACTACATGGGTGTTCTCACCCTTGTGTCGCTCTCGATCACCATCATGGTCGGACTGGTCTCCACCGACCGCCTGGTCCTCTCCATCAGGCAGCGGGTCTTCCTGCAGTCCACCCACCGGACCACCGGCGTGATGGCGATCTCGTCGCTGGCGTTCCACCTCTGGACCAAGACCGTCGAGTCCCACATCCGGATCATCGACATCTTCATCCCGTTCATCACCCCGACGAACACGCTCTTCATCGGTCTCGGCCAGCTCTCCGGGTACATCATGGTGCTGGTCACCTGGAGCGGCATCGCCCGGGCGCGGTTCATCGGCCGCGGCAAGCCGTGGATGTGGCGCGCGATCCACTCGGTGTCGTACCTGATGTGGCCGATCGCCCTGGTGCACGGCCTCAGCGCCGGTCGCGCCGCGAAGACCTGGGTCATCGTCAGTTACGTCATCTGCGTGCTGCTCGTGCTCATCGGTCTCGCCGTCCGGCTCTCGGTCAGCCTCAACCGCCGCAAGGACTTCTCGTCCGCCGCGGGGGTCGGCGCCGCCAAGTCGTCCACCAGCGCCGTGGTGCCCACCGTGAGCGCGCCGCGGAACCGGTGGGGTGGCGGTCGTGACCGCGAGCAGCTGAGCGCCGACCTGGTCCAGGCCGCTCCGGCGGTCAGCAACTGGGTGCCGGCCGCGCCGCCGGTCCCGCCGGCCGCTCCGCCGGTCGCACCGGTCAGCCCGGGCGTCGGCCCGATGAGCCAGGAGCCCGTGCGCCGGGAGATGCGGGAGCTGGAGGCCCCGGCCCCGCGCCAGCGCCGCCCGGAGGAGGACCGGTTCGACGAGCCGACGCGGGCGGTGTCCCGCCGCGTCTTCGACGACGACCGGTACGACGAGCCGGCCCCGCGCCAGCGTCGCCAGCCGCAGGACGAGTACTACGACGACGAGCCCCGCCCGCGGGGACGCCGGTTCGCCGACGACGAGGTGGAGGAGCCGCGCAGCCGCCGGTCCCGCTCCTCGATGGAGGATACCGGCACGCGTCTGCGCCCCGACGACACGGGCACGCGGATGCGCCCCGACGAGACCGGCACCCGGATGCGCCGGGACGAGGTCTCCGAGACCGGCACGCGGATGCGCCTGGAGGACACCCAGACCCGGATGCGCCGGTACGCCGACGACGACTACTACGACGAGCCCCGCAGCGGTGGCC
>KL571595.1:3720-5402 GCA_000715855.1 Actinoplanes liguriensis
GCCGCAGCCAGTTCGTGGACCTCGCCGACGGGCAGTATGCGGACGACGACACCCTGGTCGACGCCCGCCGGTCCCGCCGGGCCGCACCCGCCCCCGCAGACGTCCCACGCGGACGGGGCCGGGACGACGACGACGCCTACTTCTCGCAGCTGCGTGGTGACCGGAATTGAGTACCGCACAGGTTCCCCCGGTCACGTCGATCGGGGTTCCGCGGATCACCGCGGGCTACGACGAGTACGGCCGTCTCGACCTGCAGGCGCACCAGGAGGTGCACGGCGGGTTCGCGGCCCTGTCGTCCGGCGAGCTGATCGGTCTCACCGACCGCATCGAGCTGCGTGGACGTGGCGGCGCGGGCTTCCCGTTCGCCCGCAAGGTGCGCGCCGTGATCGACTCCTGCAAGCGTCAGGACCTGCCCCCGGTGATCGTGGTCAACGCCACCGAGGGTGAGCCGCCGTCCTGGAAGGACAAGGCGATCCTGACCCGCAGCCCGCACCTGATCCTGGACGGCGCGGCGCTGGCCGCCGCCGCCCTGGACGCGGAGGAGATCGTCATCGGTGTCGCCGACGACGGCATCGGGCAGAACTCGCTGATGGCGGCGCTCGCCGAGCGGAAGATGCCCTGCCCGACCCGGATCGTGACGGTCCCGCACCGGTTCATCTCCGGTGAGGGCGGCGCGCTGGTCCGCGGCATCAACGGCGAGGCGCACATCCCGCCCGGCCGCAAGGTCCGGTCCAGCGACAACGGTGTGATGGGGCTGCCCACCCTGCTCTCCAACGCCGAGACGTACTCGCAGCTGGCGATCGCGGCCCGGCTCGGGCCGTGGGAGTACAACTCGGTCGGCATCCCGGAGGAGCCGGGCACGGTCATGCTCACCGTCGGCGGCGCGTCCAGCGCTCCCGCGGTGGTCGAGGCGCCCAGCGGTACCCCGCTGATGGACGTGCTCACCATGTGCGGCGCGGACATCGGCCCGGGCCTGCTGGTCGGTGGTTACCACGGCAAGTGGATCACCGCCGAGCAGGCGCAGACCGTGACGATCTCCCGTAAGGGCTTCGCCAAGGTCGGTGGCACGCTCGGCGCCGGCATGCTGATCCCGATCGGCTCCAAGACGTGCGTGCTCGGCGAGGTCGCCCAGGTCGTGCAGTATCTGGCCGGTGAGTCGGCCGGTCAGTGCGGCCCGTGCCGGCTGGGCCTGCCGGACCTGGCCCGGGCGGTCACGCTGGTGTCGCTCGGCGGTTCCGCCCTGGAGCAGGTGCGTCAGGCGGCCGGTCTGGTCAAGGGCCGGGGCGCGTGCAGCCACCCGGACGGCTCGTCCCGGTTCGCGCTCTCGGCGATGGAGGTGTTCCACAAGGACGTCGAGGCGCACGCCAACGGCGAGGGCTGCGGCAAGCCGACCAAGGGCATCCTGCCGCTGCCGTACACCGCCGAGAAGGGTGCGCGGAAGCTGGCGCTGGACTGGTCGCGGTGCGACGGGCACGGGCTCTGCTCGGCGGTCGCTCCGGAGATCATCCGGCTGGACCACAACGGCTTCCCGGCGTTCCCGCAGACACCGCTGCCGCCGTGGCTCGAGGAGGGCGCCCGCAAGGCGGTCAACGTGTGCCCGGCGCTCGCGCTGCGCCTGATCGACCCGGCGGCGGCCCACTGATGACGACCCGGCGCGGTCTGCTGATGCTGTCTCTTATACA
>KL571595.1:5622-7223 GCA_000715855.1 Actinoplanes liguriensis
CGGGTCCGGGTCCGCCTCGGTGCCGGATTCGCTCGATTTTTCCGGTACGACGTTGGACGGCGCCCCCTACGACGCCGCTCAGCTGCTCGGGAAGCCGGCTGTCCTGTGGTTCTGGGCGCCCTGGTGCGCGACCTGCGCCGGGCAGGCGCAGTCGGTCGCCGACGATCACGAGGAGTACGCCGGGCGCCTCGCGTTCCTCGGTGTCGCCGGGATGGGCACCACCAAGGCGATGCGCCAGTTCGTGTCGGACATGCAGGTGGGCGCGGTGACCCACCTGAACGACCCGAAGCTCAAGATCTGGACCAAGTTCACGATCGTCGAGCAGAGCACCTACGTCATGATCGACGCCGCCGGGAAGATCGTGAACCGCAGTTACCTCGACGATCTGGCCCTGACCGGGGCGTTGCGGAAGCTGGTCAGCTGACCGGCGCCTCGACCAGGTGCAGCCGGCCGGCGGCGTCACGCTCCACCCGGACGTGGGTGGTCAGGCCCGGCCCGAGCCGGACCGGCAACGCCGGGCCGCTGCCCGCCTGAATCGAGTGCGAGCCCGGGGCGAGCGCCAGCGCGAGCCGTTTCCCGGCCCGGACCTGGCCCTTGACCGCGCCGTCCACGGTGATCGGGACGGCGCGGGCGAGCGTGGTGAGGGACCGTGGGGGTCCCTCGACGACGAGTGTCCCGACGATCGTCATGACGCCGGGGTCACCAGGTGGTCGGCGGGGCCGGCGGGGTCTGCGGGTTGTAGACGGTCGCCTCGGACGGCATCAGGATCCAGAGGACCGGGTAGACCAGGATCTGGCTGCCCGGGATCACGAACAGGATCAGCACGAACAGCAGGCGGGCGATCCACGGGTCGAGCCCGAATCGGCGGCCCAGACCGGCACAGACGCCACCGAGCATCCGGCCGTCGCGCGGGCGGACCAGGCCTTGGCGGGCCATCGTGTCGTGCACGGCGTTCATGGTGGGTCTCCCACTTTCTTTTGCTTGCCCCTCGGTGTGAGGGGGTGATGACTCAAGAGTGCTACCCGGGTACGACACTTTCCATCCGGCAACGCCCGGATCCGACCCCGATCCCGGATCTCAGGGTCATCCATGACGGTTAGGTCCCAAGCGGGGCACCGGGACTGCTTCAAGTCGAACCTCCCCTATACAGTCTTGCGAGCGAGATCCCTGGGGGGCAGGAAAAGCATGGTCGACAGCACGGTGCCGGGCGAACGGACGCAACCGTTGCGTCCGCACGATCCGCGCGAGCTCGGCGACTACGAGGTGCTCGGCCGGCTCGGTGAGGGCGGCATGGGCACGGTCTATCTGGGCCGCAAGAGGAACAGCGAGATCCTGGTCGCGGTCAAGGTGGTGCGCCTCGACCTGGCGCACGACGACGAGTTCCGCCGCCGATTCCGCAGCGAGGTGGAACGCGCCCGGCAGGTGCCGCCGTTCTGCACCGCCGAGGTGCTCGACGCCGACCCGGACCACGACCAGCCGTACCTGGTGGTCGAGTTCGTCGACGGGCCCACCCTGGCCGACGTGGTCGAGCAGCGCGGCCCGCTGACCTCGGCCAACCTGCACAGCGTCGCGATCGGGGTGGCCACCGCGCTGACCGCGAT
>KL571596.1:0-340 GCA_000715855.1 Actinoplanes liguriensis
GGGACGCTCGCCATGACCCTGGCCGTGCCGCTGTCATACCTGTCCACCTCGGACGTCGCCGCGCTGATGGGCGTGGACACGTTCACGCTGCAACGGCATCCGTACGCCGAGGTCGCGATGGTCGGCGCGGTCACCCTGGCGCTGGCCACCGGGCTGGCCGCGCTCGCCGGGCTGTGGTCGCTGGGCGGGGCGCTGACCGTCGCCACCGTGCAGGCGGCGGTGGCCACGCCGTTGGCGCTGGCCCTCTACGCGCTCGACAACGCCGGTCCGGTCCGCTGGGCGGGCGTGCTCGCCGGGATGGTGCTGGGCGCCTCGGTCGTGGTGAGCCGGTGGCGGGGGG
>KL571596.1:637-2527 GCA_000715855.1 Actinoplanes liguriensis
ACCGGCCACCCGGAGCGGATCGCCGAACAGCATCGGGTGATCCCGGCGCTGGTCATCGAGGTCCTGGTCGTCGCGGCCGGCACCGCGGTCGTCGCCGCGGCCACCGCACCCCTGGCGAAGCGCGGCTCGATCCCGGCGGTCCTCGGCCCGCTCGCCGGCGTGATGGCGGTGGCCGGCCTGCAGACGTTGCAGGCGACCTACCTGGAGAGCGACGGCCTCCCCCAGTCGAGCGTGCTGAACGCGCAGTCGCACCTGACCACGTCCGCCCTGTTGCTGCTGGTCGCGGGCGCCGCGGTCGGTGGTCTCGGGGTCGCGCACTACCTGGCCGAGCGCTGGGCGGAACGCAAGCGTGCCGAGCAGATCCGCCGGGAGGCGGCCGCGGCCGAACGGGACCGGCTGGCCCGCCCGATCCACGACGGCGTCCTGCAGGTCCTCGCCATGGTGCAGCGGCAGGACGGCGGCTCGCAGCTCGCCACGCTCGCCGGTGAGCAGGAGGCCGCGCTGCGCAAACTCCTGGCCGGTGGCGGCACGCTCGTCCCGGACGCGCGGACCGGCAGCCTCACCGACCTGCGCGCCGCGCTGACCGGGCTGGCCGCGCCGGGGATCGAGGTCGCCACGCCGGCCGAGGCGGTGCCGCTGGCCGAGGCGAAGGCGGAGGAACTGGTCGCCGCGGTCCGCGCCGCCCTGGACAATGTGCGCCGGCACGCCGGCGACGGGGCGCGCGTCTGGATTCTTCTGGAGGACGAGACCGACGGCGTACGCGTGTCGGTGCGCGACGACGGCGACGGCATGCCCGCGGGCCGGCTGGCGGAGGCGGAGCGCGACGGGCGGCTCGGCGTGGCCCAGTCGATGCGCGGCCGGATCACCGACCTCAAGGGCACGATGACGATCGACAGCCGCCCCGGTGACGGCACCGAGGTCGAGTTCTGGCTGCCACGGTGAACCGTTACCGCCGACCGGCGGTCGCCGCCGGGCTGAGCGGCTGCCTGGTGCTCGCCACGCAAGTGGTGGAGGCGGACTCCGGGCTGACACTGATCCCCGCGATCGGCAACGGCTACTACCACGGCATGCCCGCCGGGCTGGCGCCGATCGTGATCGGGCCCACGATCGCCGCGATCGTGCTGGCCCTGCTCCTGTTGCGCCGGTGGCCGCAGCTGCTGCTGGTCGCGGCCCTGCTGAGCTGGCCGACCATGCCCCTCGCCGGGCAGGTCCTGCCGTCCGCGCTGACGCTCGTGTTCTTCCTGGCGGCGCCGTTCGCCCGGGTGTTCGCGCTGATCGGGGTGCTGGCCTGTGCGCAGAGCCTGTGGCGTGGCGGCGCACACGGGTGGGGTGCCGCGCTGGCCGGGCTGGCGCTCGGGTCCCGTCTGCTCTTCAGCGCCCTGATCGGCAACGGAACGCGACTCGACCCGTACATCGCCTACTGGTGGTTCGGGATGCTCGCTGTCGGGACGGTCACGCTGCTCGTGGCCACCTCCCGGGTGCAGTGGGCGGACCGGGCGAACGCCGACCCGGTGATCGGCGAGGAGAGGCCGGTCCGGGCACTGCCGGCGACCGCCGGGGTGGCGTTGCTGGTCATCGTCCCGCTGTCGATGGTGAGCCCGGACGACGCGGCCGGTTTCCTCGGCATCGACCTGGAGACGCTGCAGGATCACCTGTTCCTGAAGGTCGCGCTGGGCGGCGCCGCGACCGTGGTGGCGGCGGCCGCGGTCGCGGCGGTGATCGGACGATGGTCGCTCGGCGGCGCGCTCGCCATGGGGATCATGCAGGCGGCCGCGGCCACACCGCTGATGCTGGCGTACTTCGCGTTCGGGGACCACCCTGCCGGGCGGGCCCCGGGCGTGCTGGCCGGGGTCGCGATCGGTGTCGCCGCCGCGGTCAGCCGATGGCGGG
>KL571596.1:2743-3845 GCA_000715855.1 Actinoplanes liguriensis
GTTCGTCACCTACGCGGTCACCGGAGGCGGCGGCGAGCGGATCGACCCCGGGCACTGGACCGTTCCCGCCCTGATCTTCCTGGTCCTGATCAGTGCGGCGGTGACCGCGGTGGCGGGGGCGCTCACCCCGGTGCTGGCCCCGCAGCGCTCGATGCCGATGGTGCTCGGGCCGCTCGCCGGGCTGATCGCGTCCGGCGCGGTGCAGGTCCTGGCGAGCAGTTACCCCGACGACGGCCAGCCGACGTCCGAATACCTGACCGCGGCGCGACATCTGCCCGCCGTCGGTGTGCTGCTGCTGGTCGCGGGCGCGGCGACGGCCGGGCTGGGCGTCGTCCGTCACCTGGCCGAGCAGATCCACCAGGATCCCGCCGAGGCGGAACGCGACAGGCTCGCCCGGCCGATCCGCGACGGGGTGCTGCCGGTGCTCGCCCGGGTCCGTCGCGACGGCGCCGACCCGCGGCTGGCCGAGCTCGCCGCCGAACAGGACGCCGCCCTGCGCAAACTGCTGAGGGGCGACGGAACCCACGGTCATTGATCGTTCCGTATCCTGCGCGGATGTCTTCGCTCACGTCCGGCTTCCGGCGCTCCTGGGCCGCCCGGCGTCCCCTGGCCGGCGTGCTGCTGTTCCTCGTCACGGCGTACCTGCTGGGTGCCTCGCTGCTGGACCTGCTCGCCGACGACCACGGGCTGGTGATCCTGGACGGCAACCCCCGGCCGGACGAGCCGATGTGGGGCCGTGTCCTGGTGACCGTGACGCTCTGGCTGGGCGGGCTGATCGCGGCCGGCCGGGTGACGCCGCGCACCGGGCGGATCACGGCCGCGGCGTTCCTGCTCAGCGCGCTCGTGGCGCCGATCGGGCTGGCGGTCCTGCGGAACGCGGCCGGCACGGTGGCCTACGCCGACCGGTTGCTCGACGCCCTGCTGCTGGCCGCGGTGGTCGTGGTGCAGGGCGGCGTGGTGGCGAGCCGTCCGGGCGAGGTGCCGGCCGAGCAGCCGGGACGGGCCTGGCCGGCGATCGCGGCCGCGATCGCGGTGCTGCTGACGGTCGGGGTCGCGGTGCAGAACCCGTACGAGGCTCCGGTGATCCGAACCGGTCCCGGAG
>KL571596.1:4080-5718 GCA_000715855.1 Actinoplanes liguriensis
GAGTGGACGGTCCGCCGGTGGCGGTCGCGTGGCCGGCCGGTCAGCATCCGGTGATCGTCACGATCGGGGGCGTCCGCTACTGCGACGACGACCTGTGCGGCAGCTTCCACGGGGTGACCGGCGCGCCGGCCGCGGTCGACGGGTACGGCTCGGTCTCGATCGGCACGGACGGCGCCGTGATCAAGGCGGTGACGGCCGGCGGGCAGGACACCGGCGGGCCGTTCGTGCAGTTCGCGCGATGTGTGCGGGACGGCTGCCGGACGGCGTACTTCCCGGTCCGGACCTCGGCCGACGACCGGCTGGACCTGACGGCGAACCTGGAGGTGGCCGGGGCCCCGGCGCCGGAAGGCGCGATCTGGTTCTTCCTCGCGGCTCCGGTGACCGGCGGGCAGCACGGGCGGTACCGCCTCTCGCTGATCCGCTGCGCGGACGTGACCTGCGCGAGCCCGGAGCGTCACGAGCTCGGCGAGACCGACCGGACGCCGGGCGACGGCTATCCGGACGGGCAGCGCGCCCGGCTGATGATCGGTACCGACGGGCGGCCGACCGCGGTGTTCTGGATCGGTCACGCGATCGCGCGGTACAGCTGCGACCCGGCCGCCTGCACCCGGGTGCGGCACACCGAGCAACCGGCCGTCGGCACGGCGTGGGCGGCCTCGCACCAGCGGACGGTCTCGTTGCTCGGCAGCGAGCTCTGGGACGGTACGCGGATGTGGCAGCTCGGCGACGCCGGCAACGACGAGTCCGGAACGGTTCTGGCCGGGCGGGACTCGGTCTACGTGGCGGCCGCCGTGAGCACCGAGCCGGACACCGGCCTGCGGGTCACGGCCGGCGCCCGGCCGGAGTTCCAGCGGGAGGTGGTCTGGCGCTGCACCGGGCCCGACGGCTGCACCCGGGTGTCGCTGGACGTCTACTCCGGCCCGGGCCTCCAGGAACGGCTCGCGGTCAGCGAGGACGGGCGGGTGCTGGTCGTCCGCGCGGACCGCAACCTGCTCCTGCGGTTCTAGAAACCCTGCTCGATCGCGTAACGGACCAGCTCGGCCCGGTTGTGCATCTGCAGTTTGCCGAGCGTGTTCTGCACATGGTTCTGCACCGTGCGGTGGGACAGGACGAGCCGCTCGGCGATCTGCTTGTACGAGAGCCCCTTCGCGACCAGCCGCAGCACCTCGGTCTCCCGCTCGGTCAGGCGCGGGCCGCCCGGCTTCCGGTACTCCCCGAGCACCAGGCCGGCCAGCCCCGAAGTGAAGATCGGCTCGCCTTCCGACGTGCGCCGCACGGCGTCCAGGAACTCCTGCCGCCCGGCCGATTTGACCAGGTAGCCGGTGGCGCCGGCCTTGACCGCGTCGAGCACGTCCCGCTGCTCGCCACTGGCCGAGAGCATCAGGATTCGCACCTCGGGCAGGAGGTCACGCAGCCCGCGGATCACCGCCACGCCGGGCAGGTCGGGCAGTTGCAGGTCGAGCACGACCACCTCGGGCCGGGCCGCCGGGGCCACCCGCAGCGCCTGCTCCCCCTCGCCGACCGCCGCCGTCACCAGGTATCCGGCCTCGGCCAGATCCCGCGCCACCCCGTCCCGCCACATCGGGTGGTCGTCGACGACCATCACACGCACACTCACACCCTGTCTCTTATACACAT
>KL571596.1:5876-7191 GCA_000715855.1 Actinoplanes liguriensis
GAGATGTGTATAAGAGACAGGGCCCACACTGAGCCCATGGGTGTTGACCTGGGAGGAATCGAGTTCTACGCGGGTCCGCCGGTGCTCGGCGGGCCGGACGACCTGGACGCGGTGATCCGCGAGTTCATCGACGGCGCGACCACCCGCCTGCTGGTCGCGGTGCAGGAGCTGGACTCGCGGCTGATCGCCGACGCGGTCCTGGCCGCGAAGGCGCGCCGGGTCCGGACACAGATCATCCTGGAGGGCGACTACCTGCGGGAGGCGAAGCCGGCGGCCGACCCGTGGCTGGCCGGCGGCGAGAACGAGGGCAACCGGGTGATCCACTCCGCGCTGCTGCGGGCCGGGATCGACCTGGTCACCGACCTGAATCCGAACATCTTCCATCAGAAGTTCATCGTCCGTGACCCCGGTAAGCCGACCGCGGCGGTGCTCACCGGCTCGGCCAACTTCACACACACCGACACCGGCACCAACCCGCCGGGCATGCTGGACAAGCCGGGCAACAACCTCAACCACGTGGTCGTGCTGCACGGCAGGACCGCGGCCGACCTCTACCTCACCGAGTTCGAACGGCTGCGCACCGGCACCTTCGGCGCGATGCACGAGCGCGTGGAGCCGAAGCCGCGGGAGTTCCGTCTCGGCGGGATCCGCGTGAAGCCCATCTTCGCCCCGGACCAGGGGCCGGAGATGGAGATCATGAAGCAGATGCTGAAGGCGGTCTCCCGGGTCGACTTCGCGATGTTCACGTTCGCGCAGTCGTCCGGCATCGACGACACCATGGCGGTGCTGCTGAAGGGCGGCCTGCCGGTACGCGGTGTCCTGGACCGCGGGCAGGGCTCGCAGAAGTGGGCCGCGACCGAACTGCTGCGCAAGGCCGGGGCGCAGCTCTTCGAGAACACGCCCGGCAACGGCGTACGGAAGATCCACCACAAGCTGATGGTGATCGACCAGCAGCTCACCGTGGTCGGGAGCTTCAACTACACCGCGCCGGCGGCCACCCTCAACGACGAGAACATCGTGGTCCTCGGCGACCTGGAGGAAACCGATCCGGACGCGATCGCGGCCCAGAAGCGGCTGGCCGGTTACGCCCTGGCGGAGATCGACCGGATCATCGCGCAGTTGTCCCGTCCCGCCTGAGATCCACCGTGCGGTTGGCCGTCAACCCGGACGTTCCCTAGAGTGGGCGATCGGGCGCCGCGGTCGCGGCGTCCGACCGGCAGGAGGGGGACGGCACGATGCGCAAGTTCGTGGCCGGCATCACGGCCATGATGTCCGCGCTGGCGCTCTCGGCCTGCGGCGGCCAGAGCGACGAGCC
>KL571596.1:7337-8039 GCA_000715855.1 Actinoplanes liguriensis
GAGCCGTACTTCGTCAGCCAGGGGTCCTCCGCCGCGCCGGCCGCCACCTCGGCCGCCGTCCCCGCCGCGCCCTCGGCCGCGCCGTCGACCGAGTCGAGCAGCGCGCCCGCGGCGAGCCCGTCACCGAGCGCCACCAGCAAGAAGCCGTCGAAATACGTCTTCCCGGTCGTGGGCAACAACTCCTACGCGCACACCCACCACGACTACCCGGCCAGCGACATCATCACGAACTGCGGAAACACCATCCGCGCGGTCACCGACGGCGTGATCCTCGTGGTCAACCGGGTCGACAAGTGGAAGGCGTCGGTCAACGCCGGCGACACCCGCGGCGGCCTGTCGATCGCGTTCCTCGGCGACGACGGCGTGCGCTACTACGGCTCCCACATGTCGAAGATCGACGCGAAGGTCAAGGTCGGCGCCCGCGTCACCGCCGGCCAGACCATCGGCAAGATCGGCGAGACCGGCGACGCCAGCGCGTGCCACCTGCACTTCGGCATCTCCCCGCCGTGCGCCAAGGTCGGCGACTGGTGGAACCAGCGCGGCACGGTCTACCCGTGGCCCTACCTCGACGCGTGGAAGGCCGGCACCAACAAGTCCCCGGTCGCCACGGTCAAGAAGTGGCAGGCCTCCCACGGCTGCCCGAAAAAGCCCACGACCGACGGCTGACCCGCCCGCAGCGAGGACATCACGATCACATTCAAG
>KL571597.1:0-743 GCA_000715855.1 Actinoplanes liguriensis
GTGGAAGGCGTGGCTGGTCCGCAGCCGGGTTGTCTTCCAGTCTCGAGCCTCGACCGGCGCGAGGTCTTCCGCAAGCCCCGCGACCACCACCGAGGAGGGTCCGTTGACCGCCGCGACGTCCACGTCCGGGAACGCCTCACGGACGTCCGCCTCGGAGGCCTGGACCGCGACCATCGCGCCACCGGTCGGCAGCGCCTGCATCAACCGGGCCCGCGCGGACACCAGCTTCGCGGCGTCGGCCAGCGACAACACACCGGCCGCATGGGCAGCGGCGATCTCCCCGATCGAGTGGCCGCCGACGATGTCGGGATCCACACCCCACGATCGGATCAGAGCCAGCAGGGCAACCTCGACCGCGAAGATCGACGGCTGTGCCCAGCCGGTCTGGTCCACGTCCAGATCCGGGATCTCCAGCAACGCGGTGACCTCGTCGAACGCCGCCGCGAAAACCGGGAACGCCTGATAGAGCTCCCGGCCCATCTCCGCACGCTGCGAACCCTGACCGGTGAACAGGATCGCCAGCGGGGCCCGGCGTGCCTCACCCCGCCGGAACTCGCCACCGTTCAGGGAGACCGCCCGGTGCCGCAGGGTCGCGCGCCCGGCGAGGGCCCGCCCGACCGGGTGATCCGCACCGAGGAGCCGCTCCCGCATGACGTCCAGCGAGTCCGGGTCGGCCGCGCTGAGCACCAGCGGCACGACCGGCACCGGAGTAGCGGCGTCGACCTGCGCCGCGACCGGCGGGG
>KL571597.1:987-1141 GCA_000715855.1 Actinoplanes liguriensis
GCCGAACGACGACACCGCCGCCCGCCGCGGCCGGTCCGCTGACGGCCAGTCCCGCTGCGAGGTCAACAACGCGACCTCACCGGCGGTCCAGTCCACCTTCGAGGACGGCTCGTCGACGTGCAGGGTCCGAGGCAGAACCCCGTACCGCATCGCC
>KL571597.1:1460-1595 GCA_000715855.1 Actinoplanes liguriensis
CCGCATCGCCTGAACCATCTTGATGATCCCGGCGACCCCGGCAGCAGCCTGCGTGTGCCCCAGGTTCGACTTGACCGAGCCCAGCCACAACGGCTCTTGTGAATCCCGGTTCTGCCCGTAAACCGCGATCAACGC
>KL571597.1:1831-2456 GCA_000715855.1 Actinoplanes liguriensis
TCCCCGAGCGGCGTCCCCGTGCCGTGCGCCTCGACCACGTCGACGTCGGTCGCGGCGATCCGGGCGTTCGTTCGGCGGGAGGGGCGAGCGCCTGCCGGATCACCCGCTGTTGTGAAGGACCGTTCGGCGCGGTGAGCCCGTTGGACGCCCCGTCGGAGTTGACCGCGCTGCCCCGCACCAGCGCCAGGATCGGATGCCCGTTGCGCTGCGCGTCGGAGAGCCGCTCGACCAGGAGCATGCCGACACCCTCCCCCCAGCCGGTGCCGTCGGCGCCCTCGGCAAACGACTTGCACCGCCCGTCCGGCGACAGACCGCGCTGCCGGGAGAACCCGATGAACGTCCCCGGCGTCGCCATCACGGTCACTCCGCCCGCGAGCGCCAGTTCACATTCGCGGTTCCGTAGCGCCTGCACGGCCAGGTGCAGCGCGACCAGCGACGACGAGCACGCGGTGTCGACGGTGACGGTCGGCCCCTCCAGCCCGAACGTGTAGGCGACCCGGCCCGAGGCGATGCTGCCGCCGGTGCCCATGAACCCCTCGGCGGCGTCCGCGGAGTCCTGCACGACCAGGGCGTAGTCGTTGTACATGACACCGGCGAACACCCCGGTCCGCGATCCGCGCAGGCC
>KL571597.1:2702-3019 GCA_000715855.1 Actinoplanes liguriensis
GGGTCGATCCCGGCCCGCTCGAACGCCTCCCACGACGTCTCCAGCAGCAACCGATGCTGCGGATCCATCGCCAGGGCCTCCCGCGGCGAGATGCCGAACAACCCCGGGTCGAAATCCGCGGCGCCGGCCAGGAACCCGCCCTCCCGGGAGTACGTGGTGCCCGGATGATCGGGGTCGGGGTGGTACAGGTTCGCCACGTCCCACCCGCGGTCCTCGGGGAAACCGCCGATCGCGTCCCGCTCGCCGGCGACCAGGTCCCACAGGTCCTGCGGGCCGCCGACGCCACCGGGAAAACGGCAGGCCATGCCCACGATCGC
>KL571597.1:3118-4981 GCA_000715855.1 Actinoplanes liguriensis
GAACAACCCCGGGTCGAAATCCGCGGCGCCGGCCAGGAACCCGCCGTGCCGGGTGTAGGAGGTGCCGGGATGGGCCGGATCGGGGTGATACAGGCCCTCCAGGTCCCATCCGCGGTCGTCCGGGAAGGGCACGATCCCGTCCTGTCCGGAAACGACCAGGTCCCACAGCTCGTCCGGGCTGGTCAGACCAGGTCCCACAGCTCGTCGGGGCTGTTGACACCGCCGGGATAACGGCAGGCCATGCCCACGATCGCGATCGGCTCATCGGGATCGGCCGCGGCGGTGGAGACGTCCGCGGTCATCTCGCGGCCGCTCAATTCGCCCGAGACGTACGCCGCGAGCGCCGCCACCGTCGGGTAGTCGAAGATCAGCGTCGACGGCAACCGCAGCCCGGTCACGCTCGCGAGCCGGTTCCGCAGCTCCACCGCGGTCAGAGAATCGAATCCCAATTCACTGAACGCGCGCCCGACCGCGATCCGGTCCGCCCCCACGTGTCCGAGCACCTCGGCCACCTGTCCGCGGACCAGTCCCCGGACGGCGATGTCCCGCTCGGCGTCCGGCAGGGAGGCGAGTTGCCGCCCCAGCATGTTGGTGGCGCTTGTCCGCTTCTGTCCAGGCACGAGTCCGTGCAGGATCGGCGGCACCACGGCGGCGTTCCGCAGCGCCGCGACGTCTGTCCCGAGCGCCGCGACCGCGGCCCTTCCGCTGCTCAGAGCGGCGTCGAAGGCGGCCAGACCCTGCTCGACGGTGAGCGGCAGGATGCCACCGCGCCGCATCCGCTCCCGGTCGCCGTCGGTGAGCGTCTCCGCTCGACCAGGTCCCACAGCTCGTCCGGGCTGGTGACACCGCCCGGGAAGCGGCACGCCATGCCCACGATCGCGATCGGCTCATCGGGATCGGCCGCGGCGGTGGAGACGTCCGCGGTCATCTCGCGGCCGCTCAATTCGCCCGAGACGTACGCCGCGAGCGCCGCCACCGTCGGGTAGTCGAAGATCAGCGTCGACGGCAACCGCAGCCCGGTCACGCTCGCGAGCCGGTTCCGCAGCTCCACCGCGGTCAGAGAATCGAATCCCAATTCACTGAACGCCCGCGCCGGGTCCACGTCGTCGGCGCGGGCGTATCCGAGCACGTCGGCGACCTGGCTGCGAACCACGCCGAGCACGGCCGTGACGCGCTGGTCGGCGGGCAGCTCGGCCAGCTGCCGGCCGAGTGAGGTGCCGGCCACCGTGCGAGCCGGCGCACGAACCAGCGACCGCAGCAGCGCCGGCGCCGACTCCGCCTCGCGCAGCGCCGCGGAGTCCACGGCGAGTGGCACGACCAGCGCGTTTCCGGAGCCGACCGCCGCGTCGAAGGCCGCCAGCCCCTGTTCGGTGCTCAGCGGCAGCACCCCGCCACGCCGCATTCGTTCGCGGGCAGAATCGGTCAGCGCCTCTCCCATGCCGGCGTCCCACAGCCCCCACGCGATCGACGTCGCCGGGACGCCCTGCCCGCGCAGATACGCCGCGTAGCCGTCCAGGAAGGCGTTCGCCGCCGCGTAGTTGGCCTGTCCGGCGTTCCCGAACACCCCCGCCGCCGACGAGTAGAAAACCAGCGCGACCAGGTCGTTCGTGGCCGCGACCAGGTTGCGTACCGCGTCCACCTTGGCCCGGAAGACCGTCGCGAGCCGCTCCGCCGTGAGCGATCCGAGCGTGCCGTCGTCGAGCACCCCGGCCGCGTGCACCACGGCGGTGACCCGCTCCCCGCGCAGCGCGTCGGCAACCGCGCCCGCGTCGGAGAGATCGCAGGCCACCGCCGAGACCTCAGCCCCCTCGATCGACATCGGCTGCGCCGATCGAGAGATCACCATCAGCCTGCGTACGCCGT
>KL571597.1:5181-6537 GCA_000715855.1 Actinoplanes liguriensis
CCAGCCGCCCGAGCGTCCCGGTGGCCCCGGTCACGACGACGGCGCCGTCCCCGAAGCCGGACGCCCCGTCGGCCGCGACCCGCGTCAGGCGCGGCACCCGTACGACACCGTCCCGGACCACCGCCTGCGGCACCGGGAAGAAAACTTCCTCCGCCGCGTCGAGCAGGTGGATCCGGTCCGGATTCTCCGACTGCGCACTGCGCACCAACCCCCAGAGCGCCGCCCCGTCCGGGTCGGTGATCTCGTCCCCGGCGGCCCCGAACGTCCGCACCACCAGCCGCGACCCGCTCCAGGCCGGATCCGCGAGCCACGCCTGCAGCAGTGCGAGAAGCTGTGCCGACCGCTCGAACGCACCCCCGGCCACGGTCGCGTCCACCAGCAGCACCGGCGCCGGGTCCGGCAGCGGCGAACCGAGCGCGACGACCACCGGCTCCTCCCCCGCCGTGACGCTCTGCGGCACCCACTCCACGCCGTGGAGCAGCCGTTCCCGCCGCGCCTGAGCCGGCCGGAGCCGCAGCGCGTCCACCTCGGCCACCGGAAGTCCCGCGCCGTCGGCGAGCAGCAGCCGGACCGCATCCGTCCCCTCGGCCCGGGTCAGCCGCACCCGCAGCTCACCGGTGGCCGTCCCGCGGACCCGGACGCCGCTGAACGCGAACGGCAGGCGCGTCTCGGTCCCGGGCAGCAGCTCACCGGCGCCGATCGCGTGCAGCGCCGCGTCGAACAGTGCCGGATGCACCCCGAACCCGTCGGTGACCTGGTCCACCCCGACCTCGGCGAACACCGCGTCACCGGCCCGCCAGGCCCGGCGCAGCCCCTGGAACACCGGCCCGTAAGCGAGCCCGGCCTCGGCAAGGTCCGCATAGAGACCGTCGAGCGGCAGCTCCGCGGCACCGGCCGGAGGCCACGTCACCAGGCTGAGGTCCGGCTCGCCCGCGGTGGCCGGCGCGAGGGTGCCGACGGCGTGCGTCGTCCACTCGTCCTCGTCGTCCTCGATCTGGCCGTAAACGGTCACCGACCGGCGGCTCCGGTCGTCGGCCGCTCCGACCCGGACCTGAATGCGAACCCCGCTCAGCGGCGGGATGGCCAGCGGCTCATGGAGGATCAGCTCCTCGACGCCGTCCACGCCGACGCGGCGACCGGCGGCCAGCGCCAGGTCGAGCAGGGCGGTCCCAGGAACGAGCACGGTCCCGTACACCCGGTGGTCGGTGAGCCAGCCCGGCGATCCGGCCGCGAGCCGCCCGGTGAGCAGCGCGCCGTCGCCGTCGGCGAGCAGCGTGGCCGCGCCGAGCAGCGGGTGGTCGGAGGCGAGCAGACCGGCGGTGGTGACGTCGCCGGTGTCGGCGAGCGTGTCGAGCC
>KL571598.1:0-911 GCA_000715855.1 Actinoplanes liguriensis
CACCTCCGAACCGGCCGCGCTGCTCTCGGTCCGCCACCCGGCCGCCGTCCGATGCAGGATCAGCGGTACGCAGGCCAGCACGTCGACACAGGTGGCGCCGGCTGCCCAGACGTCCCCCGACGCGGCTGTGACACTGTTCAGCACGGTCTTACCGGTGGCCGGAACGTCCACCCGCGTCCAGGCCGTGCCGTCGAAGTGCAGGACGGTCGCCGACGAGCCGGCCGCCCAGACGTCGTCGGCCGCGGTCGCGACCACCGAGGTCAGCTCGACGCCGGGCAGGTCCGGTGTGGGGGAGACGGTCCACTTCCCACCGTCCCGGTGCAGGATGAGCGGCCGGCTCACGTCGTCCGCCTCGGTGTGCCCGACGGCCCATGCGCCGTTGATGTCGTCCAGGTCGCTCTCGACGCCTTTGGGCGCTGCCGGGATCGGCGTGGAGGCCCACGCCGTACCGTCGAAATGCACAATCACCCCCGAGGTCGTCTCCGGAGCGCCGGGCGCGTCATCGTCGCCGCTGCCGACGGCCCAGACGTCGTCGGGCGCGAGCGCGTCGACCCCGGTGAGGTAGGTCGGCTGGGAGAGCTCCGGCGGCGGTACGAGGGTCCACCACTGACCGTTCCAGTGCACCGTGAACGGGCCTTCCGCGTCGCTGTTCCACCAGGTCCCGACCGCCCACACGTCGTCGGGCGCGTGCACCGTCACGTCCTGGAGCACGGAGTTCGTCGCGCCCGGGGGCAGTGGTGCCGGCGGTGGGATGCGCCAGGCGGGTGAGTCCGCGCTCGCGCGGCCGGTGGGCGTCAGCGTCGCGGCGACGACGAGACCGGCCGCGACGATGGCGCCGGCACGGTGCGTACGCATGAGGAACGTCCTTTCGACGAGGATGACTACCGCTATCGTGTCTCTTATACACATCT
>KL571598.1:1174-2599 GCA_000715855.1 Actinoplanes liguriensis
ACACAGGTCCGCCGCCTACCACCGTTGCCGGGGCGGCTACCCGGATTCCGTGGTGAGGGCGGCGAGTGCGCCCCGCCGGTCCGCCCCGGTCTTGGCCAGCAGGCTCGCGACGTGCTTCTCGACGGTCCGGGAGGACAGGTAGAGCTGGTCACCGATCTGCTGGTTGGTGAGACCGGCGACGACCAGGTCCAGGACCTCGTGCTCGCGGACGGTCACGCCGTGCCGCCGCAGCCGGGGCGGGAGTGCGGCGCTGCCCCGGCGGTGCTGCGGCACCGGCGCGCCGGCCTGTCGCAAGAGGGTGCGGCAGGCCCGGGCCACGTGCGGCGCGGTGTCGTGGAACCAGGCGTCGGCGGTGCGCAGCCAGCCGGCCGGATCACCCCAGCCGCCGTCCAGCGCCTCCTGCGCGACCAGCCGCAGCCCGAGGTGGTGGGCGAGCGGGTACGGCGCGGAGACCTCCACGAATCGGGTCACCGCGTCGACCGCGTCGTCCCCGCGGCCGGCGCGGCCGTGCACGAAGGCCTCGGCGAGCACCAGGAACTGCCGGTTCCAGGCGGCCTCGTGCTGCGCCGATCCGGAGAACGCCGCGCACTCGGCGGCGCCGGCGTGCCCGCTGCGGACGGCCAGGAGCAGATGCGGTCCGTGGATCAGCGAGAGGTACGGCGTCGGCTGCCGCGCCTCCCGGGCGCTCGCCTCGTCCAGTTCGGCGAGCGCGTCCTCGTGCTCCTCGTGCAGCAGGTGGCAGAACGCCGTACCGAGGCCGTGGGTCGCCGACGAGAAGTCGTCGTCCTCGCCACCGAGCTCCGCGAAGCGGCCCAGCAGCGCGGCGAGGTCGGATCGGCGGGCCCGGTGGCCGGCGACGATCGCCCGTACGCCGATCGCGATCTGCTGGGTCAGGGTCAGTCGCAGCCGCCCGGCGGTCTCCTCGCAGTGCCGGGCGTCGTCGTCCGCCGCCTGGTACTCGCCCTTGCAGAGCCGCAGGATGGACAGTTCGAGGCGGATGTCGAGCGCCGTGGTGACCGCGCCGGCCTCGGTGGCCAGGGTCAGCGCCTCGCGGAGCCGCCCGTCGTCGGCGTTCCGGATGCCGTCCGCGGCTCCCAGGTTGTAGAGCATGCTGATCCGCCAGTTCAGCAGGTGATGCTCGGTGGCGATGGCCAGCCCCCGCTCGTAGAGGCGGTCGGCCTCGGTCAGGTCGCGCAGGCGGGCGCAGCGGCCCAGCGTCTTCAGCGCGCTGCACGACACCTCCGGCAGGCCGGCCACCTCCGCGCCGCGCAGCGCCCGCTCGGCCAGCTCGATCGTGGTGGCCAGCCGGTCCGGCGTGGCCGGGTCGCCGAACACGAGTTGCGCCTCGACGGCGTCCATCCGGGCGGCGAGGCCGGGTTCGGGCCGGTCGCCGGCGTCGCGGCGGGCCGCGGTGAGGGCCTGCGC
>KL571598.1:2724-3195 GCA_000715855.1 Actinoplanes liguriensis
AGCCAGTTGCAGGTGTAGCCGGGCCGGCCAGCCCATCTCGTACGCGTCGGCCACCCGCCCGGCGATCGCGTACGCGTCGACCAGCGCCTCGCGCACCGCCAGCGCGGTCTCCCCGGTCCCGTCACCGGCCAGCAGCCGGTCGGCCCGCTCCAGCAGCGTGATCGCGGTCGACACGGCGCCCTGCCCGATCGCCTCCCGCCCGGCCCGCGCGAAGTGCCCGGCCGCGAGCACCGGCTCCCCGGCCACGTTCCAGAGCGTTCCGGCCAGCTGGTCGGTGCCGCCGACATGCGCGAGGGCCTCCGCCGCGCGCCGGGCCAGCCCCGCGCGTTCCAGCGGCAGCGGCCGGGCGAGCAGGGACTCGGCGGTGAGCATGTGCCGGAACGCGTACCACTGGGGGTCCTCCTCGGGCACCACCAGCTGGCTGTCGACCACCTCGCGCAGGCAGGCGATCAGCTCCGGCCCGGGCACGCC
>KL571598.1:3495-3775 GCA_000715855.1 Actinoplanes liguriensis
TCGCGGGGAACCGCCGTCCGAACAGCGCGGCGGCCTGGAGCAGCGCGGCGGCCGGGCGGCTGAGCCGGTCGGTGCGACCCACCAGGGTCGTCCGCAGTCCGGCCGGCACGCCGTCCGGCATCGGCCCGGTGACCGTCCAGCCGGCCCCGGTCCAGGCCAGGACCCCGTCGGCGACCATCGCCGCGAGCAGCTCCTCGACGTGCAGCGGCACCCCGTCGGCGGTCGCCCGGAGCCGGTCCAGCACCGGGGCGGGCACCGCGCGGGCGTCCACGCCGAGGCA
>KL571598.1:4041-5885 GCA_000715855.1 Actinoplanes liguriensis
ATGTGTATAAGAGACAGGTTCTGGGCGGTGCGGATCAGCTGTTGCGCCGCGCCCGGCGTGTCCCGGCTGGTCCCGACCACCAGCAGTCGTTCCCGCCCGAGGTTGTCGATCAGGTAGTCGACCACGGCGAGGGTGTCCGCGTCCGCGTCGTGCAGGTCCTCGACGATCAGCAGGCAGCCGTGCGGCCGGCCCACGGTGGCGAGCAGCCGCAGCACCGCCTCGGCGAGCACCACCAGCGTGTGGTCCGGGGCCGGGTGTTCGCCGCGCCACTCCGGGACCAGCGCCGACAGCGCCGGCCGGTACGGCGCCAGCTCCGGACTGGTCGGCGCCCCGTCCCGCCGCAGCACCGACAGCAGCGCCTCGGACAGCGCCCGGAACTGCGCCTCGGGGTTCGCGGCCCGTCCCCGCAGCACGGCGAGGCCGGCCTGCTCGGCGAGCCGGGCGGCCTCCGTGGCGAGGCGGGACTTGCCGATGCCGGGCTCCCCGAGCACGAACACCGCTCCGCCGCGTCCCCGGGTCGCCGCGCCGACCGCGGCCCGTACCGTCGCCAGTTCGTCCACGCGGCCGACCACGGGCGTGCCGGTGAGCCGGACCAGGCCCGGGCGGGACGGCTCCGGGGCTCTGTGTATAAGAGACAGCTCCAGCTCGCGCAGCTCCCCGCTGGGCAGGATGCCCAGCTCCTCCGCGAGGGTGTGGCGCAGCCGGCGGTAGCCCTCCAGCGCGCCGGCCTGCCGCCCGCTGCGGTAGAGGGCGAGGATCAGCTGGCCCTGCAGCCGCTCGTCCAGCGGGTTCTGCAGCGCGAGCCGTTCCAGCTCGGGCAGGACGTCGGCGTGCTCGCCCAGCTCCAGCCGCGCGTCCATCAGCAGGTGGGTGCCGCGCAGGAAGAGGGCGCCGAGGCGCTGGGCGGCCTCGTCGAGCCGGGCGATGCCGGTGACGCCGCCGAGCGGTTCGCCGCGCCACAGCCCGCGCGCCCGGCCGGCGAGCCGGGCCCGGTCGGCGGGGCGGTCCGCACGGGCCGCCTGATCGATCAGGTCACGGGCGAGCTCGGCGTCGACCGACCCGGGCGGCAGGACCAGCAGGTAGCCCGGTGGCCGGGCGACGACCGCCTGCCGACCGCCGAGCAGCGCCCGCAGGTACGAGATGTGCCGCTGCAGCGTGTTGGTGCTCACCGACCCGGCCGCGTCGCCCCAGACGACGTCGGTGAGCTGGTCGGCGGAGACGACCTGACGGTGGTTGAGGGCGAGCACCGCCAGCAGCGCCTTACGGCGTAGCCCGGTGACCTGCTGGTCGACGCCGCCGAGCACGATGTCGACCGGGCCGAGCAGCCGTACCTGCGCGTCGGTGTCCTCACTCACCCGGGCAGGCTAGCCACGACCGGGGTGTGACGTCAGTCGATATCATGACTGTCCGTCCGGTATCAGGAACACCGTCGGTAGCGCGGCCGTCCGGGCGTCACCCCCTTTCGAGGTACGGCAGGAAGGCGGTCGCCCCCTCGAACGCCGCCCGCAGAGCGAGCAGGACACCGGCCGACCCGGTCGCCAGGTCGAGGGAGAGCCGCCGCAGCTGGTCCCCGGGGAACACCAGGTCCCCGCCGCGCAGCAGCGCGTGCCGGCCGAGCCTCCGGATGTGCCGCGCGATCGCGTCGCGGTCCTCGCCGTGACCCAGCCGGGCCAGCACCGCGATGAATCCGGCCCGTCCGGTGAACAGCCCGCTCCGGTGGACCATCGGCGCCGTGCAGGCCAGCCGGATCCCGTTGAGCAGGCGCCACACGTCGGTGTCGTCGCGGTGGCGCTGATATTCGTGCAGCACCAGCGCGACCCCGCCGCTGCCGCCGTCCAGGTACG
>KL571599.1:0-1723 GCA_000715855.1 Actinoplanes liguriensis
CCCGCCGCGCCGCGGCCCGGGACAGCCCTTGGGCGCGCAGCGCGGACAGGTCTTCGGCCTGCCGTTCGCGCCCGGCCGCCGCGGTGAGGATCAGGACGCCGGTGGCGAGCAGCGCCACCAGGACGGCGACCAGCGCGGCGTAGCCGAGCGCCACGGCCGGGCCCTGCCGGGCGAGTCGCGCGGCGAGCTGCGCCGACCGGACGTCCCCGGTGATGGTGAGTCCCTGGGCCTTGAGACGGTCGAGCATGTCGGCGGGCGCGTTCCGGGACAGCCAGACCTGGCCGGTCAGGGTGGGGCCGCCGTCGGTGGAGACACTGTCGGCGTATTCCAGGTCGATCAGCACCGCCGGGCCGCCGAGCTGCGGAATCGCCGGGAGCCGGCCGCTGACGCCGACCCGCACCGGGCGGAAGTCGAGCCCGGTCACCGTGCCGGGCACGAACGTCCCGGTCGCCACCACCGGCACCGGCCACGGCGTGGCCGCCGGCTGCACCAGCACGCCTTCGGGAAAACTGTCCAGATCGGTCACTTCGATGCGCAGCCCGTCGGGTCCGGCGCCGGCCCGGCCGCCGGGGCTGACCCGCCACCCCTCGGGGTCGGTGACGCCGAGGCCGTGCACGGTGAGCACGCCCTGCACGCCGAGCGAGTTGGCGCCGGAGATGTGCAGCGCGTTCAGCCGGCAGCCCTGGGCCTTGCACTGCGGCGCCGGGTAACGGTAGGTGTGCCGGCCGGGCTGGGCCACGCCCATCGGCGCCACCACGTCCTCCCCGCTGCCGTCGACCGGGGAGAGCACCGCGTCCACACTGACCTGCCGGCCCGGCTTGAATCCTTCGGCGCTCAGATCCAGGCTGAAGGTGTCGCTCTCCGGTGTCACGATCGGCTCGGGATCCTGCGGGCGAAGAGCTTCGACCACTTTCCCGTACGGCATTCCGCCCGGCCAGTTCGCGACGGCCGCCAGCCGCGAGGTGTCCACGGCCAGCACCGGCCGCTCGCCGGGGCGCTGGGGGACGGCGACGGCGGCCATCGCGGACCGCCCGCCGGGGTCGGCCTGTCCCACGGCGGCGACCAGTTGTGCACGGCCGACCGATCCGACGGACAGCACCCGGTCGGCGCCGACGCCCAGGTCCGACTCGATCCGGCGGTTGTGTGCCGCGACGTCGGAGGCGATCACCATGTACGAGCTGACCGCGACCGCCGCCACGAGCAGCGCGAGCACCCGCCCGGTGGCCGCTCGGCGCGACAGCAGCAGCCAGGTCAGCCCGGGGCCGAGCCGGCCACGTTCGAGGGCACGGTGCCCGGAGCGGGCGGCGAGCGGTTGCAGTGCCCGGGCCACCAGCAGCGCGAGCGCGAGCATGACCAGCGCCGGTGCTGCCGAGCCGACTCCGACCAGGTCGCCGCGGCCGACGGCGAGTTGCACGACCGCACCGGCGGCGAGCGCGATGACCAGGACGTCGGCGGCGAGGCCGGCCCAGCGTCCGGGCGTCGGGGCGCGGCGCAGCAGCTCGCTGACCGGGCGCAGCATGGGTGCGCTCTGCCCGGCGAGCACGGCCAGGAGCGCGGCGGCCGCGGCGAGCGGGGCGTATGTCAGCGAGTCCGGGTGCGGGTCGGCGCCGACGCCGGGCCAGCGGATCCCCACCACCGCGTCGACCAGGACCTGCCCGGCCAGGGCGCCGACGATCGCGCCGGCCAGCACGGCGACGAGGCTCTCCCCGGTCGCCAGCAGCCA
>KL571599.1:1902-3726 GCA_000715855.1 Actinoplanes liguriensis
GTATAAGAGACAGCGCCAGCAGCCAGCGGTACGGCCGCCGGACGCCGCGCAGCGCGATCACGGCGGTCTCCGGGCGGCGCACCTCGGCGCCGGCCGCGACGGCGAGCAGGATGGCCAGGCAGGCGAGCACGACCAGGGCGACCGCGGGCACCGGCACGATCCGGCGGGCGGTGGTGTGCCCGTCGTCGATGCGGGCCAGCAGCTGCGGGATCCCGGTCTGCAATTTCAGGGTCTCGGCGCCGCCGTCGAGGGACGCGCCCATGTCGGCGATGCCGGCCTGCAGCCGCAGGACGTTGCCGCGGTCCATCAGGTCGAAGCTGGTCTGCCCGGTGAAGGCGGGCTCGCCCGCACGCGTGACGCCGGTCGTGTCCTCCGGGGCGAAGTAGGCGTGCTCGCCCCAGTAGATCTCGCCCGGGTCCGCGACCCGGTAGGCGCCGGTGAGGAAGAAGCGTTTGGGTTTGCCGTCGGCGACGTACGCCAGCACTTCGGGGGCGTTGTTGTAGTACGCGTACGTCAGGTCCACCGACTGCCCCACGGTGAGACCGAGCCGCTTGACGGTCTGTTCCCCGAGCACCAGGTCGCCCTCGCCGAGCAGGCACCGCCCGGCGACCATGACCAGGTGGGCGCAGACGTCCTGCCGCTGCACCAGGCGGGTGTGCGCACGGGCGTCGAGCTCCAGCCCGAGGGCCGGGATCTCGGCGGAGTAGGCGTACCGGAACCCGGGCAGCTCGGCGAGCTGCGCGCCGGCGGTGGTGGCCAGGTCGACCCCGCCCGTCGAACTGCTGCCACCGCCGGTCTCGCGCCGGTCGCGGTCGATGGCCCGGATGCTGACCTCCTGTTCGGACCGGTCGGCCTGGGCGACCTGTCCGGCGGCGACCACCCGGTCGGCGGCGCGTGTATAAGAGACAGGGCGAGCACAATGGCCGGTCCGCGCCGGGCCCAGACCATCGTGAAGATCAAGGTGATCATCGATCAGCCCCCGCCCGATCGGCTCGACGGCCCCGATCGCCGCTATCAAAATAAGAGGATCTGTCGGATATGGCGATTCCCCAGGCCAGAGCGGCCAGACCGAGCATGGCGAGCAGACCGGAAAGGATCAGGGGCAGCCAGCCCAGCACCCCGGGCGGGGGCAGCAGCCGCCAGCCGTCCACGAAGTACGAGCCGGGCTCCCCGGACACCCGCCGGGCCACCAGGGCGGCCAGCACTCCCCCGAGCACCGCCGCCACGACCAGCGCGAACGGCCCGAGATAGCGGGACGCGGCGAGGGTCCGCCCGGGCAGCCCCTGCACCCGCAGGGCGTGCGCCGCGGCCTGCTGCGGCCCGCGGTCGACCGACGCGGCCACCGCGGTCGCGGCAGCGGCGGTGAGCAGCGCGATCACCGCGCAGAACACCGGGAAGTCGCGGGCCGGCGCGGTGCCCAGGCCCGGGGTCCGCTCGGCCCGGTCGACGGCGGTCTCGTCGGCGAGCACGGTCAGCCCGGCCTCCTCGAGCCGGTCCACGACCGCGGCCGGCGCGTCGGCGGTCAGCCACACCTGCGTGATACCGGCCGGGTCGGCCTCTCCGGCGATCCGGCGCAGCGCCTCGAAGTCGGTCAGCAGCCCGGCCGCGCCGAGCACCGGCAGGGCCGGCACGGTGGCGGTGACCCGGGCCGGGACCTGCCCGGCGCCGGTCACGGTGAGGGCCGGCTCGCCGAAGCGCCACGGCACCGGGGCGGGGCCGGCCAGCAGCAGGGGCAGCGGCAGGGCGGTGTCCACGGTGAAGAGCCGGTTGCTCTCGGTCCGGGAGGCGCCGCGGGCCGGCCCCACCGCGAGGCCCTCGTGGCTG
>KL571600.1:0-696 GCA_000715855.1 Actinoplanes liguriensis
ACGCCGCAGCCCTGGGTGATCGACAGGACAGACCCTAGGCGAACTGGGACGCCGGGCGCCGCGAGGGGGCGGTCTCCTCGGTGTTCTCGGAACGGTTCACGGTCCGGGCGTCCGCCGCCGCGCCCGTGCCGCCCGCCCAGACGCGGGTGTCGCCCGGACGGTCCGGGCGCTGGTCGCGGCCGGTGTCGAGGGCCAGGGTGTCCCAGGAGGTGATGGCGGTGGCGAACGAGGTCTCCTCGATCTCCGCCGTCGTCCGGTCCCAGGCCGTCAGATGAGCGTCGGTGGGCGCGGCTTCGGCGCGGTGGACCGCGGACATCGCGTTGGCCGGCGTGGCGAGCAGGCCGGTCATCGCCAGCCCGGTGGCCGTGGCGAGCAGGACGGAGAGTGAACGCTGGCGCATCGTGCGCTCCCTTCGAGAACCGGTGTTGGGCTCTACTCTGTGGGCGCATCCTGTGGGCCTGCTGTGCCGATGACCAGCAGTTTCTTGTGAACCGCTAACCGTTCGACAGCGCTTGGGTGACGAGGCGCAAGTCCGCATCGGGAAGACCACCCGGCTTGCGTACGGCATACTCCCCGTCACACACCAGCACGCTCTCGTCCCCCACCCAGCGCACCGGGCTCGCCAGCATCTGCCGGGCCGCCTCCGCCGCGGCGGCCGGAGCCGCGTTACCGACCGCGAGCAGCGCCTCCGTGACC
>KL571600.1:924-2604 GCA_000715855.1 Actinoplanes liguriensis
CAGCGCCTCCGTGACCAGGTCGACGGCTGCGGGCGGCGCGTCCGCGTCACCGAGCGCCGGCAGCGCGAGCAGCACCCGCCGCGGCGTGGTCGCGAGCAGGCGGAACTCCGCCCAGGACAGCCCCGGCCCGTAGCCGTGCCCCTGCCGCGCGGCGACCGAAACCGCCCGGCCCGGCGCCAGCACCACGTAGTCGTCGCCGCCCTCGAGGTCATGCCCGTGCCAGATGATCCGCGCGAACCGATCGCCGATCGGGATGACCGGCCAGCGCCCCGACGCGCGGATCTCCTCGTCCAGCGCGTGGACGTCGTCGTCCGCGAACAGCTCGGCGATCACGTCCGGCTCGGCGCACCCGTCGAAGGTCGACAACCAGAACACACGCCGTTCCAGCAGCGGGTCGCCGTCGGTCAGGACGTCCGCGGCCACGCCGTCGTAGCGGCTCAGGTAGTCGGTCGCCTGCGTTTCGGTCACCATCGATCCGATCTTATGCTGCCCACCGGACACCCGCCGCGAATCCGGTGGGTGGTCCTCCCGGTCCCAGGAAGAGTGGTCCCCTCCCGGCCGGGTGCGCGGCGAGGCATGGTGGGATCCATGAACAACAACGGACTTCCCGGCGGGCGCTACCGCGTCGCCGACCTCGACCTGTCCCGCTTCGGCTACGGCGCGATGCAGCTCGCCGGTCCACACGTATTCGGCCCGCCGAAGGACCGGGACGCCGCGATCGCCGTGCTCCGGACAGCGGTCGAGCTCGGCATCAACCACATCGACACCGCCGACTTCTACGGCCCGCACGTGACGAACGAGATCATCCGGGAGGCCCTCTCGCCGTACCCGGAAGACCTTCACATCGTCACCAAGGTCGGCGCGCGCCGCGACGAGACCGGCGGCTGGCCGCAGGCCCGCAGCCCGCAGGAGCTGCGCGAGCAGATCCACGAGAACCTGAAGAACCTGGGCCTCGACGCCCTCGACGTGGTCAACCTGCGGGTCGGCGGCTTCGACCGGCCCGAGCCCGGCTCGATCGCCGAGCAGTTCGGCGCCCTGGCCGAGCTGCGCGAGCAGGGCCTGATCCGGCACCTGGGCCTGAGCACGGTCAACGCCGAGCAGATCGCCGAGGCGCAGGCCATCGCCCCGGTCGTCTGCGTGCAGAACTTCTACAACCTGGCGAACCGGGAGGACGACCCGCTGATCGACTCGCTCGCCGCGCAGGGCATCGCCTACGTGCCGTACTTCCCGCTCGGAGGCTTCTCCCCGCTGCAGACCGCGGAGTTGCGGCAGGCCGCCGACGACCTCGGCACCACCCCGATGTCGGTCGCGCTCGCCTGGCTGCTGCGCCGCTCCCCCAACATCCTGCTCATCCCGGGCACGTCGTCGGTCGCACACCTGCGGGAGAACGTCGCCGGCGCGGCCGTCGAACTTCCGGAATCCCTATTCGGTACGGCGTGAGCACACCACTGCTCAGAACATCGGCGCCGACGGCCGGACCGGGGACGTCAGCCGCCGGGCGGAACGACCGAACCCGGGCAGCAGCCGCTCGGTGACCGCCCGGCCGGCCGCGAGCTGCACCGCGTAGCGACGGCGGCGCTCGGCGAGGACGCTGGCGAGGAAGTAGTACGGCGTGGTGCCGGGCGGCGGTGGCGGCGTCACCCGGGCAGCGACCTCGGCGGTCAGCAGCCGCTCCAACTG
>KL571600.1:2813-3818 GCA_000715855.1 Actinoplanes liguriensis
CAGCCGCTCCAACTGCCCGCGGTGCGGCTCGCTGAGCTCGGGGGCGCGGGACACGAACTGCCGGATCTGGGCGGCGAGGTCGTCGTCGACCGCGGACAGGTCGGTGACGGCGGCCCAGGCAGCGAGCCCGGCCGGCAGCGCCGGGACGAAGCGGAACGGCACCGGCCGCTTCTCGTGCACGACGATCGTGCCCGCGGCCAGGTCGCCGAGGCGGCGGCCCTTCGACGAGGAGATCATCACGCCGAGCGTCACGACCCAGGTCAGGAACGGCAGCAGCAGGCCCGGCCATTCGACAGCGAGGCCGATCAGCGCCCGGGTGAACGCATGCCGCACCCGGATCGGCCCGCCGTCCTCCCGGATCACCCGCAACCCCATCGCGGACTTGCCGACGCTGCGCCCGTTGGTCCGGGTCTCGACCAGGGTGGGGAACCCGAGCAGCACCAGCACGAGCACGATCCGGAACACGGCGGACTCCAGCGCGTCGTCCTGGATGCTGTCCGGCAGCGCCGCCAGGAACAGCCCGGCGAAGAGCGTCACGCCTCCGGCGACCATGCCCAGCACGACGATGTCGATCCCCAGCGCGATCGCGCGCGAGCCCAGCCGTGCCGGGCGCAGGTCGACGGCGACCGCCTCCGCCGTCACCAGCTCCGAGGCTGTCCCCGACGCCCCGGCTGACGCCGGGGGCGCAACGTTCGGCAGGTCAGGGGAGACGGCGTTCACCCGCACAGTGAACACCACCGGGGCCAAGCGGTGTGCACCGCGTCCACTACGCTTCCGGGCAACGGACCGGCGGGGGCAGAACGATGATGGATCTCGACGCGTATCTCGCGGAGCGCGGCGGCGAGTGGCACCGCCTGGAGGTGCTGGCCAACCGGCCCAAACTGACCGAGCCGGCCGAGATCGACGAGCTCGTCGTGCTCTACCAGCGGGCCGCGACCCACCTGTCGGTGCTGCGCAGCCGCAACCCCGATCCGGTGATGCTGGCCGACCTGTCCCGCCTGGTCC
>KL571600.1:4047-5236 GCA_000715855.1 Actinoplanes liguriensis
GCTCTACCGCACCCGCCGCTGGTGGGGCACCCTGGCGGTGCTGCTGGTCGCGGCCACCGCGGCCCTGATCTGGTACATGGCGAGCCACCCGGACGTGCTCTCGCACTTCGTCGACGACGAGGGCATGGACGACATCGTCGACAGGTCGTTCGTCGGCTACTACAGCGAGTACCAGTCGCAGAACTTCGCCCTGCAGGTGTGGACGAACAACGCGCTGCTCACCGCGCAGTGCCTGGCCGCCGGGGTGCTCGTCCTGCCGGTCTTCTACCTGCTCTGGTCGAACATGCTGAACACCGCGCTGATCGGCGGCGTCATGGTCAGCCGCGACGCCGGCGACACCTTCCTGACGTACCTGGCCCCGCACGGCCTGCTGGAGATCACCTGCCTGTTCGTCGGCGCCGGTGTCGGCCTGCGGATCGGCTGGTCCTGGATCGCGCCGGGCCCGCTGCGGACGCGCCGGCAGTCGCTGGTCGCCTGGGTGCGCGAGGGCATGGTGGTCGCGGTCGGCCTGGTCCCGGCCCTGGCCGTCGCCGGTTGCCTGGAGGCGTTCGTGACGCCGTCCGCCCTGCCGGCCCCGATCCGCATCGGCATCGGCGCCGTGGTCTGGCTCGGCTTCCTCTTCTACGCCCTGATCTGGGGCCGGGAGGCCGACGAGCGCCGCCCGACCGGCCCGGACACCGCCGAGCTGCCCACCGCCTAGAGGCGACCGGTCGCCTTCAGCAGCAGATATACGTCCGCGACCCGGCCGGCGAAGGTGTCCGCGTCGGCGTCCACGACGGTCGCGCCCGAGCGGTCGAGCACATCGCGCACCCGGTCGCGCTCGAACAGGACACGCTCGGCGGCCGCCGCGGTGTGCACGTCCGCCGCCGTGGACCTCTCCGGCAGGGCCGCCATCCGGGCGACCGCGGGGTCCCGCACACCGGCCACGATCACCTTGTGCCGGGCGGCGAGCCGCGGCAGGACCGGCAGCAGGCCCTCGATCATCGGGGCGGTGTCCAGCGCGGTGAAGATGACGACCAGCGCCCGTTTGCGGTCGCGGCGCAGCAGCTCCCGGCCCAGCAGCGAGAAGTCCGTCTCGACCAGCGCCGGCTCCAGCGAGGCCATCGCGTCGATCAGCCGGGGCAGCTGCACCCGGTGGCCGCCGCTCTCGACCCGGACCCGCACCGCCTGTCTCTTATACACATCTCTG
>KL571600.1:5381-6325 GCA_000715855.1 Actinoplanes liguriensis
GACCCGCACCGCCGCGTCCAGGGCGAGCAGGTCCACCTTGTCGTCGGCGCGGGCGGCCAGCACGGAGAGCAGCAGCGCGGCGTCGATCGTCGCGTCCAGCCGCGGCGCGTCACCGACCCGGACCGCCGAGGTACGCCCGGTGTCCAGCACGCAGTAGACCCGGCGGTCGCGTTCCGGCCGCCAGGTGCGTACGACCACGTCGTGGTGCCGGGCGCTGGCCCGCCAGTCGATCGACCGGACGTCGTCGCCGATCACGTACTCCCGGAGCACGTCGAACTCGGTGCCGTGCCCACGCCCGCGGGCGACCACCGACCCGTCGAGGACCCGGATCCGGGCGAGTTTCTCCGGCAGGATCCGGCGCGACGGGAAGCGCGGCAGCACGCGCAGCGTCCACGCCGGCGTGACCTTCTCGTTCCAGGACCGGCGCCGTTGCCGGTACGCGAACCCGAACGGCCCCATCGACCGCAGCGTCACCCGGACCGCGGGCCGGTCCCCGTGCCGCGTCGGCACCAGCGTGGTGGTCAGCGTCTCGGCGGCGCCGGGCGCGAGCTCCAGCGCGTGGTGCAGCGGCCCGGCACCGGCCGACGGCACCCAGCTGTCGCGCAGGCGGAGACGTACGTGCCGTTCGGACGTGTTGGTCACGGTCAGCGTGGTCGTGGCGGTGTTGCCGAGCCAGACCGTCCGGTCCCCGTCGCGCCGCAGCTCCAGCCCGTCCAGCGGCCCCGCGACGAGCAGGTCGAGCAGCGCCAGCCCGATCGCGAGCGCGAGCACGGCGCCGGCCGCGACCCACGGCGAGGGCAGCAGCGCCGGCAGCGGCAGGCCGATCGCGAGCAGGACGGCGAAACGCCTGGTGATCATCAGCGCGGCGCCGGCACCGACGTCAGGACGGTGGCCAGCACCGACTCGACGGTCACGCCGTCCAGCTCGGCGTCGGCGCGCAGCCG
>KL571600.1:6538-7725 GCA_000715855.1 Actinoplanes liguriensis
TGTATAAGAGACAGGCCGCACCCGGTGGCGCAGCGTCGGCAGGGTGTAGCCCTTGACGTCGTCCGGGACCACGTAGTCCCGCCCGTTCAGCCAGGCGTGCGCCTTCGACACGGCGAGCAGCGCGGTCGCGCCGCGCGGTGACGCGCCCAGCTCGAGAGCGGGCGCGACCCGGGTGGCCCGGCAGATGTCCACGATGTAGGCGAGCACCGTGTCCGCGACCTGGACGCGCTGCACCGCGGCCCGGCCGGCGGCCAGGTCGGCGGCCCCGGCGACCGCGGTCACCCCGGCGGCCTTGAGGTCGCGCGGGTCGAAGCCGTTGTGGTGCGCGCGCAGCACGTTCAGCTCCGCCTCGCGTTCGGGCAGCGGGACGCTCAGCTTCAGCAGGAACCGGTCGAGCTGGGCCTCCGGCAGCGGGTACGTCCCCTCGTACTCGATCGGGTTCTGGGTCGCCGCGACCAGGAACGGCTGCGGCAGCGGCCGGGGCGTCCCGTCGACGCTGACCTGGCGCTCCTCCATCGCCTCGAGCAGCGCGGCCTGGGTCTTCGGCGGCGTCCGGTTGATCTCGTCGGCGAGCAGCAGGTTCGTGAAGACCGGGCCGGCCCGGAAGTTGAACGCGGCGGTCCGCGAGTCGTAGACCAGCGAACCGGTCACGTCGCCGGGCATCAGGTCCGGGGTGAACTGGACCCGCTTGGTGTCCAGGTCGAGCGCGGCGGCCAGGGTGCGCACGAGCAGCGTCTTCGCGACGCCGGGCACGCCCTCCAGGAGCACGTGGCCGCCGCAGAGCAGCGCCACCACGACCCCGCCGACCACCGCGTCCTGGCCGACGACGGCCTTGCCCACCTCGGTGCGCAACCGGCCCAGGGCGAGGCGGGCCTCTTGAGCGTCGGGGCTGACGACGGCATCGGTGGTCACGGCTGGTCTCCTTCGAATCCGGTGATCTCGCGTACCAGGTTCTGTACGGCGGTGGCGGCCGAGACCAGCTCGGCGTCGTTCTCGGGGTGGAAGCCGGCGAGGATCTCCTCGACGTCGTCGGCCTCGTAACCGGCGGCCTCGGCGATGTCCGCGTTCGTCGCGGCGGGAGGCAGGCCGAGGTGGGCGATCAGCCGCCGTCGGGCGGCCGCCCGCAGGATGTCCAGCGACTCGTCCCGCGCCTTGGCCCGCTGGTAGAGGCGGGCGTGGCCGAGCAT
>KL571600.1:7853-8316 GCA_000715855.1 Actinoplanes liguriensis
AGCCGCGGCGATCGCCAGGGCCAGCAGCGCGAGCGCGAGCAGCGCGATGGACGCCCAGACCGCGGGCGGGAACGCGTCGGCGAGCGGGTTCGACCCGCCGCCGGACTGCGACCGGTCGCCGGGCGGGGCGTCCCCGGAGTCGTCCCTGGTCGACGTCTCCCGCGGGGACGCGCGCACCGTCGGCCTGCTCTCGCGCGGCTCGGTGGGCCGGGACGTCGGCGGGGAGCTGACCACGGGCAGCGTCTCCCGCTGGTGCACGTCGAGCCAGACCACCCGGGGGTTCTGCGAGAGCAGCCCGACGGCGAGGGCGCGGTTGCCGTGCTCGTTGATCCGGTCGTTGCGGAACGGCTCCGGGGCGCCGACCACGGTGACCGTCGTGGCGCCCCACCCGATGCTCAGCACCGCGCCGTCGTAGCAGGTGGAGGCGTTGACCGGGCCGTACCTGTCTCTTATACACATCTCT
>KL571600.1:8549-9312 GCA_000715855.1 Actinoplanes liguriensis
GCGGTCGCCAGTGGGTCGGCGCAGTCCGGCCGGACCAGGCCGGGCGCCCAGCGCTGCCCGGCGACGTCGATCTGCCAGGTGGTCCGGGCGATCGCCGCGGCGTCCGGGCCGACCACGACGATGCGGGTGCCCTCGGGCAGTGCGCTGGAGGCGGTCAGCTGATCCATGTCGGCCAGCTCGGGTGTGGTGACGAACAGCGTCGCGTCGCCGCCCCGCACCGCGGACAGCGCGCCCTCCGACGACGTCTCGCGGACCACGGTCACGCCGTGCTCGCGCAGCTCACCGGCGAGCAGGGCCCCGCCTCGCTGACCGGGGACAGGTAGTCGGCGTCGTCCTGGTCGGGCGTCTCGATCGCGTGCACGACCAGCGTGCCGGTGACCACGGCGAACAGCACGGCGAACGGGATCACCACCCGCTTCCACCGGCGGTCGCGCTTGGCCTCGGACTTTGCGGGCCCGGGCGTCTGGACGGCGGTGGTCACCGCACCCCTCCCTGCGGTGGCGTGAGCGAGTCGCGGACCTCGGTGGTGAGCGTGCGCATCCGGGCGTCGTGGCCGGCGGAGGCCTCCCGCTTGCCGTACCAGATCTCCGAGAAGATCGCGGTGGCGCCGTTCAGCGGGGTGCTCACGACCGGGCGGCGGCTCGCGGCGTCGGCGGTGAGCTCCAGCGCGGTGGTGCCCGGCTCGGGCCGGATCACCCCGGCGCGGGTCAGATCAGAAACGGTCTCGCGCAGCCGCTCCCGGATCTGTCTCTTATACACATCT
>JNYN01004773.1 GCA_000715855.1 Actinoplanes liguriensis
GGGCAAGGGCTTCGCCGTCGTCGCCTCCGAGGTCAAGGACCTGGCGCAGGAGACCGCCCGGGCCACCGAGGACATCGCCGGGCGGGTCGCGGCGATCCAGTCCGACGCCCGCGCCGCGGCCACCTCGATCGGCGAGATCTCCCGGGTGATCGAGCAGATCAACCAGTACCAGACCACCATCGCCGCCGCGGTCGAGGAGCAGACCGCGACCACCGGGGAGATCAGCCGCAACGTCGCGCAGGCCGCGATCGGCGCCGGTGACATCGCCGGCACCATCGGCGGCGTCGCCGACGGCGCCGCCAGCACCAGCGCCGGCATGACCGAGACCCGCACCGCGACCGCGGAGCTGTCGCGCGCCGCGACCGGCCTGCAGGACCTGGTCCAGAAGTTCAGCTACTGACCTCACGCACCTGGCCCCGCCGTGCGGGGCCGTTTCGGGCCCCCGCCGACCGGGTGTCGCGGTGAGCCCGCTGGAACACCGGCGCCGTCAAGCAGACGGCGGCGCCGCCGCCGGCAGTCACCGCACCGTGAGACAAAGGACCCACGATGACCATCCCCGGATACGACTACGCCCAGCCCACCGACAAGAGCCTGCTCGCCGCCCTCACCACCTCCGTCGGCCCGGACGCGGCCAAGGCCCTCACCGACCTCGCGGCCAAGAAACTGGGCCGTCGGACACCGGCCGGCCCGGACGACCTGATCGCGATGACGGAATACCTGATGGAGCTCGGCGACCTGCTGCGCGTCACCACCCGATCGGAGAAGATCCGGGCCGTCACCTACCGGGCCCTGAACGCCGCCATGAGATGAACGGCCCCAACACTCGGCGCTGACCGCCCCCGATGCCCTCGTTCCAGGAGAGACACCCATGTCCGCTGTCGCCCACAACCCGCAGGCGCTGACCGACCCGGCCCGGCTACGGGCCCTGGCCAGCATCGACTTCGACAACCCCGCCCTGCGCACCCAGCTGGACCGGATCACCGGGCGCACCGCCGCCCGCACCGGCCTGCCGGTCAGCCTGGTCACCCTCGTCTTCGACACCGCCCAGATGATCGCCGGCTCTACCGGACTCGACGGCAGCTGGATCACCGCATCCGGCGGCAGCCCCGTCGAGTGGGCGTTCTGCGCCGGCACCGTCACCACCGGCCAGCCTTACCTGCTGCCCGACACCAGAAGCTCCGAACACGCCACCAATCCCCTGGTGACCATCGACGGCGTCGCCAGCTACGCCGGCGTGCCGATCACCATCGCCGGGCAGACCGTCGGCGCACACTGCATCATCGGCGTCACCGCCCACCCGTTCACCGCGGACCAAATCGATGAACTTCACAACGGCGCCGCAGAGATCAACGCCCTGCTCCAACAGTTCAGCGACCTGCCCTGAGATGTGACGGTCCCCTGGCCGCCACTGGCCCGCGTCAGTCAGCCGGTCGACGAGCTGCCGGATCTGCGCGCAGGTGATCGTCGTGACGTCCGCGGCCGGCGGCAGCCGAACTGCGTCGAGCAGCGCGGTCCAGGAGGTCCTGCCGGTCTCCAGGGCGGCGACGATTCAGTACGGCCAGCCTGGGATCATGCGGTGTTCGTCCTTGCCCCGGCCGTAGGTGTGGCAGAACGACCGCTGCGGACTGCAGTTGCCGTCCGGAC
>KL571601.1:0-470 GCA_000715855.1 Actinoplanes liguriensis
GTCGCGCCCGTCACCACCACGGCCCCGTCCCCGAAGTCCGGTGTCCCGGTGGCCGTCATCCGGAGGAGCCGCGGCACCTCGACCCGGCCCTCCCGGACCCGGGCCTCCGCCAGCGGATAGAACTCGTCGTCCGGCCCGTCCAGCAGGTGGATCCGATCCGGATTCTCCGACTGCGCGGTCCGCACCAGTCCCCGCAGCGCCCCCATCGAGGAGTCGTCGCCGAAGGCCCGCACGACCAGGCGCGACTCCGCCCAGGCAGGATCGGCCAGCCAGGTCTGGAGCAACCCGAGGAGCGCGGCGGCCCGAGTCAATTCAGATTCGCCATCAGAACCCGGATTCACATCCACGACCAGCACGTCCACCGGCTCGGGCAGCGGTTGTCCGAGCCTGATCGCCGGCGCCGGCCGCCCCGCCACGTCCCGCGGAACCCATTCCACACCGAACAGCAGCCGATCGGCCGCGCTCGCGAG
>KL571601.1:778-2373 GCA_000715855.1 Actinoplanes liguriensis
ATCGCGTGCAGCGCCGCGTCGAAAAGCACCGGGTGCAGCCCGAAGCCGTCCCCCGGCTCCCCCGTCGTGACCTCGGCAAACACCGCATCCCCGGCCCGCCACGCCCGTCGCAGCCCGCGGAAGGCCGGCCCGTAGCCGAGCCCTGCGTCAGCGAACGCCTCGTAGAGGCCGTCGATCGCGAGCTCGGTGGCACCGTCCGGCGGCCAGACCAGCAGGTCGGCGTCGTCCGTCACGGGCAGATCCGTGCTGAGCAGGCCGGTCGCGTGGACGGTCCAGGCCGCGTCGTCGTCGATCCGGGCGTGCACGGTGAGCCGGCGGTCCGCGTCGATCGTGGTGCGCAGCTGCACCCCGCCGGAGGCCGGAACGGTCAGCGGCGCCTGCAGGACGAGTTCGTCGAGCACCGGGACGCCGATCCGCGCGCCGGCCGCCAGGGCCATCTCGGCCAGTGCCGCCCCGGGCACGACCACGGACCCGAAGACCGTGTGGTCGGCGAGCCACGGGTGGGTCGCGAGCGAGAGGTAGCCGGTGAGCACGGTCGCCTCGGCGTCCGGCAGCGCGATCGTCGCGCCGAGGACCGGGTGACCGGTTCCGGTCAGGCCGAGCCCGGTGGCGTCGGCGGTCCGGCGCGGACGAGGCAGTGGCCAGAAGTGCTGGTGATCGAAGGCGTACCGGGGCAGGTCGACGAGGTTCCCGCCGTCGAAGACCGCCCGCCAGTCCACGTGTTGCCCGCGGACGAAAAGCTCCGCGACCGCGGTCAGCAGAGTCGACACCTCGGACCGTTCCCGCCGCAACGCCGGCACCGCGACCAGATCCGCGTCGATCTGCCCGATCAAACCCGTCAGAACCGCATCCGGTCCCAACTCCAGAACCCGATCCACACCCAGACCAGCCACGGTCTCCGCGAAGTTAACCGTCGTTCGCACATGAGAGACCCAATACTCCGGATCACCCCACACCGGATGCGGCTGGAACGTC
Organism: Actinoplanes liguriensis; assembly: GCA_000715855.1. Lineage (GTDB taxonomy): Bacteria > Actinomycetota > Actinomycetes > Mycobacteriales > Micromonosporaceae > Actinoplanes > Actinoplanes liguriensis. Next base: position 1,754 of record KL571601.1, read on the forward strand.
AGAGTCCCCACGACCGCACGGAACTCGTCCAGCATCGGATCCATCAACCGCGAATGGAACGCATGACTCGTTCGCAGACGCGAGGTCTTCCAACCGTGCACCTCGACCGGCGAAATGTCCGCCTCAAGCCCAGCGACCACCACCGACAACGGCCCATTGATCGCCGCAACATCCACCGCCGGGAACGCGGCACGAACGTCCTCGACCGACGCTTGAACCGCCAGCATCACCCCGCCAGCCGGCAGCGCTTGCATCAACCGGGCCCGAGCAGACACCAACACCGCAGCATCAGCCAGCGACAACACCCCCGACGCATACGCAGCAGCAATCTCACCGATCGAATGACCGGCAAAAACCTCCGCCACCACACCCCACGACCGGACCAACGCCAGCAACGCCACCTCAACCGCAAAAATCGACGGCTGAGCCCACCCCGTCTGATCCACATCCAGACCCACCGGAACATCCAGCAGAGCCGAGACCTCGTCAAACGCCGCCGCGAACACCGGAAACGTCTCATACAACTCCCGGCCCATACCCCGCCGCTGCGACCCCTGACCCGTGAAAACAATCGCCAACCGACCCTCGGACGCGACCCCACGCACCACCGCGTCCCCGAG
>KL571602.1:0-1593 GCA_000715855.1 Actinoplanes liguriensis
ACCACTCGCCGTGCAGAGCGTGGTGAAGAAGAAGCCGGTCGCCGTGCACGGCGGGGACTGGGCGCTCGGCCCGACCGACGCCAAGGCCGCGAAGGCGGAGGCGGCCGCGGGGTCGGCGGTCGACGTGCTGCGCGAGCGCGCGGGAAGGCTGCTGCGCAAATGAGCGACTCGTCCTCGGAGACCCAGCGGCAGATTCTCTACTGGCGGCTGCTCGCGCGCCTGTTCGATCCGGAGGAGCAGGCGGCTCTCGAGTCCGGCAGCATGGCGATCGTCGGTGACCTCGGGCTGCCCGCCGCCCTGCTCGACCCGTCCGTCTCGGTGGACACGCTCGTCCAGCGTTTCCCGCAGCTGGAGACCGAGTTCGAGGGCCTGATGAGCGACCCCGGTGACGACCGCGACGGCGAGGTCCGCCGGGCCGCGCTCGCGTCGAAACTGTTGCTGAACGTGTTCGCGACCGGCTCCGGCAACGTGACCGCCGAGCAGCTGCAGCGCTGGCAGGGCGACGCCGGCTGGTTCGAGCGGGCGATGGGCTGCGAGCCCGGTTCGCTTCGCGGGCGGGCAGCGGGTGCGGGCGCCGGCGCCGGAACGGGCGCGGGCACCGGCGCGGGGCTCGGCGCGACGCTCGCCGGCATCGAGGGCGACCTGGTCAGCCGGATGCGGCTGCGCGAGGTCCTGGCCGACAACCGGCTCGCCAAGCAGCTCACGCCGAGCATGTCGCTGATCGAGCAGCTGCTGCGCGACAAGGACAACCTGGACGGGGTGGCGCTGGCCAACGCGAAGGCGCTGATCCGGCGGTTCGTCGACGAGGTGGCCGAGGTGCTGCGCACCCAGGTGGCGCAGGCCTCCACCGGGACGGTCGACCGATCCGTACCCCCGAAGCGGGTCTTCCGGAATCTCGATCTGGACCGGACCATCTGGAAGAACCTGCCGAACTGGAGCCCGGAGGACGAGCGCCTCTACGTCGACCGGCTCTACTACAAGCAGACCGCGAAACGGATCGAGCCGGCCCGCCTAATCGTGGTCGTCGACCAGTCCGGCTCAATGGTCGACGCGATGGTCAACTGCACCATCCTCGCCTCGATCTTCGCCGGGCTGCCCAAGGTCGACGTGCACCTGGTCGCCTACGACACCCGGGCGCTCGACCTGACCCCGTGGGTGCACGACCCGTTCGAGGTGCTGCTGCACACCAAGCTCGGCGGCGGCACCGACGGCACGGTCGCGCTCGACCTGGCCCGGCCCAAGATCACCGACCCGCGGAACACCGTGGTCGTCTGGATCTCCGACTTCTACGAGTGGCAGGAGCAGGCCGTCTGGGACGGCATGCAGTCCATCCACCGGGCCGGGGTCAAGCTCATCCCGGTCGGCTCGGTCAGCAGCGGCGGCCACCAGAGCGTCAACCCGTGGTTCCGGCAGCGCTTCAAGGACCAGGGCACCCCGGTCCTCTCCGGCCACATCAAGAAGCTCGTCATTGAGCTCAAGAACTTCCTCGTCTGAGACAACAGGAGACTACTGATGAGTGACATGCTGCGCGCCCCCGCCGAGGTCAAGTACGCCGAGGAGCTGGACTGGCTGGAGTCTGTCTCTTATACACAT
>KL571602.1:1835-2060 GCA_000715855.1 Actinoplanes liguriensis
GTCGACGACGGCCCGAAGCCGTTCTCCTGGCGCCTGAGCCCCAAGATGGTCCGCCTGTTCATCCTCGGCTCCGAGCGCGCCGACGGCCTGGACCGCGAGATCGAGCAGAAGTGGTACGGCGACCGGAGCTTCGTCGAGCGCTCCATCGTCACCCTCGCCTCCGACCGCGGCCTGCTGCTGATCGGCGACCCGGGCACCGGCAAGAGCTGGCTCGCCGAGCTGCTC
>KL571602.1:2340-2914 GCA_000715855.1 Actinoplanes liguriensis
CGATCAGCCGCAACTCGACGCTGGTCGTGCAGGGCACCGCCGGCACCACCGAGGACCACATCAAGTACTCGTGGAACGTCTCGATGGTCATCGCCAAGGGCCAGTCCCGCGCCTCGATGATCCCGTCGCCGATCATGACCGCGATGGAGAACGGCGTCATCGGCCGCTTCGAGGAGCTGACCCGTTCCACCAGCGACGTCCAGGACGCGCTGATCTCCATCCTCTCCGAGAAGTATGTGTCGATCCCCGAGCTCGACGACGACAACATCGTCTTCGCCAAGCCGGGATTCAGCATCATCGCCACCGCCAACAGCCGCGACCGGGGCGTCAACGACCTGTCCTCGGCGCTCAAGCGGCGCTTCAACTTCGTCCGCATCCCGGTCGTGGCGAACAAGAAGAGCGAGGCGGAGATCGTCCGGTTCCGCACCGAGGAGCTGCTGCGCCGGCACAACATCGAGCTGGAGGTGCCGCCCACCCTGCTCGACGTGCTGCTGCAGAGCTTCGCCGACCTGCGCGCCGCGTCCGCGTCGGCGGCCAGCGACGACGAGCGGCTGGAGTCCGCGCTCTCCACCGC
>KL571602.1:3122-4059 GCA_000715855.1 Actinoplanes liguriensis
GCTGGAGTCCGCGCTCTCCACCGCCGAGCAGATCGGTGTGCTGGAGGACGCGATCCTGCACAGCAACTTCTTCGGCGCCCGCGCCCTCACCGCGGAGACCCTGGCCGGTTCGCTGGTCGGCTCGCTGGCCCGGCGCAGCCCGGAGGACCTGGCCATTCTCAACAAGTACTGGCACGGCGTGGTCGAGCCGCGCAGCAAGGAGCAGAGCGGCGAGTGGACCGGCTTCCTGGAGGGCGGACGCCAGGCGATCGCGACCCTGTCATGACGTTCGAGTCACTGCGGGAGCAGCTCCTCGGCGCCGCGGAGGCGCTCGGCGGCGGGCCGGCCGCGCTGCCGGAGATCCTCGCCGGGCTCGTCGACGACGTCGGCCACGCCCTCGCCGAGCCGCTGGAGATCTTCCCGGTCTGCCACCACTCGCCGGCCTCGGCGCTCGCCATGCTGCGGCGGCTGCGGGAGAAACAGCCCAAGGTCGTCTACCTGGAGCTCTGCGAGGACCTGCAGCCGCTGCTCACCGAGCTGCGCAACTGCCGGCTGCCGGTGGCGCTGCAGGCCTTCGCGTCCGAGCTCGACGGCTTCCCGAAGGAGTCCGCGCCGCTCTCGGTGATCGCGCCGATCACCGAGGCGTCCGCGGAGTACCAGGCGATCTCGTACGCGCTGGACACCCCCGGCGTCGAACTGGTCCTGGTCGACCGCTCCACCGACCACGTCTTCCAGTGGCAGCCCGACGCCGGGCCGCACGCCGAGCCGGCCGAGCCGGAGGACGACCTGCACGGCGACGCGGTCGGCGTGGAGATCGGCGACCTGCGGCCACGCTTCGCCGAGCTGGAGGAGCACCTGCTGCACCACGGGCGGGTGCGGCACTGGTCCGAGTGGTGGGACCAGTATGTCGAGCAGCCCCTGGCCGGGGCCGACCACGAGACGTACCGGCAGGGCATGA
>KL571602.1:4308-4775 GCA_000715855.1 Actinoplanes liguriensis
TGACGATGGTCGGCAGCCTGTTCCGGCGGCTCGCCCCGCACGACGGCCGGCGCTGGGCCAGTGACGAGGACCGGGAACGCTACATGTGGACCCGGATCCGCGAGCACCTCGCCGCCACCGGCACCGACCCCGCCGACTGCCTCTACATCTGCGGCGCCTTCCACGCCGCCAGCCGCGTCCCCGAAGCCGGCTCCGCGCCCGGCACACCGGACTTCGCGATCACCCCGCGCACCGGTACCACCTGGCTCTACGGCCTGATCCCGTCCAGCCACTCGGCGATCGAGGCACAGTTCGGCCTCGCCCCCGGATCGGTGTCGATCGCGGCCACCACCTGGCAGAAACAGCTCACCAGGCTGCGGCTCACGCCGTTCCGGCTCGACGGGCAGAAGGGCGGGCGCAAGGCGAAGAAGGCACTGCCGCCGCCGGCCACGGACGGGCCGGTCACCGACCACCTCACCGGGTACCTC
>KL571602.1:5011-5385 GCA_000715855.1 Actinoplanes liguriensis
CGACGCGATCGCGGTCTTCGAGACGTCCATCCTGCTCGCCGGGATGCGGGGGCGGGCGCGGCCGACGCCGTACGACTTCCAGGACGCCGCGATCACCTGCATCGAGAAGGACACCGTCCCCGGCCGGCGCGACGTGCGGCGGCTCTGCGAGATCCTGCTCGGTGGCGACCGGATCGGCCAGGTCGGCTACGACGCGCTGCCACCCCTGGCCCGCGACGTCTACGACCGGCTCGAGCCCCTCGGCCTCAACCTCGAGCAGCGCAGCATCCAGCGCGCGCTGCTCGACCTGGCCGCCCACCCCGAGCTGGCGCCCTGCTCCCGGCTGCTCTGGATGCTGCGCTACCTGCTGCCCGACCAGGCGGTCCGGCCGATCA
>KL571602.1:5653-6452 GCA_000715855.1 Actinoplanes liguriensis
CGACCAGGCGGTCCGGCCGATCATGGGCAGCCGCAGGCTCGGCGAGAAGCAGATCCAGGAGAGCTGGGACCTCGACCTCGGCCGCCACCAGCGGACCGTCATCGAGCTCGGCTACGAGGGCGTCACCGTCGAACAGGTCCTCGAACAGCGGCTGCGCCGCGACGCGTGGGACCCGAAGGCGACCGCGTCCACCGCGCTCAAGGCGGTGGAGAACTCCATGCTGTTCCTGCAGAGCCCGCGGCTCACCGACGAGCTCGGGGCCCGCGCCGTCGAGCTGCTCGCCGCCGAGCGCACCGTCGACGACGCCCCCGACGTGCTGCGGCGCATCCGCCGGCTGCTCGGGCACTACCGGGCCACCACGCCGACGCTGCCGGTCTGGTGCGAGAGATTCGTGACCGCGGGATACGCGCACTACTGCACGCTGCTGCCGACCGCCTTCGTCGACGAGGACACCGGCGTACGGCAGGTCGGGGCGATGCTCGGCTTCCTGTTCAGCATGGAGAGCCTCGCGCTGTCGCTGGGCTGCGACCGCACCCAGCTGGAGCTCGCGGTCCGGCAGTCGCACCCGGAGACCCCGGCCAAGCTCGCCCTGCTCTGGGCCGCCCGGCACCAGCTCGGCGACCTGCCGCTGGCCGAGCTCCGGGCCCTCGTCGACGACCTGCTCGGCAACCCGCTCGTGGTGCCGGCGTTCCCGCAGTACGTGAGCGGGTTCGTGCAGGCGCTCGAACCGGTCCCGCGGCTCGCGCCGTTCGTGGTCGAGACGCTCTCCAAGGCGTTCGGGCGGCTGCCCGACCCGGTG
>KL571603.1:0-408 GCA_000715855.1 Actinoplanes liguriensis
CCACCCGGGCGAGCCTCGCCATCTCCTGCACCATCGCGAGCGCGTGCCGCGCGTTGGCCGGGTCGTGCACGAGCGCCCACGCGGGGAAGCCGAGCGCCTGTCGTGCGGCGTGCCCGACCGCCACCGAGCCGGTCGCGGTGAAGCCGAGGAACTCCATGGTCAGGTCCTCGGCGGGGCCGAGCGTGGCGCCGACCAGTCTGACGACCTGCCGGTCGTCGAGAGCCGGGTGGAGGTAGGAGCGGGCGGTCAGCGTGTCACTCATACCGGCTCCTTCACCGCGGCGAGCCGCTGGCCCAGCCGCACCGCGCGGGAGACCACGTCGGCGACGTGCCTGCGCAGCACCGGATCGATGATCGCGGGCAGGCCGGCCGCCACGTTCGCGGTGACCGTCCGGCCGCCGCCGATGTC
>KL571603.1:644-1117 GCA_000715855.1 Actinoplanes liguriensis
CGGACGCCCTGCCCGGCCCGGCTCACCGGCAGCGGCGCCGCCGAGCCGGGCAGCAGGACTGCCCCGGCGAGGGCCTCGTCGTCGCTCGCCCGCACCCGGCGGCCGTCCACGCCCTCACCGGTCAGCTGTCCCCCGGCGGTGCGGGTCACCCGCCAGCCGACCAGCCCGTCCCGCATACCCAGCGGCGACCCGGCGAACTCGGGCGGCGCCGGGCGCAGCGCGCACAGCTCCGCGACCAGATCGTCGCCGGCCGCCGCGAAGAACGCCGGCACGCCCGCCCGGCCGCCGCGCCCGGTCCGCGGGTCGAACTCCCGCCACCGGTGGTCGCGTTGCATCCAGTAGTTGGCGTTCGGGTTGCCCGGCTCGTAACGCCAGAACGTCTCGCCGTCGCCGGCCAGCTGCCAGCGTTCGGGCGGGATCCCCGGATCGTCCCCGGGGTGCACCGCTCGGTGCCCGGTGGTCAGCCCACCACC
>KL571603.1:1330-1874 GCA_000715855.1 Actinoplanes liguriensis
GTAGTGCACCGAGCCGAAGTCCCACCGGCCCTTGACCGGGTGGTGCGGCCGCGACGACCAGTAGCCGACGTCGCCGCTCTGGGGCTTCCACCGGACCAGCAGGTCACCGTTCACCAGCAGGCACCGAGCTTCGTGCCACTGACCGTGCAGGTGGAGCTCGTGCTCGGTGATCTCACCCGCCGGGCTGATCACCAGGGCCGCCCGCTTGTCGTGCAGGACCAGCTCGGGCCAGGCGACACCGACGCCGGGGTGGTCCAGCTTGCGCATCGCCTCCTCGTACGCCGGCCAGGTCAGCTCGGCGAGCAGCCCGGCCCGCAGCGTCCGGGCGAGCACGGCCGGCACGTCCACGGCCGTCAGCCGCGCGAACGCTTCCGGGGCCAGCGCCATCCCGGCCGGCGACCACAGGGGGAGGAGCTGGGACAGGGCCGCTTCAACCCCGGCGACGGTGCCGGCCACGCCGGGGCCGGTCAGGCCGTCGATCAGCTCGGTCAGCACATCCCGGACCCCGGCGGCGGCGAAGACCTCGGCCAGCCGCTCCGGGGGC
>KL571603.1:2060-3600 GCA_000715855.1 Actinoplanes liguriensis
CTCAAGGCGGGCGTCGAGGAGCCAGTCGAGCATCGACCGCACCCCCTCCCGCAGCCGCGGGCGCAACTCCGGGTCGGCGGCGACCGCGGCCAGGTCACGGCGGCCGTCGCCGCGCCAGGCGGTCCACCGGCGGACGTCGAAGCCGCCACGGTCACCGACCCGGACGGGAACGCCCGCGGCCCGGCACAGGTCGAGAACGTCCAGGTCGGCGTCGGCCGGGTCGTCGGCGATCGTCACCCCGCCCTCGGCGACCAGCCGCGGCAGGATCCGCTCGACCAGCGCGAGCAGACGCGCGTTGCGCCGCTTGCCCCGGAACTGGTAGCGGCGCTGAGCCAGGAACCGTTCGAGCCACCGGCTCGCCGAGACCGCCGGGGACTCCAGGTCAGCGGCCGCCCCGGTCACCTCCAGCAGCTCCAGCCACTGCTCGCGGAGGTCGGTCTCCCACCCCGGCGGGTCCGGCATGATCTCCAGCAGCCGGGCCCGGGCCACCGGGTCCCGCTTCCCGAGCCGGATCAGGCTCTTGCGCAGGGACGTCCACACCCTCGGATGGGAGCCGGCCATCGCCGGATAGCCGAGCAGCCGCGCGACCAGGTCGTCGATCTCGCGGTCGGCGTTCAGCCCGGCCGCCTTGGCGAGCCGGGTCAGCTCGGGGATCAGGCCGGCGTGCGGTGCCGAGCCGCCCGCGACCCGGCGCAGGGCCAGGGACCGGACCAGCGCGTACGCCTCCGCGGGCGGCCGCCGCCCGGCCACGCCCCGCGCATACGCCGTCAGCATCGCCGCCGTGAGCCCACCGGCCAGCGCGAACTCCAGGTGTACGTCGCGCAGCCGGTCCTCGTCCACGGCCGGCCCGTGCGCCTGCTCGGCCCGCCGCGCCTCGGCGAACGCCGTCCCGGCCATCCGCAGGTTGCCGGCGGCGAGATACGCCCGGCCGGCCTGCTCCCAGAACGTCGGCAGCAGCCGTGGCGCCGCGTCGCCGAGTTGTAGTGCCAGCGCGTGGTACCCGTCCTTGGCGTTGCCCGGCTTGTTCCGTGCCGTCCGCGCGAGTCGCTCCATCTCCTTGACCATGCCGAGCGCGAGCCGCCCGTTCTCCGGGTCGTGCACGAGCGCCCAGGCCGGGAACCCGAGCGCGCGCCGCCGCGCGTGCCCGACCTCGGCCGAGCCGTCCGCACGGAACCCGAGGAACTCCATGCTCAGGTCCTCGGCCGGCCCGATCGTGGCCCCGATCAACCGCACCACGAGCCGCCCGTCCAGCGCCGGATGCCGGTAGGCGCGCGCGGTGACCGTGTCCACCTCCGGCCCGGTGGCTGCCCCGGGCCGGATCGCACCGGCGTCGAGCACGCTCATCGCCCGTGCTCCCGCCGCACGCTCGTCGTCCCGTGTTCTCGCAGCGCGGTCATCGCCCGTGCTCCCGCAGGTCGTGATAGCGCGGCAGGTCTCCGTCGAGGACCCGGCGCCAGGCGACGGTGAACAGCTCGGGCAGCGGCCGCGGCACGAACAGCAGCTGCCCGGCGTCCACGTAGAAGGACAGCTTCCACGTCTC
>KL571603.1:3852-4967 GCA_000715855.1 Actinoplanes liguriensis
ATGTGTATAAGAGACAGGTTCCCGCTTGGCGGCCACCAGCAGCCCGGCCTCGGTCAGGGCGGTCTGCGCCTTGCGCAGCGCGGCCGGCTTCCACCCGTTCCACTGCTGGACGGCCTTGTCGGCCGGGTCCGGCAGCGCCAGGACCTGCAGGTAGTACGCCGCCGCGTCGGCGTCGACCCCGAACCGCCCGGCGACCTCGGCGACCACGCCGGGCGCGCTGACCCGCGGATCGTGCGGATCCCCGGCCGCGCCGGCCGGGGTGGCGACCACGTCGTCGAGCCAGCCGGAGAGCAGGACCCGCAGACCGTCCGCGGTGCCCTCGTCGATGAAGCCGAGCGCCGGGTCCTCCGGCCCGGTCAGCCTGGCCGGCACGACCTCGAGGCGGACCCAGTCGCCGCTCGCGCGCCCGTCGACCAGGGCGGGCCCGGCGTCCGGGCGATGCTCCACCGCGACCATTCCGGACCCGGCGCGCAGCTCCGGGTTGCTCAGCCGTTCCCGCACCAGCCGCAGCGCCTCGGGCAGCGTGGCCCGCAGCGGATCGTCCCAGGTCAGCCGGTAGGCCAGCCAGGGCAGGGCGACGGCCGCGGCCCCGAGGTAGCGCCCGTCGAAGGCGGTGCCGGTGGCCGGGTGCGCCTGGTCGTCGCCGGGACGCCCGTCGGTGTTCAGCCAATCGCCTTCCGCGGGGCCGGCGATCGCCTGCAGGACGCTCGCGGCGAGGTCGTGGTCGATGACCCGGGCCAGCTCCGTGACCAGATCCTCCGGGACCGCGACGCGCCGCCCCCGGATCCGGATCCAGGCCTCGGCGACGGCCGCGACATCCGGCCCGTCCGTCCAGAGCGTGGCCGGATCGGCCGGCATCGCCGCGTCGAGCAGGGCGATCCGCTGCGGCGGGGTCAGGCTGCGCAGGGCGGCGTGGGCCACCTTGGCGTGCGCCGCGGACAGCCCGAGCGTGGCGCGCTGCTCGGCGGTCAGCACGTTCGACCCCCAGGTGTCGAGCTGGGGGAGCCCGGCGAGCAGCAGGATCGCCTCGGCCCGGGTCATGCCGGTCGTCTCGGCCAGCGCCTCGGCCGCCTCCGGCCGCCACGGCGCCGGGCCGCGCTCGGCGAGCAGCGCGG
>KL571603.1:5218-5685 GCA_000715855.1 Actinoplanes liguriensis
AGCCGCAGCGGCGTGTCACCGTCCAGCGGGGTGCGCGCGATCGCGGCCAGGAACGCGGCGAGCGCCTGGCGGTCCTCGTCCCCGATCGCCGGGGAGGCCGCCCGCAGCGCCAGCGCGCCCGGCCCGGCCAGCACCGCCGGCCAGATCTGGTCGTTCGCCCGCAGCGGCTCCGCATCGGTGCCGGAGAGCAGCGTGGCGACCCCCGCGACCTGCGTCAGGATCTCGTGGCCGGCCTTCGACCGGTGACCGTAGGAGTGATAGCTGTCCCGGTCGAAGCCGCACAGCCCGTACCACGCGGTCTCCAGGGCGCCGTCGGTGGCGGCCGGTGTCGCGGCGGGCGCGGTCTCGCCCGCCCCGTCCAGGTGGCCGGGGATCTCGGCGATCCGCCGCCGCATCCGCACCGCGCGGGCGGCCACCTCCGCGATCCGGTCGCGCAGTGCCTCCGTCTGTCTCTTATACACATCTCT
>KL571603.1:5836-6735 GCA_000715855.1 Actinoplanes liguriensis
GTCGCGCAGTGCCTCCGCGGTGACCGCCGGCAGGTGCGCGACGATGTTCGCGGTGACCGCCTCGCGCACCCCGACCGTGCCGGTCGCCGTGTCGTCCACGTCCAGCAGGGCGGCCGCGGTCGCCTCGTCCAGCTCGCGCAGCGCGGCGGACCCGGCCTCGTCGCGCACCCGCATCGCGTGCCACCAGTCCAGCGGCGGCACCGTGGTGGTCAGCTCGCTCTGGACGGCGAGCAGGCGCTGCCCGTCGGCGGTCCAGATCCGCACCACGTCCCGGCCCCGGTGGTACGACCGGGTCAACGGCAGCGGCGTCGTCGTCCCGGGCAGCAGCACCGCCCCGACCGGCACCTCGTCGTCGGCGCCGGCGCTCGCCCGGCGCCCGTCCACACCCTCGCCGGTCAGCGTGCCCTCCGGCGCGCGGGTCACCCGCCACCCGGCCAGCCCGTCGCGCACGCCCAGCGGCGAACCGGCGAACCCGGCCGGCACCGGACGCAGCCGGCTCGCCTCCGCGACCAGGCCCTCGCCGGCCGCGGCGAAGAACGCCGGAGCGCTGACCCGGCCGGCGTCCCCGGTCCGCGGGTCGAACTCCCGCCACTGCCACCGCCGCTGCTGATACGGCACTCCGGAGTCGACGAGCTCGAGCCGCCAGAACGCCCGCCCGTCCGTGACGAGCTGGTAATACTCGTCCCAGCTGGTCTTCGGGTCGCCGGGGTGCAGCGGCCGCTGGCCGTTCGTCAGGCCACCGCCCGGGGCCGGCAGCGGCATCATCGTGGACGCCAGGCCGGGGTGGACCCGCCAGTCGCCGTCGAGCACCTCGTCGGGCCGGGACGACCAGTAGCCGACCTGGCCGTCCTCGCTGTTCCACGTCACCAGCAGCTCGCCGTCGACCCAGGCGCAGCCGG
>KL571603.1:6914-7439 GCA_000715855.1 Actinoplanes liguriensis
AGCCGGTGCGGGACCAGTAGCGGCTGCGCGCGCCGCGCTCCCCGGCGGCCGGGATCCGGAACACGTGCTCGGTGACCTCGCCGTCCGGCCGGATCACCTGCGCCATCTGCTCGTCGTGCACCACCAGCTCGGGCCAGCCGATGCCCTGCTCGTAGCGCTTGAGCCCGCGGATCGCCCGCTCGTAGGCGGGCCAGGCCAGCTCGGCCATCAGCCCGGCCCGCAGGGTACGGGCGAGCACGGCCGCCATGTCGACGTCGAGCAGGCGGCGGAAACCGTCCGGCGCGAGGGCCATGCCGGCCGCCGACCAGAGCGGGGCCAGCTCGGTCAGGTCGGCGTCGAGGCCGGCGACGGCGCTCGTGGCGGCCCGCCCGGTCAGGTCGCCGAGCAGCTCGACCAGCACGTCCCGGACGCCGGCCGTGCCGAGCGCGTCCCGCAGCGTCGTCGCCGGCAGCGCCGGGCTGGTCAGCGAGTTGCCGTCGCGCAGGTTGCCGATCGCCTGCCGGACGCCCTGGCGCAGCCACGGCC
>JNYN01004791.1 GCA_000715855.1 Actinoplanes liguriensis
AAGCCGTGGCCAGCAGCGGAGCCGGCCGTGGCGGGCAGCGGCCCAGCGCCGTGGCCGGCGGCGGAACCGGCCGCGGCGGACGCCACGGGTAGTGGATTGAAGCCCTGGCCCGCGGAGGAAGCTGCCCCGGCGAGTGGCCTGAAGGCGTGGCCCCCGGCGGACAGCCCCGCCGGTGTCGCCGGCGGCCCGGTCTCGCCCGGCACCGGTGCCGGTGCCGGGAATGCGACGTTCGCCGGGCATGCCGAGGTGGTGGGCATGTCAGGGATCGCGGGCCGGCCCGGCTCGGGCCCGCAAGCCGTGAGCCCGAGCGGGCTCGGTGAGCAGGCCGGCTCGGGTCTGACCCCCGGGATGCCGGGAGTCGCCGCACCGGCAGTCGGCCGGGCCGGCGGACAGGGTTTTGCGGGTCAACCCGGTTCTGGACTTTCGCCGGCCGGGCCGGCTCAGGGTTTTGACGGTCAGGCGGGTTCGGGACTGTCGCCGTCCGGGGCGTTCGCCGGGCAGGGGGAGCCGGGGCTGCCGTCTGCGGGATTCGCCGGAATCGGTGCAGCCGCAGCTCCGGGCGCTGCGCCGTGGCCTCCCACCGAGGGCGCTGCGCCGTGGCCTCCGGCCGAGGGCGTGGCGCCGTTGCCTCCGGCCGAGGGCGCGGCGCCGGGTGCCCCGCCATGGGCGACCTCCGCACCGACCGAGACCTGGACGCCACCGGCGCCGGACCCGATGACGCACGCCGTCCCCGCGGATCTGAACGAGGGAGCCGCCCCGCCCTGGGCCGGTCCGCCGGCCGGGGGTGAGGCGTTTGCTGCTGCCATGCCGCCGCAGGCCGGAGCCCTGCCGCCGATGGGTGAGGTCGCTCCCGCGCCGGTCTCGTCGTCGTACAGCCAGCAGAACAGCCCGCTGGACGCGCCCCGCTTCACCCGGTCCGCTCGTCCGGGGCCCGGGATGGGGCAGCCCGCCTTCCCGGGGCCGGACCAGATCGCCGGTCCCGGCCTCGGGCAGCCGATGCAGCCGGCCGTCCAGGACATGACACCGCCCCCGGCCGGCGGCGACTTCCTGCCTTCGGCGGCCACGATGACCGGCGCCGCGCCACAGGCCTTCGCCGCGCCGCAGGCTCCTGTGCCGCCGCAAGCTGCTGTGGCACCGCAGGTCCCGGCCGCCCCGCTAGCCCCGCCCGCTCCCGCCGCCCAGATCCCCGCAGCTCAGGCTCCAACAGGTCAGGCTTCAGGGATGGGGCAGGCGCCGGCTGGGCAGGCTCCCGCGGTGGGCCAGCCTCCCGCGGGCCAGACCCGCCCCGGCCTGCTGCCCCCTGACATGGGCCAGCACAACCCACCGGCTGCGCCCGGCGCCCGCCCCGGCCTGCAGCCGCCGGACATGGGTCAGCACAATCCGCCGGCGGCGGCCCCGCGTCCGGGCTTGCAGCCGCCGGACATGGGGCAGCACAACCCGTCCGCGGCCCACCTCGTCCCGGGAACGGCCCAGCCCGAGGGCGCCCCGGTCGACGACGCTTCCGCACCCTCCGGCCTGCCCGGCCTGGGTGCGCG
>KL571604.1:0-1334 GCA_000715855.1 Actinoplanes liguriensis
CCCGCTCTCCGGGGCACTCGTTCAACTTTACCCTCGCGATTCTGTTTCACCAAATCCGAAGATCTGATCGAAACTGCATCTCGCTCGAGGCCCTCGAAACCTTACACGACGAAGTGTCGTGCTCGATCTTGGGGGTTTGGCAGGACGACCGCTTCGGATCTCTCCGCTCGCCCGTTTCCCTGCCGGCTCGGAGAACATTACCCGGCCCCTCCCGCAGCTCCAAATCGACCCCCCTGGTCCGACACCCCTGTTGTCGGTGGGCCTGCTGCGACAGATCTGTAGAGCCGCGGGCAAAGCCCCTGGCCGGCTCGGCGTGACCGATGGGAAGGATGCGGAAATTGTTCACGCTGTGATCGCGTGTATTCGGAACGTAAAAGAATGGAGTGCTCACGACGTACCCGAGCAGGGGAAGAAGGGGTGGCAGCCACCCGGCGCCGAACGGCGGACCCGGCACCGAGCGCACCTGTCCTTCTCTTACGAAGGAGAACTCTCATGAAGGAGAGCTCTCATGGGGGAGAGCGAAAGCTCGCCCAGGCGTGCTTCGCGTGACCGGTCCGGTACCAGCCGCTGTCGGCGGCGAACGTGCGGACCAGGAGCAGACCGAGCCCGCCCTCGCCCATCGGCCGGGGCCGCAGGCCGAACTGGGGCTCGCCGACCAGATCCTGATCGGACACGTCGACGATCAGCCGGCCCGGCGCGGTCATCAGCCGCACGATCGCCGGCGGGGCGCCGTGCCGCAAGGCGTTGGTAGCGAGTTCGGTGGCGACCACCGCGACCCGGTCGAAGAACTCCGGGTCACTGATCTCCTCACGCAGCCCGGTGCGCAGGATCCGCAGGTCGTGGACGTCGTTGAGCGTCCACCGCCGCACCAGCACCGGAGTCATGCGTCCATCTTGCTGAGCTGTCAAGGAAGCGCATTCGCCCGACCGGATCGCGGACATCGACGCAGACCACACCGCTCAGCCGAGTGTCACTCATACTTTCGGCTAGTCTTTCGTCAGACAACCGGCTAAGGTGTTGGCAACCGAACGGACAAGCATGTGCGGGCGGCGATGGTCAGACGACGTCGCCCGTTGGTAAGGACGCCCGACCGACCGGGTCCAGTACCAACTGGACCGGGCTCTCCGGAAAGGTGCCAGGGAGGACCACGCATGACCGTCATGGAGACTTCGACGACCGTCGCCCCGGCGACGGCTAAAAGTGCCGATAGCCCCGTGGACAGCGCGGCAGAACTGCTGAACGCGATGGCTGCGATGCCTGCCGGGCACCCGTCCCGGGCCGCCCTCCGCGACCGGGCGATCGAGGCCTGGCTGCCGCTCGCCCGCCACCTCGCC
>KL571604.1:1482-1899 GCA_000715855.1 Actinoplanes liguriensis
GCCTGATCAAGGCGGTCGACAAGTTCGACCCCGAGCGTGGCGTCGACTTCGCCGGCTACGCGATCCCGACCATCATCGGTGAGATCAAGCGGCACTTCCGCGACCGCACCTGGTCGGTGCGCGTCCCGCGCCGCCTGCAGGAGCTGCGCCTGGCGATCACCGAGGCGAACAGCACGCTGACCCACAGCCTGGGCCGGTCGCCGACGGTTCCGGACATCGCCGTCCACCTCGGCATCTCCGAGGAAGAGGTGCTGGAGGGCCTGGAGGGCGCTCGCGCCTACAACGCGACGTCGCTGTCCACCCCGATCAGCGCGGACGGCTCGACCGAGCTCGGTGACACGCTCGGCGGTGAGGACTACGAGTTCGAGCTGGCCGAGACCCGCGTGGCTCTCGGGCCGGCACTGGCCACCCTGGACG
>KL571604.1:2133-3660 GCA_000715855.1 Actinoplanes liguriensis
CTGGACGAGCGCGAGCAGCGGATCCTGACGCTGCGCTTCTACGGCAACCTGACCCAGTCGCAGATCGCGGACCAGATCGGCATCTCCCAGATGCACGTCTCCCGCCTGCTGACCAAGGCCCTCGCCAAGCTGCGCAACCAGCTCGCCGCCGAGTCGCTCTGATCTGATTTCTTCCGCGAAGGTCCCGGTCCGTGATGGGCCGGGACCTTTCCGTATTTGTGGCAAAGGTCTGACCGGCTCCGCCGGACAGGTCCATGCGGCCCTCGTCACAAACGGCGGCTACCGTGTAGCCGATGCCACCTTCAGCCGAGCTTCCCGGGTTCCTCCACAGCGTTGCCCCGATCCTGGACCGCTGGGGATACCTGGCTCTCGCTGCTGTGATGATCGTGGAGAGCTTCGGCGTTCCCGCCCCCGGCCAGACGATCATGGTGGCGGCATCGATCTACTCCAGCACCGGCCGGATGAACATCTTCGTCGTCGCGCTGGTCAGCTTCGTCACCGCGGTCGTCGGCGACAACATCGGGTATTGGATCGGCCTGCGCGGCGGCCGGACGGTGGTGCACCGCTGGGGGAAGTACATCTTCATCACCCCGGAGCGCCTGGAGAGGGCGGAGCGGTTCTTCGCGCGCCGCGGTAACCGGATCATCGTGGTGGCCCGGTTCATCGACGGGTTGCGGCAGCTCAACGGCGTGATCGCGGGGATCACCAAGATGCCGTGGAAGACGTTCACGCTCTACAACGCGATCGGCGCGGCGCTCTGGGTCGGCTGGTGGACGACGGTGTCGTACTTCCTGGGCTCGAACCTGGTGAAGATCATGGACCACGCCCACCGGTACAAGTGGCTGGCGATCGGGGCCGTCGTGGTGGCCGTCGCGGTCTACGTCACGCTGCACGTCCGGCACATCCGCCGCCGCCGGGCACGCGCCGCCGCCACCGTTCCGGCCGAGGAAAACCCCACCTAGAACCATTTCCCGGTACGCCGTAACGGCGCGCGACCGGATGGGCACGGGACGACCTCGCTGAAAGCACAGAGATGGTCCCTGCCGCCCACAGCAGGGACCATCTCTGCTTATTTCCCCCGAGTAATGCCTAGGAGCCGCTGCTGGCGGCGGCGGAGGGCTGCGCGGCCTGGCCGTTGGGGGCCTGACCGCCGGGGGCGCCGTTCTGCCCGTTCTGGCCGGGAGCGCCGTTCCCCTGGCCGGGCACGGCCGCCGGGGTGGACGTGCTGCTGTCGCTGGAGAAGGCCGCGGTGACCCCGGCGCCGACGCCCGCGCCGGCCAGAGCAGCCGCGATCAGTGCCGCTACCAGGGCCATCTTCGGGCTCTTACGGGCCGGCTCGGCTCCACCGCCAGCTTTGTCGCTGCCGCCGGGGCCCGGCGGGGTCCACGGCTCGGGGCTGATGTCCGGGGTGGCCGGGCTTCCGGGACCCGTGATGTTCGGCTGGGCGGCGGGCGGCGCGGGCGGGACCGTGGCGGATGCCCGGGCCTGCTGCGGGGCTTCAGCGGCCGGCCAGGGGCTGCCGGAGGC
>KL571605.1:0-471 GCA_000715855.1 Actinoplanes liguriensis
GTGTATAAGAGACAGGGTGGTGACGTTCGGGTCGCTGGTCGCGGCCGGGGCGCCGCTGCTCACCGCGCTGCTCGGGCTGGGCCTCGGCCTCGGCGCCATCGAGGCGTCCACCCGGTTCGTGGAGCCGACCGACGTCGCGCCGTCGCTGGCCACGCTGCTGGCGCTGGCCGTCGGCATCGACTACGCGCTGTTCGTCGTCGACCGGCACCGCCGGCAACTGCGGGACGGGATGCCGGTCCACGAGTCGATCGCGCTGGCGATCGGCACGGCCGGCACCGCGGTGGTCTTCGCCGCGCTGACTGTGGTCGCCGCCCTGGCCGGGTTGGCCGTCATGCGCGTCGGGTTCCTCACCCAGATGGGAGTCTCGGCGGCCGCCGCGGTCCTGATCGCCATGCTGATCACGGTGACGCTCACACCGGCGCTGCTCAGCGTCGCCGGGATGCGGGTGCTCGGCCGCCGTGCCGGCCGACG
>KL571605.1:697-2180 GCA_000715855.1 Actinoplanes liguriensis
CGTCATCGTCCCGGTCCTGCTGCTGGGTGCGCTGTCGGTGCCCATCCTGGATCTGCGGCTGGGCCTGCCCACGGACGGCTCCCTGCCGGGCACGTCGACGGCCCGCCGGGCGTACGACCTGACGGCCGCCGGTTTCGGCGCAGGCATCAACGCGCCGATCCTGGTCCTGGGCACGGCGCGGCAGGAGGACGGCCTCGCGACGATGCCCGGGGTGGCCGGCGTGCAGCCCAGCGGCGAGCGCGACGGCCGGATCCTGCTGACCGTCCTGCCGGAGGGCGGCCCGGAAGCGCCCGGCACCAGCGCTCTCGTGCACGAGCTGCGCCGGCGCCCCGGTCTGGAGGTGACCGGTCAGACCGCCGTCGCGATCGACGTGTCCCAGCTGCTCGCCCGGCGGCTGCCGCTCTACCTGGCGCTGATCGCCGGGTTCGCTTTCGTCCTGCTGCTCGTGGCGTTCCGGTCGATCCTCGTCCCGTTGAAGGCGACGCTGAGTTTCCTGCTCAGTCTCGGCGCCTCGCTCGGGTGCACCGTGCTGGTCTTCCAGCGGGGCCATCTCGGCGGTGTCCTCGGTGTCGATCCGGCCGGTCCGCTGCTCAGTTTCCTGCCGGTGATCGTCATCGGCGTGCTGTTCGGGTTGTCCATGGACTACGAGATGTTCCTGCTCACCGGGATGCATGAACGCCACACCCGGGGTGTCGACGCCCGCGACGCCGTGCACGCCGGTTACGGCCAGGGCGCCCGGGTCGTCACCGCGGCGGCGCTCATCATGATCGGGGTCTTCGGCGGGGGCGCTCTCGGTGGCGACGCGACGATCAAACCCATCGCCTTCGCACTGGCCGCCGGGGTGCTGCTCGACGCGTTCGTCGTACGGCTGATCCTGGTCCCTGCCGTGATGCTGCTCCTCGGGCGGGCCGCCTGGTGGCTGCCCCGCCCGTTGGACCGCCTCACGCCGCACCTCGATCTGGAGCCCGCCGCGGCATCGGTCAGTGAGACCCTGAGCGTATGACCACATCGGATCCGAAGGCGACCCTGCACCACTACCTGCGGGACGCCCGCGAGGCCCTGCTCGGCAAGCTCGACGGCCTGTCGGAGTACGACGTGCGCCGCCCCCCTCGTGCCCACCGGGACGAACCTGCTCGGCCTGGTCAAGCACACGGCGTCGGTGAGCTCCGGCTACTTCGGGGAGGTGTTCGACCGGCCGTTCCCCGAGGAGATCCAGACCCTGCGCCTGGACGTCGAGCCGAACACCGACATGTGGGCCGCCGAGGACGAGTCCCGGGAGGACATCATCGGTTTCTGGCACCGGGTGTGGGCGCACGCGGACGCGACGATCGACGCGCTGCCGATCGACGCGCCCGGCACGGTCCGCTGGTGGGGCGGCCATCCGGTGACCCTGGACCTGGTCCTGGTGCATGTGGTCGCCGAGCTGAACCGGCACGCCGGGCACGCCGACATCGTCCGCGAGCTGATCGACGGCCAGGTCGGC
>KL571605.1:2400-2956 GCA_000715855.1 Actinoplanes liguriensis
GATGTGTATAAGAGACAGGGTCGGCTGGCGGCAGCCGGGTGACACCATGGGTGACGACGATCCGGCGTGGTGGGCCTCCCACCGGGAGCGGCTGGAGGCCACCGCACGCCGGTTCGCCTGACAGCGGCTCAGTCGAGGGCCTGGTAAAGCGTCGTCCAGAAGTCGTGGTAGACGTGGGCCGAGGCCGGAGTGGACGCCCCGACCTGGGTCAGCAGGATCCCGACCAGGTCGTTGGCCGGGTCGGCGTAGGTCGACGTGCCGCTGCCGCCGTCCCACCCGAACTGGCCCACCGGCGCGTAGTCACCCCGGTAGGTGCGCACCGCCATCCCGAGCCCCCACCCGCCGTGCTGGCCCTGCCCGAACGAGATGTGCACGTTGTCCAGCGCCAGCGCGGTCCGTGCCTCCTGCTGGGCGGGCGTCAGCCGGTTGGTGGTCATCAGCTCGGTCGCGGGCCGGGACAGGATCCGTTCGCCGTCGTGCACGCCCCGGTTGAGCAGCATCCGGAAGTACGCGTGGTAGTCGTCGGCGGTCGACACCCTGTCTCTTATACACATCT
>JNYN01004798.1 GCA_000715855.1 Actinoplanes liguriensis
CCAGCAGTCGGTGGCCCAGCCGGTGGTGGTGGAGGCGCTGAGCAAGCGGGAGCTGGACGTGCTGCGCGGGATGGCGGAGATGCTGCCCACCGAGGAGATCGCGGCCTCGATGTACGTCTCGGTCAACACCGTCAAGACACACGTGCGCAGCATCCTCCGCAAGCTCTCCGCGTCCCGGCGCAACGAGGCGGTACGCCGGGCGCGGGCGCTCAACCTGATCTAGACGCGCCGGACCTCCCGGCCGTGGGCGCACAGGGCGACGATGATCAGCACGTCCATGCCCAGCAGGATCGTGCACCAGACCGGTGAGGCGGCCAGGAAGACGAAGTGGAGCAGGGCGCCGAGGAAGGCGATGATGACGCCGACGATCCGGGCCCAGAGCCATCCGAGCAGCACCCCGGTGCCGGCCGCCATGGCGAGCAGGCCGAGCAACAGGTGTATCCAGCCCCAGGCCGCGTAGTCCAGCTCGACCAGGAGGCCGTCCGATCCGACCAGGAAGGCCTCCTGGTGGACGAGCGCGACCACGCCCTCGGACGCCTGGAACACGCCCAGCGACAGCAGCATGATGCCGGCGAAGACGACCACCCCGGCCCACCCGGTGGCGGGCGGGGCGGGGGAGTCGGCGCCGGCGGGACGTTCACTCGCGTAACTGTTCGACATAGCTCTCAGCAGACCGCGTACGGCTGCCGGAGCACCTCATACGGCAGGGGTGAACATGCCAAAACATGCAACTTGCACGGTCGATTCGCCGATCCGCGCGAATACGTGGGGTTGCTGCGTGTGCACCCCCTGTGATTGCGTGTCGTGGTGACTTGGGCGGTGTGTCACCCATCGTCACTGTTGCGCTCTGGGGGCGGCGCGCTACGTAGCCGGATTTTGCTGCAATTCATGTGCTTTCCAGGGGGTTGGAGACGACATGCGGGAACACCGGGGCAACGGTCCACCGACAGCGATAGCGGCCGCACGAGTGGCCCGTCCACGGCTGCCGCAAGGGGTGATCTGGCGGCCACGCCTGGCGGAGGCCCTGGACGCCGGCACCCGCCGTGCGGTGACGACGATCTGCGCCGGACCGGGCTGGGGCAAGACCGCGTCCGCGTCCGCGTGGGCCGGGGCACGGTCGATCAACGGGCCGATCGCCTGGCTCGCCCTCGACGCGGGACACAACGAACCGTACGTCTTCTGGTCGGACCTGATGCTCGCGCTGCGCACCAGCGGGGTGGTGCGCCCCGGCCAGGTCGTCCCGGACCGCGGCCCGCTGCTCGGGGTGGACGGACCGGCCTTCCTGCGCCGCCTCGGGTCCGGACTGGGCGGTGTGCCCGGCCCGGTCGTGATCGTCCTCGACGACCTGCAGGAGGTGACCGAGTCCCGGGTGCTCAGCGGGCTGGCGGGCCTGCTGCGCAACCCACCCGAGCGCCTGCGGCTCGTCCTGATCACCCGCACCGACCCGGAGCTGCCGCTGCACC
>KL571606.1:0-1382 GCA_000715855.1 Actinoplanes liguriensis
ACGATCCGCGCGGCGGCCGGCCAGACGCAGCGGGAGCTGCACGTTCTGCTCCACGGTCAGGGCCGGCAGCAGGTTGTGGTCCTGGAAGACGAAGCCGACCCGCGCGCGGCGGAACTTCGTCATCGCGGTGTCGGAGGTCGCGGTCAGCTCGGTGCCGCCGATGAACACCCGGCCCGCGGTGGGCCGGTCGAGGCCGGCGGCGCAGTGCAGCAGCGTGGTCTTGCCGGAGCCGGACGGGCCCATCACCGCGGTGAACGTGCCGCCGGCGAATCCGGCCGTGACGCCATCGAGGGCGGTCACCTGGTTGTCATACGTTCGGTAGAGCGATTCGAGTTTTACCGCCTCAGTCATGAGTACACCGTACGAACGCACTAGCTGGTCGCGCGGTAGTGCTGACTCCCCGGTTTTCCTGGTGCACCGGGCTGTGGTGCACTAGTGCGATGGAGCCGGTCTACAAGCGAATCGCGGATAACTTGGCGGCCCGGATCACCGCGGGGGACCTGGCGCCGGGCGCCCGGATCCCGTCGACCCGGCAGCTCATGGCCGAGCACGGGGTGGCGATGGCGACCGCGACCCGGGTGATCACCCACCTGCGCGAGCAGGGCCTGGTCATCGCCCGGCCCGGAGTCGGGACCGTGGTCGCGGGCGGGCCCTCGCTCCTGCCGGAGAACGACCGTGAACGCATCGTCCACGCCGCCATCGGGATCGCCGACGCCGAGGGTCTCGGCGGCCTGTCCATGCGACGGCTCGCCGGGGCGCTGCGGATGCCGACGATGTCGCTGTACCGCTTCGTCGCGGATCGGGACGAGCTGATCCTGCTGATGATCGACCAGCTGATGGCGGATTATCCGCCACCACGGCACGTCTCCCCCGAGCGGGACGGGTGGCGGGCCTGCGTCGAGGCCCTGGCCCGGTTGCAGTGGTCGATGTATCGGCGGCACAAGTGGCTGGCGCAGGCGCTCTCGTTCACCCGGCCGCACCTCGCGCCGCACGCGATGGCGCACACCGAGTGGGCGATGCAGGCCCTCGACGGGCACGGCCTGACACCGAACCTGCAGTTCCGCGCAGCCGTGATGCTCGCCAATCACGTCCGGGGCACCGCGGTCGGCCTGGAGGAGGAGGCGCAGGCCGAGCAGGAGACCGGGATGACCGACGGCGAGTGGTTCCAGACCCAGCAGAACCGGTTCGCGGCCGTGCTCGCCACCGGGCGGCTGCCGATGATGAGCCGCTTCCTGGCCGGCGAGGACCAGGCGTTCGACCTGGACATTCTGGTCGATTTCGGCTTGCAGCGGATCCTCGACGGGCTGGAGCGGCTGCTCGCCGAACGGTAGACCCCTCCCCCGGCGACACCGCAGCCCCGCGACACCGCAGCCCCGCGACAC
>KL571606.1:1707-3167 GCA_000715855.1 Actinoplanes liguriensis
GCCCCGCGACACCGCAGCCCCGCCGCCCCGCCTCACCGCCGCCCCGCCTTCAGCCGGCCAGGGCCACCGCGGTGCGCAGCTCGAACGCCTCCCGCAGCGTGCGGGCGACCGGCCGCGGCGCGAGCCCACGCACCACCCGGACGATGTCCTCCGCGCCGCCCTCGGCCACCAGCTCCACCCCGTCCAGCAGGTGCTCGTCCACCCAGGCCCGCAGCCGCGTGGCGAACCCCGGCGTGAGCTCGCCCTTCGCCAGCCTGATCCGGCCGAGCAGCGCGACCTCGCCGCGTTCCCGCCCGGCCATCCGCAGTGCCTGGGTCAGCACCGCGTCGGCACCGCCGGCCTGTCCGAGATCGACCACCACCACGTCGGCGACCGGCGCCAGCGCACCGACCCCGAGCAGCCCGAGGTCGGCGACGAGGATCGGCCCGTCCGGCCGCCCGTCGCCGGGGAACGAGTCCCACAGGCGGGTCAGCACCCGCGCATACTCCGTCCAGCGCAGCACCGGATCGGCCGCGCTCTGCTCTCCCGCTCCCGGCCGCAACACCGCCCCGGAACGACCGCCGGTTGCCGTGTCCAGCGACAACAGCCGCCGGGCGGCGGCGTAGGGCGGGTTACCGGTCGTCGGCAGCACCGGCAGGTAGCCGACCCCGGGGTGCCGCCCTGCCAGGTAGGCCGCGACCACGGCCGGGTCGAGCGCGGTGCCGCCCGGCGAACGATCGGCGAGCCGGATCGCGGCGACCCCGGCTTCCTCGGCGGCGGCCGCGACGATGCCGGCCTCGGCCAGCGAGAGCAACCCGGGTCCTCCGACGGCGAGGGCCAGCTGGACGGGGACACTGCGCATCGGAACCACCTTCGAGAAACGAAC
Organism: Actinoplanes liguriensis; assembly: GCA_000715855.1. GTDB lineage: Bacteria > Actinomycetota > Actinomycetes > Mycobacteriales > Micromonosporaceae > Actinoplanes > Actinoplanes liguriensis. The sequence goes on from KL571606.1 coordinate 2,573, forward strand.
GACGATCAACCCATTGAACCACAATTCCTATGGGTGCAATAGGATTAACCGGAGCGAACACCCCTCACGCTCGGAGAAGCGGCAACAGTTGGGTGCCCTGCCGCTTGATCTCCGGGAGGTAGGGCGTGTCGGAGAGCACGAAGTGGGTGATACCGAGTTCCTGATACTTCCGCAGCGACCTCGCCACGTCCTGCGCCGACCCGACCAGCCACGTGGTCCCGGCGCCGCCACCGCCGTATCGCCCGGGCGCGGTGTAGAGGTTGTCGTCCAGCACGTCGCCCCGCCCGGCGAGATCGAGCAGCCGCCGCTGACCCGCCGCGGCCGCCCACAGTGAATCCAGATTCGCGGCGCGAACCGCCATTTCGGCGACCTTCGCCTCGGCATCCGCCCAGGCCTGCTCGGTGGTGTCGCGCACCAGCGTGGTGATCCGGAGACCGAACTCCAGGGGCTGATGCTCGCGGCCGAGCCGCTCACTGAGCGTTTTCAGACGATCGATTCTTTCCCGTACGCCGTCGAGCGGCTCGCCCCAGAACAACTGCACGTCGGCCTCGGTCGCGGACACCCGCTCGGCGGCCTCCGACGCCCCGCCAAAGTA
>KL571606.1:3364-4455 GCA_000715855.1 Actinoplanes liguriensis
TGTATAAGAGACAGAGCCGCGGCACCACGGTCGAATCCGTGACCTGGAAGTGCTCGCCCTGGTAGGTGACGTTCTCCCGGGCCCACAAGTTACGCACGATTCGCAGAAATTCGCGCGTACGGCCGTACCGCTGAATCTGATCCTGCTCTTCGTCGCCGTAGGCGGCGAGCCGATCCTTGCCGGACACGACGTTGACCAGCACCTGTCGCTGAGGTGCTGCAACGTCGCGGCGGCCGAGGCGAAGTGCGCCGGCCGCCAGTATCCGGGCCGGACCGCGATCAGCGGCTGGAACGTCGTCGTCCGAGCGGCGATCGCGGTCGCGACCGTGAACGTGTCCGGCCGCCCCCACCCGGTACCGAGCAGCGCGCCGCCCCAGCCGTGCTCCTCGACCGCCAGCGCCTGGCCGAGCAGCGTGTCCAGGCTGTTGTGCCCCTGCACCACGTCGTCGCCACGGTGGCCGGGACGATCCTCGTTCGGGATGTACCACAGAAATTCGCTGCTATCTCCTATCACCTCTATAGCTAATATATGAGTCTCCGTCCCTTCTCAAGAAGCGCGCGGGAGGCGATCGCGGCCGAGCCGCGGCTGCGAGTGCACGAGATCCTGGATCGGCTCGGCCTCCCCTCCCGCTGAGCGGCCTTCGCGGGATGGCGCAGAATCAGCGGGTGACGTTCCGTGGCTGGCCGGTCGAGGCGCTGGAGTTCTACGAGGGGCTCAGCGCCGACAACTCGAAGACGTACTGGACCGAGCACCTCGCCTTCTACGAGGAGCAGGTGCGCGGGCCGATGCTGGAGCTGCTCGCCGCGCTCGAGCCGGAGTTCGGGCCGGGCAAGGTCTTCCGCCCCTACCGGGACGTGCGGTTCAGCAAGGACAAGACCCCCTACAAGACGCATCTCGGCGCGTGGCTGGAGGGCGGCGGCTACCTTCAGCTCTCCGCGGACGGGCTGGCCACCGGGTCGGGCTACTACCAGATGGACCCCGGCCAGCTGGACCGCTTCCGGAAGGCGATCGCCAACGACGTCAGCGGCACGGTCCTGACCGGCATCATCGCGCAGACCGAGAAGGCCGGGGTCAGCGTGGCCGGCCGGGAC
>KL571606.1:4736-4854 GCA_000715855.1 Actinoplanes liguriensis
GGGACACCCTGAAGACGGCGCCGCGCGGCTACCCGAAGGATCACCCGCGGATCGAGCTGCTCCGGCACAAAGGCCTGATCACGTGGCGGGAGTGGCCGCCGGCGGCCTGGCTGGGGAC
>JNYN01004803.1 GCA_000715855.1 Actinoplanes liguriensis
AGCCGTTGCAGCTCGTCGACCAGCGGCTGGGCGGCGGCGACGGTGGCGGGCGCCGAGGACGTACGCGCGTAGTCGACCAGTGGCTGGATCACGGTCCATGCGGCGAGGACGGTGGCTATGACGTACGTGCAAATCGTCTTTGCTCTGCGGGGGTTGCCGATCGCGGCGGCACAGATCAGGAAAGCGGCGCTGAGCAGGACCGCGAGTCGTTCGACGTTGCTGCCGATCGGGGTGGGCAGGACCCAGCACAGCGCCACGCCGACCGCGTAGACCCAGGCGCCGGCCCGGACCGTGCGCCAGGTCGCCGGGGTCAGGACGGCGACGGCGACCGCGGCGCCGACCGTGACCAGCGCGGCGTACCACGGGAAAGGTTGCACGCCGGAGAACGGGAACAGCATCGACGTCGCGCCGATCACCGCGGGCGGGCCGGCCGCGAGCCAGATCGCGTGCCGCCGCCGGCCGGTCAGGAACATCGCCGCGGCCAGGACCTCGATGAACAGGCCGGCGACCGGGCTGCCCAGGGTGGCCACCGTGCCGAAGATCGCCGCGACGACCGGGCGGGGGCGACGGTGTCCGGTTCCGTTCAGCGAGAAGATCGCCGCCACGAGCGCGAAGACCAGGCCGATGAGGTACGTGACCCGGCCCGCCGCGAGGTTGCCCCAGACCGCGACCGACATCCACAGGGCGGGGACCAGCGGCCGTGGGAAGCCGGACCGCAGGAGCACGTAGCCGGCGAGCGCGGCGGTTCCGGTACAGGTCAGCACGCCCGTGGTGCGGACGCCGATCCAGGCCATCAGGTACGGCGAGAGGACGCTGTACGAGGCCGGGTGCATGCCGCCGTACCAGGACAGGTTGTAGGCCGAGCCGGGGTGGTGCCGGACGAACGAGGTCCACGCGTACTGCGCGGCGAGGTCACCGGCGTCGCGCGCCAGCCAGAATCCCCAGATCACACTGAGCACACCGGCGAGGGAGCCCGCCACCACGTCCGGCCTGCTCCACCAGCGGGGCAGCACGAAGCGCGGGCCTGCGTAGACACGGTCCAGAAGGGCCATGGGGTCGTTTGATCCGTTCGTCCCGTTTCTGCCGGCGGCGAGAAACAGGACCGGCTCGGGCGCAGACGGTAACACCTGAGCGCCCGAATTCGGTCACCCGCCGCCCGGCCGGAGTCACGCGCCGGATGGTGCTCGCCTTGCCTCCGCGCGATCGGCGGACCGGGACCTCCGATAGCGTGCCGGGATGGACCGAGATCTCCACGCAGCCCGTGACCTGGTCGCCGGCCTGGCCGTGCGCGCCGGCCGCCTGCAGCTCGAACGACGCGACACGTTGCGCGTCGGCGCTCCGAAGGCGCACGTCAACGACGTCGTGTCGGACGTCGACATCGCCAGCGAGCGGCTCATCGTCGACGCGATCCGCGCGGCCTGGCCGGACGACGCGGTCCAGGCCCTGTCTCTTATACA
>KL571607.1:0-388 GCA_000715855.1 Actinoplanes liguriensis
GGCCCGGGGCGGGTCAGCCGGGCGAGCCGGGCGTTCGCGGCGCCCGCGGTGACGGCGTAGAAGTCGAGCAGCCGGGCGGTGGCCGCGTCGTCCGGGCCGGCGAGCGTCCGGCAGTACGAGCGGATCAGGTCGTGCATCGTGTACCGGCGCGGGCTGACCTCGATGAGCAGGCTGTCGGCGTGCAGCGCGTCGAGCCCGGCGCGCGCCTCGCCGAGCGGCAGACCGGTCAGGGCGGCGCACGCGTACGGTTCCAGCTCGCTGCCCGGGTGCATGGCGAGGAGCTCGAAGAAGCGCTTCCGGTCCGCCGGCAGGTGGCGGTACGACAGCTCGAACGCGGCGGCGATGCTGGCGTGCTCGGCGGTCACGTCGAGCAGCCGTTCCCGGGTCC
>KL571607.1:562-2016 GCA_000715855.1 Actinoplanes liguriensis
AGCCGTTCCCGGGTCTCGCGCAGCAGGTCGCCGACGGTCCAGCCGGGGTGCCGGCGCAGCAGCCGGGCCAGCAGCGCGACCGCCAGCGGCAACCGGCCGCACACCGCCACCAGCTCGGACGGGTCGCCGCCCGCCGTGGTCGCGAGCCGCCGGAACATCGCCCCGGCCTCGTCGGCGGCCAGCACGTCCAGGGTGACCGGCACCGCGTCGGCGGGCAGGTCGCCCAGGAAGCGCCGGCTCGTGACCAGCACCAGACAGCCGCCGGCGCCCGGCAGCAGGGGCAGGACCTGGGCGCTGCCGGCCGCGTTGTCCAGCACGATCAGCGCCCGCCGGCCGGCCAGCCGGGACCGCCACAGCGCCGAGCGGGCCTCCACCCCGGACGGCAGCCGCCGCGGGTCCAGCCCGTCCGAGGTGAGCAGGGTGGCGAGCACCTCGGCGGGGTCGGCGGCGTCCCGGCCGTCGGTGTGCGCGTGCAGGTTGACGAAGATCTGCCCGTCCGGGAACGCGGTCCGCAGCCGGTGCGCCACGTGCACGGCGAGGGCGGTCTTGCCGACCCCGGGCATCCCGGCGATGGCCTGCACGCCCGGCCCGGCCCGCATCAGCCGGGCGATCTCGCGCCGCCGCCCGGTGAACGCGGCGGTGTCGGTCGGCAGCGAGACCGGCGCGACGGCGGCCGGGCGCAGCAGCGACCGGTGCAGCGCCTGCAACCCCGGCCCGGGTTCGGTGCCCAGCTCCGCGACGAGGTGCCGCCGCACGGCCGCCCACCGATCAAGGGCCTCGGCGGTACGGCCGTGCCGGTCCAGCGCCTCGATGAAGAGCGCGGCCAGGGGTTCCCTCAGCGGGTGCTCGTCGACCAGCGGCCGCAGCACCTCGATCACCCGGTCGCTCCCACCGGCGTCCAGGGCCGCCCGCGCCCAGTCGACGGTGGTGTCCAGCCGCCGCTGGGCGAGCAGGTCGCGGGTGCGGGCCGCCCACTCGCCGGTGAGGTCGGCCAGCGCCGGCCCGTGCCAGAGGGCGAGCGCCGCGTCCAGCTCGTCGAGGGAACCGCCGCGGGACAGCCGGTCGAACAGGATGCTGTCGACGCACCGCGGGTCCAGGTCCAGCGCGTATCCGCCCGAACGCCGGGCCAGCACCACCCGGCCGCCGGTCGCGCGCAGCGCCTGCCGCAGCCGGTTGACGTAGCTGTAGACGACGCCGCGCACCCGGTCCGGCGGCGCGACGCCCCACACCCGGTCGACCAGCGTGTCGATCTGCACCGGGTGGCCGGCGTCGATCGCGAGGGCCGCCAGGAGCGCACGCTGGCGCACCGGCCCGAGCGGCACGTCCGTCCCGCCGACGCGCAGCCCGATCGGTCCCAGCAACCGCAACCGGACATCGGTCACCGAGTCCTCCGAAGGATGCCCCGGCCTTCAGGCCGGGGAGGAATTCAGACTCCGTCAGGAGCGGCCCGGCGT
>KL571608.1:0-1447 GCA_000715855.1 Actinoplanes liguriensis
CCTACGCCTTCCAGCGCACCCGCTACTGGCTGCGCCCCCGCGCCGGAACCCCGGCCGCAGCCGCGGACGACAGCTTCTGGGAGCCGGTCGACCGCAACGACCCGGCTACCCTCGCCACCCGCCTCGGGGTGCCGGTGACCACCCTGGAACCGCTGCTCCCCGCCCTGACGGCCTGGCGTGCCCGTGGCCGGGACCGCGAGACGATCGACGGCTGGCGCTACCGGGTCACCTGGCGGCCGGCCGACCTGTCCCCGGCCGGCCCGGCCACCGGCACCTGGGCACTGATCGGCGACGACGAGCACGGGCTCGCCGCGCTCCTCGGCGACGCGGGTGTACGGGTCGTCCCGGCGACCGCCGCCGACCTGGCCGGCCTGAACCCCGACGGCATCCTGGTCCTGCCGTCCGTGCCACTGACCGGCCTGCCGGATCTGGTGCGCGCCGCGAACGCCCCGTCCTGGATCGTCACCCGGGGCGCGGTAAGCACCGGTCGCGCCGACGGCGTGCCGCACGCCCCGCAGGCCGCCATGTGGGGCCTGGGCCGGGTGGCCGGTCTCGAACATCCGCAGACGTGGCGCGGGCTGGTCGACCTGCCCGAGGTCGTCGACGCCCGGGCCGTCGCCCGCCTCGCCGCGATCCTGGCCGGCGGGCTCGGCGACGAGGACCAGATCGCCGTCCGCGGTGGAGGTGTCCTGGTCCGCCGCCTGGAGACCGTCCCGAGCAGCGGCGAAGCCTGGCAACCCCGCGGCACGGTCCTGATCGCCGGCGGCACCGGCGGCCTGGGTTCCGAGGTGGCCCGCTGGGCGTCGGAGAACGGCGCCGAGCGGCTGATCCTGGTCTCCCGGCGCGGCGGCACGACCGACCTGCCGAACGCCTCGGTGCATGCCTGCGATCTGGCCGACCGGGACGCGGTCGCCGCACTGCTCGCCGAGGTCGGCCCGGTCGACGCGGTCGTGCACGCGGCCGGGGTGGCCGAGGACGCCGACCTGGTCGACGCCGACACCGCGCACCTGACCAGGGTGCTGGCCGCCAAGGTCGACGGCGCGCGGCATCTCGACGAGTTGGCCGGGAACTCCGGCGCGTTCGTCGTCTTCTCCTCGATCTCCGGCATCTGGGGCAGTGCCGGCCAGGGCGCCTACTCGGCCGCGAATGCCGCGCTGGACGCCGTCGTCGCCGGGCGCCGCGCCCGTGGTCTCGCCGGCACGGCCGTCGCCTGGGGGCCGTGGGCGCGCGTCGGCATGGCCGCCGATCCCGAGGTCGCCGAGCGGTTGCGCCGCCGCGGCCTGCAGCCGATCGACCCGCAGCGGGCGCTGACCGCGCTGGCCGGTGCGGTCGGGGCGGGGGAGGAGCAGGTCACCGTCGCGGACGTACGGTGGAACGACTTCCTGCCCGCCTTCACCGCGACCCGCGCCCGGCCGTTCTTCGACGAGCTCCCGGCCTGTCTCTTATA
>KL571608.1:1697-1835 GCA_000715855.1 Actinoplanes liguriensis
CGCGCGCCGGCTCGCCGGGCTGGCCCCCGCTGAGCAGGAGCGCCTGGTCGCCGACGTGGTGCGCACGCATGTCGCCGCCGTGCTGGGGCACGCCTCGACCGAGGCCGTCGAACCGTCGCGCGCCTTCAAGGAGCTGGG
>KL571608.1:2112-2526 GCA_000715855.1 Actinoplanes liguriensis
TGACCGCGGTCGAGCTGCGGAACCGGCTCCAGGTTGCGACCGGCGTTTCACTTCCGGCGACGCTCGTCTTCGACCATCCGACCGCGGAGCGGCTGGCCACGTTCGTACGGGAGAAGGTTCTCGGCGCGGCAGCGCCTCAGGCGCCCACCCCGGCGACCGCGGTGACCGGTGACGACCCGATGGTGATCGTCGGCATGGGCCTGCGCCTGCCCGGCGGGGTCGAGTCGCCGGAGCAGTTCTGGGACCTGATCGCCTCCGGTGGCGACGGGATCGGCGAGTTCCCGGTCGACCGTGGCTGGGACCTGGACCGGCTCTACCATCCCGACCCGGAGCATCCGGGCACGTTCTACGCGCGTGGCGGCGGCTTCCTCTACGGCGCTGGTGACTTCGACGCCGGGCTGTTCGGGATCTCGC
>KL571608.1:2811-3024 GCA_000715855.1 Actinoplanes liguriensis
CCCGCAGCAGCGCCTGCTGCTGGAGACGTCCTGGGAGGCCCTGGAGCGTGGCGGCGTCGACCCGCTCGGGCTGGCCGGCCAGCCGGTCGGCGTGTTCGTCGGCGCGACCGCGATGGGCTACGGCGTCGGACCGGTCGAGTCGGATGAGGGCATCGAGGGCCACCTGCTGACCGGCACCGCCTCGTCGGTGATGTCCGGCCGGATCTCGTACAC
>KL571608.1:3282-3539 GCA_000715855.1 Actinoplanes liguriensis
CGTCGTCGCTGGTGGCGCTGCACCTGGCGGCGCAGGCGCTGCGCTCCGGTGAATGTTCGATGGCCCTCGTCGGCGGCGTCACGGTGATGCCGACCGCGGACGTCTTCGTGGAGTTCTCCCGGCAGCGCGGCCTGGCCGCCGACGGCCGGTGCAAGTCGTTCTCCGCGGACGCCGACGGCACCGGCTGGTCCGAGGGCGCCGGAATGCTCCTGGTGGAGCGGCTGTCCACGGCGCGTGCCGCCGGGCGCAAGATTCTC
>KL571608.1:3771-4003 GCA_000715855.1 Actinoplanes liguriensis
GGGCGCCGGGGTGTTGCTGGTCGAGCGGCTGTCCGCGGCCCGGGCCGCCGGGCACGACGTTCTCGCGGTGGTACGCGGGAGCGCGGTCAACCAGGACGGCGCCTCCAACGGGCTGACCGCCCCGAACGGCCCCGCGCAGCAGCGCGTCATCCGGTCGGCCCTGGCCGGCGCGGGACTGAGCCCGGCGGACGTGGACGCCGTCGAGGCGCACGGCACCGGCACCACGCTGGGT
>KL571608.1:4319-5047 GCA_000715855.1 Actinoplanes liguriensis
GCTGGGCTCGGTCAAGTCGAACATCGGGCACACCCAGGCCGCCGCCGGTGTCGCCGGGATCGCCAAGATGGTCCTGGCTATGCGGCACGGGGTGCTGCCCGCGACCCTGCACGCTGAAAAGCCGTCCCCGCACGTGGACTGGGCTTCCGGCGACGCCGCCCTGCTCACTTCGCCGCAGCCCTGGCCCGCGGGGGAGCGCCCGCGACGTGCCGGCGTCTCCGCGTTCGGCGTCAGCGGCACGAACGCCCACGTGATCATCGAGGAACCCCGGCCCCGGAACCGCCCCGGCCGGCCCGGCTTCCGGAACCGCCCCGAGTGCCCCTGCCTCCGGAACCGCCCCGGCCGGCCCGGCCGAGGGGATCGTCCCGGCTGTCCCGGCCGTCGGGATCGTCCATGCTGCCCCCGCCCTCGAGACCGCCTCGGTCGCCTCGGTCGCCGGGATCGTTCCCGCCGCCGGGACCGTCCCGGCGGCGCTGTCCCCACGGCTCGTCCCGGTGATCCTTTCCGGGCACGATCGGGCGGCGCTGGCCGCGCAGGCCGCGCGTCTGATCGAGGTAAGTGGCGACGATCTGGCGGCGATCGGCGCAGCGGCGGCCCGGCGGGCAACGCTCGCGCACCGGGCCGTGGTGCTCGCGGCCGACTCCGGGGCGCTGACCACCGGGCTCACCGAGGTTGTCGAGGGCGCCGGGCTGACCGGGGTCGCTTCGGCCGGTCGGTTGGGCTTCCTG
>KL571609.1:0-464 GCA_000715855.1 Actinoplanes liguriensis
GCTGCTGGGGGCGCGGGCGCCCCGCCGGCCGCTGATCGCCGGTGGGGTCGCGTTCGGCCTGATGATGGTGGCGGTGCGCGCGGGCGGGTCGGTGTATCTGCCCCGTGCGCTGCAGTCCAGCACCGACCGGTACGGCACGATCGGGCTGACCTTCACCTACATCGGCTGGCTCTACGTCCTCTCGTTCTGCCTGCTGCTGTCTGCCGTGATCGGCGAGATGGTCACAGGTGGCCGAGCTGGCGGGCGATGACGACGGCCTCCCGGCGGCGGGCGGCGCCGAGTTTGCGGTAGATCGAGCGCATGTGCGCCTTGACCGTGTTCACCGAGATGCCGAGGTTCTCCGCGATCTCCCCGGCGGTCAGCACGGTCGGCAGGTACTGCAGGACGTCGATCTCCCGTTCGCTGAGCGGCCCCGCGGTCGGCGGGGTGCCGATCGGGATCTCCCCGGTGATCTCGGCGAGGAC
>KL571609.1:682-2114 GCA_000715855.1 Actinoplanes liguriensis
TCGGTCAGCCACTGCTGGCGTTCGGCGAGCGTGAGGATTCGGCCGGCGTCGAAACGGCGGAACGGGCGACGGATCCGGTCCGGCTCGGCGGCGGCCAGGGCGCGGCCGAGCGCGTCGGCGGCCCGCCCGCCGCGGCCCTGTGCGTCGGCGGCCAGGGCGGTGAGCAGCCAGGCGGAGACGGCGGAGGTCTGGTCCGGGCCCTCGCGCAGCACGGCCAGCACCGCGTCGGCCCGGGCCGGGTGGCCGGCCGCCTGGTACGCCTGGGCCAGCCGTAGCTGCTCGGGCGGGTAGAGCCCGTCCTGGCGGGCGTACCGGGTGAGCACCGGCCACGGCTCGTCCAGGGCGAGGTCGGCGTCGGCCTCGGCCAGGGCCACGATCCGGTGCAGGATCGGCGCGTCCAGCCGCGGGCCGGCCTCCTCGACGACCTTGGCGAGCACGGCCCGAGCGGTGTGCGCCTCGCCGCGGTCGAGCAGCAGGCCCGCCCGCAGTGATCCGGTCAGCACGGTCAGTGCCACCTCCGGGTTGTCGCCGCAGGCGTGCAGGGTGCGCCGCATCGCCTCCTCGGACCCCATCTCGCGTCCCTGCTCCCGTTCGATCACCGCCTGGGCCAGGTACGCCGGAGCGGCTGTGATCCGGTTCTCCGCCTCGATCCGGCGGGCCACGCCGAGCGCCGTGCTCGCGTGGTCCGCGGCCTCGCGCAGGGCACCCTGGATGACGCCGAGCAGGGCCAGGTGGCCGAGCGCGTTGATCTCGATCATCGGGGTGCCGGCCGCGCGGGCCCCGGTCGCGGCCGCCCAGAGGTAGCGGTCGGCGTGGTCCAGCTGCCCCGCCCAGAGCAGCCCGATGCCCTTGTTGGCCAGGGCGATCGCCCGGTACTGCGGCATCGCCGGCACCTGGTCCCAGCGCAGGGCGGCCAGCTGGTTGAGGATCCGGGTGGTGCCCTCGATCAGCGCGGGCATGTCGCCGTGCCAGCGGGCCACCATGGTCGCTTCCAGCACTTCCAGGGCGATCCCGATCGAGCGGCGGGAGTCGGTGTCGCGGCCGTTGAGCAACTCGCGGACGCGGACGATCTGCCGCTGCACCCCGGCGATGTCGCCCATCGCGTAGGTGGCCAGCGCGGAGCAGAGGGCGAGCTCGGCGGTGGCCGGCAGCCGGTCGACCGGGATCCGCCGGATCAGGTCGGCCAGCTCGACCCGGTCCGAGGAGACGAACAGCGGGATGCCGTAGTCGGCCACCAGGCGGCTGACCAGGGTCCAGTCCCCGGCGGAGGCGGCGTGGTTCAGCGCGGTGAGCGGGCTGCCCTCCCGGGCGTGCCACTGGGCGGCGAGCAGGTGCAGCCGGGCCGGGCTGTCGGTCTGCTCCTGGCTGAGCTGGTGACGCAGCGTGGCGCGGAACTGCCGGTGGTAGCGGAACCAGCCGCTGGCGCCGGCCC
>KL571610.1:0-1415 GCA_000715855.1 Actinoplanes liguriensis
GCGTAGATCCGGGCGAGCTGGCTGCCGTGCCGCGCCCCGAGGAACGTGGCGTGCGGGAGCACCTTGCGCAGCTGCGCCTCGGCCGGCCCGTTCCCGACGATCACCAGGCGTACGTTCGGCAGCTTCGACACCCCGGCCAGGAGGTCGACCTCCTTCTCGACGGCGAGCCGGCCGACGAACCCGACGAGCACCTCGCCGTCACGGCAGAGCGCGCGGCGGACCCCGGCGCTGCGGCGGCCGGGCTGGAAGCGGACGTCGTCGACCCCGCGGCGCCACAGGTGCACCCGCTCGACGCCGTGCTCCTGGAGCGCGGTCATCGACTCGGTCGACGGGGCCAGCGTGCGGGCGCAGCCGTTGTGCAGGCGGCGGATCCACTGCCAGGACAGCTGCTCGGCGACGCCCAGGTTACGGATGCGGGCGTAGGCCGCCACGTCCGTCTGGAAGACCGCCACCGTCGGCAGGTCCAGCGACGCCGCCGCACTCTGTCCCCAGGCGCCCAGGAAGAACGGGCTGGCCAGGTGGACCACGTCGGCGCGATGCTCCCGGATCGCCGCGCGCAGGGCGGGGACCGGCAGTCCGAGGCGGATCTGCGGATACCCGGGCATGGGGATCGACGGGATCCGCACGACCGGGTAGGGCAGCGTGAGGGGCATCGGGCCCGGTGCGGGCACCGGGGCGATGACGATCGGTTCGTGGCCGGTGCGGATGAGGTGCTCCGCGGTCCGTACCACCGAGTGGGCGACGCCGTTGACGTCCGGCATGAATGACTCTGTGACCAGCGCGATGCGCATGCCCCTAGGGGAAGGTCGGGCCCGGACCGGCGGGCAACAGGCCCGTGACGCGCGGCTTAAGTGTGGTTGACATCACTGATGTTCGTCTCTGCGTTGCTTGCGCTTAGCTGAAAGGTCCCTGAACGTGCCCGCTCGCGCGGATCCGGCCGGGTCGCCCTGCGGAAGGTCCACGGCGCCTTGTCATTTTCTGCGCATATGCCGGGAAGATGCTGTGAATACCGGCCGGGCGCTTTGCCGGAGCTTTACTTGCGGAACCGTCGATCGTCATGATCCTCCGGTGATGCCCACGCCCGGAACTCTGCGCCTGCTGGCCACTCTGGGTGCCGTACCGGATCTGAACCCACGCGCCGACAACGCCTTCCCGCCGACCGTGACCTGGGAAGACGGGCCCTGCGGGTGGACCGCGGCGAAAGCCCTCTCGGCCGGCGGCTTCACCGTAGGTGAGCACTTCTGGGGCGGGGCGCTCGCCGACGTGCCCGACCTCGAGCCGTGCGTCTTCCAGCGGGTGCTGCGGCCGTGGACCGCGGCGCTGCTCTACCTGCACGCCGCCGAGCCGGACACCGCCGAGGGCGACGCCGCGGTAGCCGCCCGGGTGTTCGCGACGGACCTGCCGGGCAACGGCTA
>KL571610.1:1647-1947 GCA_000715855.1 Actinoplanes liguriensis
CAGAGATGTGTATAAGAGACAGAGGCGGAGGACTGCGACTTCGCCGGCGACGGCGTCTTCGAGACGATGGGAAAAGCTGTCCGGCGTACGTTCGGGGACCGTCACGGGCTGTTCGAGATCGCCCGCCGTGTGGTCATCTGAGGCGGTGACCGCCTGGCACTACCTGCGCGCCGTCGCGGAGGCCCTGGAGTCCGCCGGGGTGGCCGTGGCGGACTGGCGCGCCGACCCCGGCGAGGGCTGGATCCCGTTCGACCGCGCCCGCCCGTCCGCCGTCGTCTGGGACCTGTCTCTTATACACAT
>KL571610.1:2243-2388 GCA_000715855.1 Actinoplanes liguriensis
GGTGGTACCTGCTGCTGATCACCTTCCCGGGTCGCCGGGTGTCCCGCCCGCTGCCCGTGCCGGTGGCCGCGGAGCCGTCCACGGTGGTCGCGGCGGTCCTGGAATTCCGGTAAGCGGCGGCCTTGGACCTTCGGTAGGCGGCGGC
>KL571610.1:2644-3307 GCA_000715855.1 Actinoplanes liguriensis
TTCGGTAGGCGGCGGCCTTGGAATTTCGGTAGGCGGCAGTCGCACAAAACGGCGTTGACGGGGTGCCGATCCGGGCGGAAGGTCGGGGAAGGACACCCGCACGGAGTCGCTGTGACCCTTCTGGACGCCAGCCGAATCGCACTGATCATCGCCACGCCGCCGCTGGTCATCGTCGTTGCCCAGCACGCGCCGCGGTGGTGGCGCACGCTCGCCGACCGGGTCGAGGAGCGACGGCCGGTGGAGCCCCGGCCGTACGGCCTGCCGATCGAACAGCTCGCCGCCGACCTGCGCCGGCTGCTGCGACTGCACGGGGAGTTGACGGCCTCGGCCCGGCCGGCGCTCTGCGCGCACCGGGTGTGGGCGGTGGAGGCGGCGATCGGCGCGCGGGCGATCGAGGCCGCGATCGCGCTCGGGGTGCCGCAGCCGCGGCCGGACGGGGTGGGGCTGCTCACCCGGACACAGTTGTCGGCGCTGCTCACCGAGCTGGCCGCGGCCGGTCTGGTGCTTCCGGCCCGCACCTGCCCGTTCACTCCGGACGGGCGCATCTGACGCGCCGCGCCCGCGCCGCTCGCCCTCGGCGACGAACCCGCGCCGGCCGATCGGCAACCACAGGAGCCGGCCCATCTCGCGGCAACCCACAGGAGCCGGCCGATCTCGCGGCAA
>KL571610.1:3577-4900 GCA_000715855.1 Actinoplanes liguriensis
TCCCTGATCCGCCAAGCGCCCGGAGAGTCGGGGGGCGGTTCCCCGGGCGGGTCGTCCATGGGCACCGGTGTAGCGACCGCCAATAACTGGGGGGCGGCAGCCGCTCGGCCGGGGAGCTCGTGGGCTGTTCCCCACCGCGGACACCGTCGGCCGCAGCGGGGCGGCCCGGTCCGCAGTGGACCTGGCCGCTCACCAACCGTGCCAGGCCGACCCCCCATGATCCGCGAAACGCAAGGGTGTCCTTCGCCACGTTCCGTCACCTGTTCAGGGTCACCCGCAAGTTGCTAGCTCTCCTGAAAAGGACCTTAAGAAATGCTTAAATCGCGCGGCCCGCCGTGACCGGAAAGCAATCATCCGGGTTGATGGGAACGTGTTCCGGCGCGCCCACTGGACGCCTGCCGAAATCCCGGCATAGTGACTGCTCACAACATTGAACCGGGAGCGGCTGGCGGACGTATCCCTGTTCGACCGAGAACACCCGGCGGGCTGCGGCGCCGGGTCGGTCACCGGCCGCGACGCCTACGCGAGTCCGGGCCGGGGGACCCGCAGGGCGGTGGCGCACCACGCAAATCCGTGATTAACCTTCCACATCCACCACGTGGCGGCGGGTGATCCGGGTGTGCGAGGGGCGGGCGCCGGGGGGCGCGGAGGTGGTCCAGGGTGAGGACGGTGGCACAGATGCGGCGACGGGGCGGTGGGACCATCCCCAGCCGTGACGGAGCCGGGTCATGAGCTTCGAGGACGACGAGTACTGGGATGAGGAGTACAACGAATACTCCTTCATGCCGAAATACGCCGTGGCCCAGGAACGCCATTTCGAGAAACGAACGGCGCCCGATCCGGTCATTCCCACCCGACGCCCTGCGGAGGGTGACGAACTGGCCGCGCGGCGTTCACGCCGTAACCCGGAGAAACCGGCCGTCGCCTTCGACGACCAGCGCCCGAGCTGGCTGAACGACCCGGACTTCGTCCCGATCGACACCTCGGTCGAGAACCTGTCCGGGGACTACTTCGACGACATCGACTTCAACCGGCCCGAGCTCGCGATCGACTTCGACAAGCCGGACTTCCCGATCGTCGACCCCGCCGCCCTGCAGAACCCGGAACGCCAGCGGCGCCGGCAGCAGAACGACGGGCGCCCGGCCGAACGGTACGGCGCACGCCGCCGCGAGGACGACCTCGCCGACGACCGGGATCGCACACGCGGCCGGGACGAGCGGCGCGACGACTCCCGCGCGCGCCCGGCAGGCCCGCGCGGCGAGCGCTGGGACGACGACCGGCGCGCCCCGCGGCGCGAGGACGAGCGGCGGGACGGCATCGAGC
>JNYN01004820.1 GCA_000715855.1 Actinoplanes liguriensis
ATCGTCGTCGTGGACTGCGAGGGCGACCCGGCCAACGTGGAGAAGTCCAAGCTGGTCTTCCGCGGCGCCGAGAAGGCGGGTGCGGTGCCGGAGACGGTGCCGGCCGACCTCGGCGCGGCCACCGGCGAGGAGTGATCCGGTAGCACCACCGCACGGCCCGGTTGCCTCGGCAACCGGGCCGTCGTGCGTCATACCGGAGTACTACGCCGAGGTGAGCACTCCGGAGTGACGACCACGGCCCGGTCACCTTCATAGATTCCGATCCATGACGTTGACGAGCCGCATCACCCAGTCCGTCGTCTACTGCTCCGGCCTCGCGCTGGTGAGCGCGGCCAGCCTCGGGCTCGCCGTGGCCCGGCGTCCGGCGTCCGCGCTCCAGCTGTCGAACGGGTGGCAGAGCCGGGTCGGCGCCCCGGCCACACCGCCCGAACGGTTCGTTCCGGTGGCCGGGAACGCGGCGGTCGGGCTGGTGCTCGGCATCCTGGCGCTGATCCCGCTGGGTTTCCAGGTGCTCTTCGTGGCGCGGGGCGTCCTCTACGGCTGGGTCGACCGGGGACCGTACGACACTTCCTGGGGCGGACCCGGCCGGGGCGGCGCCTGGGCGGCCCACTTCCTGGTCGGGGTGCCGGTCGCGGTCGCGGGCCTCGCCGGGCTGGTGGGGATCGCGGCGCTGCACCGGCGGTGGACGGCCCGGCTGGCGGGCGAGCCCGGCGGCGCCTGGGTGCTGCCGGTGGTCCTGCTCGCGACGGTGGCCGAGGGCGCGTTCTTCATCGCCTGGCTGCACCAGATCTGACCTTCTACCGCGTGGCGGCACCGGGTCTGGGCTTTATTGCGTGGCTCCGCCGGATCTGAGCGCTGATCATGGATGCGTGCACGAGATCCGGGCTCTCCACGACGAACAGACGATCACCGTCTACCAGGCCTACTCGCCGGCCATCGCCGAGCCGGCGATCCGTGCCGGACGGTTCGTCCCACCGTTCAAACGGGACCGCATGACGTGGATCAAGCCGTCCTTCCTGTGGATGATGTACCGCTCCGGCTGGGCCACCAAGGAGGGGCAGGAGCACGTGCTGGCCGTCTCGATCACCCGGACGGGCTTCGAGTGGGCGGTCGCCAACGCCATGCTCAGCCACTACGAGCGTGAGATGTATCCGAACCGGGCCGACTGGCAGCGGGCGTTGAAGCGGTCGCCGGTCCGGGTGCAGTGGGACCCGGAGCGGGACCTGCGGCTGCGCGAGCTGCCCTACCGGTCGCTGCAGCTCGGGATCGGCGGCTCGGCGGTGGATCGCTACGTGGACGAGTGGATCACCGGCATCACCGACGTGACCGGCCTGGCCCGGGAGGTCCGGGCCAGGCTCGACGAACGGGACGACGCGGGGGCGGCGGCGCTGCTGCCGGACGAACGGGTGTACCC
>KL571611.1:0-975 GCA_000715855.1 Actinoplanes liguriensis
AGGGAAGTACGGCGTGGGCGCCGGCGGCGCGGCCTGGCACGGCGAGTCGCCGAACGTGCAGGTCACCATCCGCCAGCAGCGCAACTGGTGGACCCTGGAGCGTTGGGACCGCTCCGGCCGCGTCACCATCCCCCTCGACCCCGGCGTCGTCAAGTACCTGCGCTGACCTCGCCCGGCCGGAGGGAACCACGAGTGGTCGCCGTTCGTCGAAGGCGCATGGCCGATCACCGGCAGCGCCGGGCCGCGCTGCTCACCCTCATCCCCGCCCTCGCGCTTGCCGCCTGTGGCGGCATTTCCTCCGGTACGGCGGAGAAGTCCGCTGACGCCATTCGCGCGGCCGGGGCGAAACTGCCGTCGGACTACTCCTACGTGCTGACGTCCACCTGCGGCGAACGGCCGCTGCTCGGTACCTACGAGATCGTCGTCGCCCAGGGGCGGGCGGTGTCCGGGACGCCGGTCCAGGCGCCCGACGACGTGCCCGCCGGCGTCGAGTACCCGACGATCACGACGCTGCTCGACAATGCCCTCGGCGCCGGGGCGAACGCCGACGTCGTGTTCGAGACGGACGCCGCCGGGCTGCCCGCGCGACTCTCGATCGACCCGGACCGGAACACCTCCGACGACGAGGAGTGCTACCGGTTCACCGGGATCACGCCGGGCACCCGGGTACCCGGGCGGCCGTCGCCAGGGTAGGTCCCGGGTTCGAACACCGTCCCCAGCGAGCACCATTCAGCCATGCGAAGCTTTGACGTGGTGGTGATCGGCGCCGGACCCGGTGGCGAGGTGGCGGCCGGACGGCTCGCCGAGGCCGGGCTGGACGTGGCGATCGTGGAGGCCGACAAGGTCGGCGGCGAGTGCTCGTACTACGGATGTATGCCGTCCAAGGCGCTGCTGCGCCCCGGCGAACTGCTCGCCGAGGCCCGCCGCACGCCCGGCGTGGGCGCCGCCGTCACCGGAGACCTGGATGTGGCGGGC
>KL571611.1:1197-1661 GCA_000715855.1 Actinoplanes liguriensis
GCTGCCCCGCCGCGACGAGCTGATCGGCAACCTCGACGATGCCGGCCAGGTGCCCTGGCTGACCGAGCGCGGGGTCACCCTGGTCCGTGGCTGGGGCCGGCTCGCCGGGGAGAAGCGGGTCGCGGTCGGCGACGAGATCCTCGAGGCGCGCCGCGCGGTCATCCTGGCCGGCGGCACCCGGGCGGCGCTGCCGGAGATCGACGGGCTCGCCGAGGCGAAGCCGTGGACGAACCGGGAGGCCGTCACCACGCAGGTCATCCCCGAGTCGCTGATCATCATCGGGGGCGGGGTGATCGGCGTGGAGATGAGCCAGGCGTTCACCTCGCTCGGCGCCCGCGTGACGCTGATCCCGGGCGAGCAGGGGCTGCTGCCCCGCGAGGAGCGGTTCGCCGGCGAGCAGGTGGCCGAGTCCCTCACCGAGCAGGGGGTCGATATCCGGTACGGCGGGCGGGCCATGTCCGTAC
>KL571611.1:1939-3302 GCA_000715855.1 Actinoplanes liguriensis
AAGCCGCAGGCGGCGGGCCTCGGCCTGGAGGACGTCGGCGTCGAGGCGACCGGCTACGTCAAGGTCGACGAGAACATGCGCGTGCCGGGGCTGGACTGGCTCTACGTGGTCGGCGACCTGAACGGCCGGGCGCTGTTCACACACATGGCCAAGTACCAGGCGGCGATCGCCTCCGGCGACATCCTGGGCCGCGGCATGGCCGCCGAGCACCTCGGTGACGGCCCCGGCGCGCCCCGGGTGATCTTCACCGAGCCTCAGGTCGCCTCGGTCGGCCACACCGCCGTGACCGCCGCCGAGGCCGGGCTGACCGTCCGCGTCGTCGACCTGCCGACCGACGGCAACGCCGGTGGCGCGTTCACCGGCGGCCCGCGCGGCACCGCCCGGTTCCTCGTCGACACCGACCGGGACGTGCTCGTCGGCGTCACCCTGACCGGCACGAACGTCGCCGACTTCCTGCAGGCCGCGACGATCGCCGTGGTCGGCGAGGTGCCGATCGGCCGGCTCCGGCACGCGATCCCGGCCTTCCCCACCCGCAGCGAGATCTGGCTGTACCTGTTCAACGCCCTCGGCATCTGAGACCCCCGGGACCGGGCCAGGGATCTCCCTGGCTCGACCGGGTGGCCCGGCGGGCGATCGTGGAGGACGGCACATTCGAGGCAGGAGACATGCCATGGAATATCAACTGGAACTGATCGCCGTGCCCGTGACCGACATCGACCGGGCCAAGAAGTTCTACAACCAGCTCGGCTGGCGCGAGGACCTCGACTACGTGTGCGGCGACGACTACCGCGTGGTGCAGTTCACCCCGCCCGGCTCGCACTGCTCGATCGCGTTCGGCGCCGGGATCGGCACCGCCGAGCCCGGCACGATGGAGAACGTCCACCTGATCGTCCGCGACATCGAGGAGGCCCGCGCCGAGCTCACCGAGCGGGGCGTGGAGATCAGCGAGATCTTCCACGACGCGGACGGCGTGTTCCACCACGCGGGAACCGAGAAGCGGGTACAGGGGCTCTACCCAGGGCGGTTGTCCTACGGATCATTCGCTTCATTCACTGATCCGGACGGCAACGGCTACCTGCTCCAGGAGGTCACCGAACGGGCGCCAGGTACGCTCCCAGCGTGCTGAGCTCAGTCGAACTCCGAGGCCGGTCCCGCGAACGTGACCAGCTCGAACGCCTGATCCGCGACATCCGCACCGGGCAGAGCCGGGTCCTGGTGCTGCGCGGCGAGGCCGGCACCGGCAAGTCGGCGCTGCTCGACTACCTGGTCGAGCACGCCCCCACCACCCGGGTCGTGCGCGCCGCCGGTGTCGAGCCGGAGACCGAGCTCGCCTACTCCGCGTTGCAGCAGCTCGTGGCCCCGC
>KL571611.1:3553-4087 GCA_000715855.1 Actinoplanes liguriensis
GAGCCGCAGCGGGTCGCGCTCTCCACCGCGTTCGGCCTCAGCGCCGGCCAGCCCCCGGAAGCGCTGTTGATCGGCCTGGCCGTGCTCGGCCTGCTCGCCGAGGCCGCCGTCGACCAGCCCCTGGTCGTGGTCGTCGACGACGCGCAGTGGCTCGACCGGATGTCCGAGGTGATCCTCACGTTCGTGGCCCGCCGGCTCGACGCCGAATCGGTCGCGCTGGTCTTCGCGGCCCGCACCCCGGCCGACGACGCCCTGCTCACCGGCCTGCCCGAGCTGCGCGTCGAAGGCCTGCCGGAGGCGGACGCCCGCGCCCTGCTCGACACCGTGCTGCCCGGGCTGGTCGACGCCCGGGTCCGCGACCGGATCGTCGCCGAGACCCGCGGCAACCCCCTGGCCCTGCTCGAACTGCCCCGCGGGATGGACCAGGCCTTCGGGTTCGGCATCCCGGCCGCCACCACCGTCGCGAGCCACCTGGAGGAGGGGTTCGGCCGCCGGATCGCCGCCCTGCCCCCGCAGAGCCGCACCCTGCTGCTG
>KL571612.1:0-1357 GCA_000715855.1 Actinoplanes liguriensis
TGTGTATAAGAGACAGCCCGACAACGCTGAGCTGCGACGGGATCGAGATCCGCAGCCGGCGCGCGGCCTCGTAGACACCGAGCGCCATGTTGTCGTTGGACGCGAAGATCGCGGTCGGCGGCTCCGGCCCGGTCAGCAGCCGCATCGCCGCGCTGAGTCCCGTGGCGAAGAAGAAGTTGCCGTGCTCGACCAGGCCGGGCCCGCCGAGCGCCGTCCGGTAGCCGTCGAGCCGCGCCTGGCTGCACCGCACCTGCTCGTCGCCGGCGATCATCGCGATCCGCCGGTGACCCAGATCCATCAGGTGGCGGGTCGCCTCGTAGGCTCCGGAGAAGTTGGCCGCGTCCACCGTCGGCACCTCGCCGGAGAGCCGCGACGCCGGGTCGAGCGCGACCACCGGCACGTTCAGGCTGGTCAGCGCGGCCCGCATGACGTCGGTGGAGCTGCCCGCGGCGAGGATCACCCCGTCGGTGCGGCCGAACCGCAGCCGCCGCAGCAACTGCTCGGTCGCGGCCGCGCCACCGTTGAGCGACGACACCACGATCCCGACGCCGGCCGCGCTGGCCGCCGCCTCGATGCCGCTGATGTGCTCGGTCTCCCAGGCGCACTCGATCTCCGGGAAGATCACGTCGATCAGGGCGACGTCGCCGGCGCGGGTCGAGTGCCGCGCACGATACCCGTGCTCACGCAGCAGATCCTCGACCCGCTCCCGGGTCGTCGCGGAGACGCCCTCGCGCCCGTTGAGCACACGGGACACGGTCGGCACCGACACACCGGCGAGTTGCGCGATCGTTTCCATCGTCACCCTTGACGAAGTCATGACTGAGACTTGTCCACGCCGGGGCGACGCGTCAATTCAGAATTGCGGGCAGAGCCGGGTCCGGACCACCTCGATGATCTTCGTGGCGGCCGCCTGCTGCGTGCTGAACCGCTGGCTGGCGACGGTCACCCACTCCTTCTGCGGGCGCGCCTTGAGGTCGCGGCACTGGTCCCGGCCGCGGTTGACCAGCGCTTCCGGGTCCTGTGAGGAGACCAGCGCCGGGTCGATGACCTTGAGATCCGCGAGATAGGCTTCGGTGGTCGTCGCGTCCGGCTTCGGCGGGAATCCGAGCTGCGCCTCCATGCTGGCCCGCAGGTCTGGCTGCGACTGCACCGCGGCGGAATTCTGCGCGGCCGGGGCGATCGTCGACTTGGACCCACTGGAGCACCCGGTCAGGCTGACGGCGACCACGGCGACGGCGATGACAAGCTTGCGAGACATGCCCGGCTCAACGAGGCCGATGCGTAACGGGCACGCTCAGATCTAGATCAAGATCTTTATGTCCCATCTCCGCTGTGGTCCGGACCGCCGCTCCCGCGG
>KL571612.1:1641-2615 GCA_000715855.1 Actinoplanes liguriensis
CGCAAAGCCCTACAGGGCGATCTCCGTGGGTGGGCACGGTCAACCCGCAAAACCGATCTTGCAGCTCTTGTCCGTGGTGGGCGCGGTCAACCCGTGAAGGTCAGGACCGGCTTCACGGCTCGGCCGGCCAGCGCGTCCTGAGCCGCCCGCTCGATCTCCTCGAACGGATACGTGGTGATCATCTTCTCCACCGGGAAACGGCCCTCGCGCTGCAACTCGATCAGCCGCGGCAGGAAATCCGCGGGAACGGCGTCGCCCTCGATCACACCGCGGATGCGGATCCCACCGGCCATCACGGTCATGATGTCGAACTCGGCCGTGCCACCCATCCCGACCAGCGCCAGCGTCCCGCACCGCCGCAGCGCCCCGACCGCCCGGCCGATCACGTCCGAGCGTCCCGTGGTGTCCACGGCGTGCCGCGCCCGCGGCAGCCCGGCCCCGGGTTCGATCGCATCGGCGGCGCCCAGCGACAGCGCCAGATCCCGCCGAGCAGCCCGCGGCTCGACGACGACCACCTCGCACGATCGGGTCAGCGCGGCCAGCAGCGCACTGAGCCCGACCGCACCCGCCCCGAAGACGAGCACGCGCTCCCCGGGCGCCGGGTCCAGGACGTTGAGGATCGTCCCGGCTCCCGTCTGCACGCCGCAACCCAGCGGGGCGGCGAACGTACCGGGAAATTCGCTCGGGATCCTGATGGTGTTCGACTCGTGGGCCATCGCGTGCGTCGCGAAGCTCGACTGCCCGAAGAACCCGGAGAGCACCGGCCGCCCGTCCCGGCTCAGCACGTCACCCACGCCGCGGGTGTTGAGGTCGCTGCGCAGGCAGTACGCGGGCCGCCCGCCCCGGCACTCCCCGCACTCCCCGCAGCTGCGAAAGCTCAGGCAGACCGCGTCCCCCGCGACGACCGTGGACACCCCCTCCCCGACCGCCGCCACGACCCCGGCGCCCTCGTGCCCGAACACCATCGGCAGCCG
>KL571612.1:2876-3713 GCA_000715855.1 Actinoplanes liguriensis
TCGCCAGGTCGGTGTGACAGATCCCGGCCGCCGTGACCCGCACCAGGATCTCCCCCGCCCGCGGCGCGGCGATCTCCACGTCACGTAGCACGAACGGCCCACCGGCCACCTCCACGAGCGCCGCCCGGATCCGCACGGCTCAACCCCGGCCCGGACGCGGAAATGCTCCGCCGCGGATGAGGTGAGCACACCGGGCCGAGCGGTCCACTGAGGCCATGTTCAACAACAACGGCTCGTTCCTGCTGGCGACACTGGAGTTCTTCATCTTCCTGGCCTGGTTCATGTGCCTGTTCTGGATCTTCGGCGACCTGTTCCGCAGTAGGGACCTCGGCGGCTGGGGCAAGACGATGTGGACGCTGTTCATGATCTTCCTTCCGGCCATCGGGATGCTGGTCTACCTGATCGCCCGCGGCGGCGGCATGACCGAACGGCAGATGGCTGCCCAGACGGACATGCGGGACCGGCAGGAGGCGTACATCCGATCGGTGGCCACCCCCGCCCGCGGCGACAGCCCCGCCGACCAGATCTCCGCGGCCAAGGAGCTGCTCGACTCGGGCGCGATCACCCCGTCGGAGTTCGAGCACCTCAAAGCCAAGGCGCTGGGACGATCCCCGGTCGGGTGAGTCACCGGTCGAGCCGGAAGTAGTAGAACCGCCCGTGGTCCCGCACGCCCTTGCCGTTCATCACCCCGAGCAGCGTGTCCCGCCCCGCCCATTTGAAGTGATCGAGAACCGGCTGCCCGTCGTAGACCATCGTCGCCGTCGGCTCGCCCCGGAACTCGACCGTCCACAGGCTCGCCGCGCCCTTGGCCACCTCCACGTTGTCGTAGAGGCTGCC
>KL571612.1:3913-4278 GCA_000715855.1 Actinoplanes liguriensis
TCCGTCAGCGACGTGAACCGCTTGCCGTGCCAGCCGATCCGCGCGAGCGTCCCCTCGAAGCGGTGCCCGGTCACGAACTCGCTGCCCCGCCAGCTCCCGAGAATCTCCTCCGGCCGGACGACGGGCAGGGCCGCCCAGATCCCGTCCAGCTCGTCGGAGGTGAACCTGCTCCCGGCCCCGAGCCTCTTCCGCGCTTCATCGGCGTCCATCACTGCACTCTAGCTGCCCTTACAGCGGACTGGCGATTAACTTCGCATCGGTGGTCACAACTCGTCGGGTCAGGGGGCGGCTACTGACAGGTGAGTGTCGTATCGTCGGGCGGTGCCCGATTCCGAAGCCAGCCGCGGCAGCGCGGCCCCCGAGCC
>KL571612.1:4587-5885 GCA_000715855.1 Actinoplanes liguriensis
CAGGTCGGCCGGCGGGCAACCGGCCAGGACCGCCGGCGGGCAGCCGCTCAAGAGCAAAGCGGAGAAGCGGGCCGAGGCCAAGGCCGCCAAGGCGCGCGCCCGGGCCATGCAGAAACGCCGCGAGCTGCTGACCATCGCCGGCGCCGCGGTGGTCGTGGTCGCCTTGATCGTCGGCCTGATCACCTGGATCGGCAACTCGTCGGAGACCACCTCCTCCGCCACCACCCCGGACGCGAGCGCCGCCCCCAGCGCCGCCGCGACGAGCGCGGCGTTCCCGCCCGTCCCGGCCGGCGCCGACCCGGCCCTGAGCAAGAAGCCGGCCGCCACCGCGGGCACCGGCACTCTCACCAAGCTCAAGACCACCACCGTCATCGAGGGCACCGGCCCGGCCGTCCAGTCCGGTCAGACGATCGACGTGAACTACGTGGGCGTCACCTACGCCGACGGCAAGGAGTTCGACTCGTCCTGGAGCCGCTCGGAGGCGTTCAGCTTCCCGATCGGCGCCGGCAACGTGATCGCAGGCTGGGACCAGGGCCTGATCGGCGTCAAGGTGGGCAGCCGGGTCCAGCTCGACATCCCGCCGGCCCTGGCCTATGGCGAAAACCCCACCGGCGGCCAGCCCGCGGGCGCCCTGCGCTTCATCGTCGACGTCCTCTCCGCCACCTGACCCCACCCGGGCGCGAACCCCGTCGCCCGCCAACCCAAGCGCGGCACCCCACGAGCCCGGACGCAAGATCCAAGAAACGTCCGGGCTCGTCGGCATTCCCACTTCCCGGACGCCCGATCCCGCCCCCCGGCCCAAGCTGGCCCTCACCGTGGTTATGACGAGCCCAGAACCACCGCCAGGCCCAGCCCGCTACACCGCGCCGGCCTGCTCGTCCATCTGCGGGTCCCCCGGATCGAGGACGCGCACCCTGTGCTGGACTGATGCTCGTGCCGAGCATGGATGAGCTGACGGAACGGGTACGCGAGTTCGCCCGCGAGCGCGACTGGGAACAGTTCCACACCCCGAAGAACCTGGCGATGGCCCTGGCCGGTGAGGTCGGCGAGCTGCTGGCCGAGTTGCAGTGGCTCACGCCGGAGCAGTCCGCCGCGGTGATGGCCGACCCGGAGCTCGGCCCGCGGGTCCGGGCGGAGATCGGCGACGTCACCGTCTACCTGGTCCGGCTCGCCGACGTGCTCGGCCTGGACTTGGTCGACGCGGCGCTCGACAAGCTGGCGGAGGCCGGGCGCCGCTACACGGTGGAGGCCGCCCGCGGCAGGGCAGCGAAGATCACCGATTAGACGGTACGGCGATC
>KL571613.1:0-1348 GCA_000715855.1 Actinoplanes liguriensis
GGCGAGCAGGCGTAAGAGACAGGCCACAGCCCGATCCGGTCCACCGGCTCGGCCGGGATCTCCCCGGCGGACAGGCCCAGCTGGCGCAGCAGCACCAGCAGCGCGGCGGCCGGGTCGACCGGGTCGCGCTCGCTGTGCCCCTGCAGGTCCACGTAGAGGTGTGCGTCCGGGAAGCGGTCACCGGCGAGCGCTGCCACGTGCAGGGCAAGCGTGGTCTTGCCGCTGCCCGCCATGCCGTCGATCACCAC
This sequence comes from Actinoplanes liguriensis, assembly GCA_000715855.1. Taxonomy (GTDB): domain Bacteria; phylum Actinomycetota; class Actinomycetes; order Mycobacteriales; family Micromonosporaceae; genus Actinoplanes; species Actinoplanes liguriensis. The sequence goes on from KL571613.1 coordinate 249, forward strand.
CACGACCGGGCCGGCGGCGGCCGTGATCTCGGCGGCGAGGCGCTCGACCTGTTCCGTGCGGCCGGTGAAGTCGCCGACCGTACGCGGCAGGCACCGCGCCTGGCCGGCCGTCCGGGCCTCGGCGGCGACCTCCCCGGACAGCACCTCGCGATGCCGCCTCTGCAACTCCTCGCCGGGCTCGATGCCCAGCTCGTCGGCGAGCAGGTCACGCGCCTTGCGGAATTCGGCGAGCGCCTCGGCCTGCCGGCCGGACCGGGCCAGTGCCAGCATCAACTGGCCACGCAGCCGCTCCCGTAGCGGGAACCGCTCGACGAACACGCTCAGCTCACCGGCGAGCTCCCGTTCGTTGCCGGCGGCCAGCTCCCGATCGGCCCAGTCCTCGACGGCCAGCACATACCGCTCGTCGAGCGTGGCGGCGGCATGCCGGACCGCGGGGACATCCAGCTCGGCGAAGGCCGGCCCGCGCCACAGGGCCAGCGCCGACCGGAACTCGTCCCGGTCGCCGGACGCCCGGGCCCGCTCCACCGATCGAGCGAAAAGCTCCGAGTCCAGATCGTCCGGTCCGACCCGGATGCCATAGCCTGCCCGATCGGTAAGAATCTCCCCGGGTGGCAGAATTCGGCGCAATCGCGATATACATGACTGCAACTGTCCCCGCGCGGTTGCCGGCGGGGCGCTGCCCCACACCGCGTCGATGAGCTCGCCCGCGCCGATGATCCGATTCGGATGGACGAGCAGCATCGCCAGCACGATCCGGTCACGACCCGCGGTCACGGCCACGGACTGTCCGGCCACAGTGACGGACAGTGGCCCCAAAATGCGGTAGCGCACAGTAGTCACCTCGTTCCCCCGTGTCGGGCATCGACACTAGCCGACACACGAAAGTGGATCGAGAGCGAAACGAGAGCGCCGTGCCGCACAGTCGTCCCCAGCGCCGTTCCACCGTCGATGCTTCCACATCGCCCCCAGAACGCGGTGGGACGGCCAGAGCTTTTGTCACGGGGGCGTTCAGCCCGTCCACGGTTACCGTGGGCGGGCTGTTCGTATCTTGCCGATCACTCTCGGTTGGACGCGAGCCGAAACGGAACGTACCGTCGGGG
>KL571613.1:1570-2181 GCA_000715855.1 Actinoplanes liguriensis
AGCCGAAACGGAACGTACCGTCGGGCGGGGTCAACACCCCGACTTCTGCCCCCGACGAAGAGGATCGACGCATGCGAAACGCCATCCTGGCCGTGCTGGCCGGCGGCGTGCTGCTGACCGGTGCCGCCTGCGAGAGCGATGCGCCGGTTTACAACGCCGGCGCCTCCACCCCGTCCGCCACCGTCACGTCCCCGCCGGTGGACTACTCGGCCAACACCGCCCTGGTCTGCGGAAAGCTGGACAAGGTCTTCACCGGCGAGCTGGACGACTTCGGCGCCGCGATCGGCAAGATGATCGCCTACAAAGAGGCGAAGCAGACCGACAAAGCGGCCACCGCGGAGAAATCGGCCGCCGCGGAACTCCAGTCGGCCGGCGCGCAGATCCGCAAGGAGACCAGCGCCGCACAGAACCCGGAGCTGAAGCAGGCCGGCGAGACGTCCGCGGTGAAGTTCGAGACGAGCGCCAAGGACCGCAAGTACATCAAGAAGATCAAGACGACCGCGGACCTGGACAAGACACTCAAGCCGCAGCTCACCGAATGGTTGAGTCCGGTCGCCGGCTACTGCGGCTAAAGATCAAGAGCTTTTTGTCCCATCTCCGCCGGGGTACAG
>KL571614.1:0-833 GCA_000715855.1 Actinoplanes liguriensis
ACCCGTGCCCGTCCAGCACCTGCCGCAGGCCGGCCAGGACCTCCGCCAGAGGCGGACCGTCGAGGTCCGATTCGGAATAGGCCGGCGCGTAGCCGCCGGCCAGCAGCAACTCGTTGCGACTGCGCAGCGGTACGTCCATCTCCTCGGCCAGCCGCAGGATCATGTCCCGCGTCGGCCGCGACCGCCCGGTCTCCACGAAGGACAGGTGCCGTGCGGAGACGCCGGACCGGGTGGAGAGATCGAGCTGGCTCAACCGGCGCTCGCCCCGCCACGTGCGCAACAACTGTCCCACCGCGCTCATGACCGCCAGGTTATTCGGGCGTCCGCGGCGGCGGCATTACCTCAGGGGTAATCGCGAGGACTACCGGGACGGCCGCACGCTGTCGGCAGGAACCCACCCTGAGGAGAAGACGATGAGCGACTTCGACGCCGTGATCGACCGTTACCTGGCCGTCTGGAACGAGACCGATCCGGCCGCACGCCGCGCCGGGATCGCCGCGCTGTTCGCCGGCGACGTCCGGTACGTCGACCCGATCGCCGCCGTCCAGGGGCACGACGGGCTGGACGGGCTGATCGGGGCGGTGCAGCAGCAGTTCCCCGGGCTGGTGTTCAGCCCGGGCGGGCCGGTGGACGCGCATCACGACCAGGCGCGGTTCACCTGGCACCTGGGGCGCGCGGGGGAGGAGCCGCTGGTGGTGGGCTTCGACGTCGCCCAGCGGGACGCGTCCGGCCGGATCGATCTGGTGCTCGGCTTCATCGACCGGGCCCCGGCGATGTAGTTGATCCCTGACCGTGCCCACCCACGGAGATCGCCCTTCCGGGTTTCGTGTTCT
>KL571614.1:1113-1280 GCA_000715855.1 Actinoplanes liguriensis
TCCCCGCGGGAGCGACGGTCCGTACCCCGGCGGAGATAGGCAATGAAGAGTTTGACGTTGATCTTCGGGGTCGGTCAGGCGCGGGCGGCCATGATCGCGGAGAGGCCCTGGATGACGTTGCCGACGACGCGGGTCGGCGCGAAGCGCGTGTCCATCCACTCGCGGCC
>KL571614.1:1487-2830 GCA_000715855.1 Actinoplanes liguriensis
GTGCAGCCAGACGCTGGGCAGGCCGAGAGCCGCGGCGCCGCCGATGTCCGCTTCCGGGCTGTCGCCGACGACCCAGGCGCCGGCCAGGCGCATCCGGACCTTCTGCGCGGCGAGGGCGAAGATGCGCGGGTTGGGCTTGCTGACGCCGGCCTGCTCGGAAATCACCCAGTCGGCGACATAACGGTCCAGGCCGGTGCGGCGGATGCGGCCCTCGGACTGCTCGGTGGCGCCGTTCGTGACGACGACCGGGATCAATCCCGCGTCGGCGGCGATCTCGAGCGCGCAACCGACCATCGGATCGAGCCGCTCGAAGGCGAGCGGGCCCTCGTGGAGCTCGTCGACGAGATCGATGGCCGGCACTCGTAGCTGGTAGCGGTCGCGGATCTGGTCGGCGAGGTCCCACCGGGAGGTCAGGCCGTCGGCGTCCACGGCGACCAGCCAGTCAAGATCATCTTGCGATGCGCCGATCTCGTCGAGGAAGCCTTTAGCCCACAACCGATACGCACCGCTGCGGTCGAGCAGGGTGTCGTCCAGAGCGAGGAAGACTAGAGGCACCCGGGCACCTTACGTGAGCAGCGGCCACAGCGAACAGCCCAGGACTGTAAACAAAGAGCGGAAAGCTTGACGTAATTCGCATCATCCGATCGTGGCTTTAAAAGCCGTACGTACGGATTGCAAGACTGCGGGCCCACGTGACACGATCAGCGGTGTGCCCAGGGTAAGCCAGGACCAGCTCGACGCCCGCCGCCACGAGATCCTCACGGCGGCGCGGGGCTGCTTCGCGCGCTTCGGCTACGAGGGCGCCACGGTCCGCCGCCTCGAAGAAGCCACCGGCATGTCCCGAGGCGCGATTTTCCACCATTTTCGTGACAAGGAGTCGCTGTTCCTCGCCGTCGCCGAGGACGACGCCGCCACGATGGTCGAGACGGTCGCCCGCAACGGCCTCGTCCAGGTGATGCGCGACCTGCTGGAGCGCGCCGGCAACAGCGACGGCGACACGGCCGGCTGGCTCGGCACACAGCTCGAGGTGTCGCACCGGCTGCGCACCGATCCGGCGTTCGCGAAGCGGTGGGCCGAGCGCTCGGCCGCGATCGCCGACGCCACCCGCGAGCGGTTGCAGCGCCAGCGCGAGGCGGGGGTGCTGCGGCCCGACGTGCCGGTCGAGGTGCTGACGCAGTTCCTCGAGCTGGCCTATGACGGCCTCGTCCTGCACCTGGCCACCGGCCGCCCGCCGGGCGATCTCGCGCGGGTGCTGGACCTCGTCGAGGATGCTGTCCGCAGGCACTGATCAAGACATTTTGGTCCCATCTCCGCTGTGGTCCTTCTCCGCCGCTCCCGCGGGG
>KL571614.1:3121-3858 GCA_000715855.1 Actinoplanes liguriensis
TCAGAGCTCAACCCCGCAGTGACTCGGCCTCCGCCGCCGTGACTCCTCGCTTCAGCCCCGCAGTGACTCGGCCTCTGACGCGGCGGCGTCTCGTTTTCAGCCCCGCAGTGACTCGGCCTCTGACGCGGCGGCCAGGGCCTCCTCGTCACGGCCCACGCGGCGGAGCCTGATCGCGTAGTCGGTCAGCGCCGCCGCCAGCCGCTCCTGCTCCTGCCCGGCCCGCCCGTCCCAGTACGCGACCGCCTCGGCGCTGAACTCGATCGCGTCCGCCCAGCGTCCCGCCGCCTGCAGCAGGCCCGCGTGCTCGCCCAGGACCTGGCCCAGCGCCACCTCGTCGCCGCTGCGCGGGAGGGCCCGCCACATGGTGACCGCGCGCTCGCTCGGGATCAGCGCATCGTCGTGGTGCCCGGCCCGGCCGAGATCGGTGGCGAGGCGGGACAGGAGGTGGGCGAGGAGCGGATCCGGGCGTACGCCGGTGATCGCCAGAGCCTCCCGGGCCGCCTCCATCGCGTCCGCCGGGCGGCCGGCCGCCGTCAACTCGCCGGCCAGAGCGATCAGGGCGACGGCCAGGGCCTGCGGGCGGTCCGCCTCGGCCCGGGTCAGGGTCACCGCCTCCTCGGCGGCGGCCACCGCCTCGGGATGCCGGGCCAGCTCGCGCAGATGTGCGGCCCGGGCGAGGAGAGCTTTCGCCAGAGCGGGCTCGGCTGCTCGTGAGCTGTCTCTTATACACATCTCTG
>KL571615.1:0-203 GCA_000715855.1 Actinoplanes liguriensis
GGCTACTCCCCCGCCGCCGCAGCCGCTCCGCCTGTCGCAACCGCCGCCCAGGCCCTGCCCCAGAAGACCGTCGCAGACCACCAGCCGCCGACCTACACGGTCCACAAGGGCGACACCCTCTCCAAGATCGCCAAGCAGCGCCTCGGTGACCCCGACCGCTGGCCCACCATCTTCAAGCTCAATCGCGGCAAGCGGTTCCCGGC
>KL571615.1:448-1762 GCA_000715855.1 Actinoplanes liguriensis
TTCCCGGCCGTCGGCGGCCGCCTCACCGATCCGGACGTCATCTATCCCGGCTGGAAGCTGCGCCTGCCCGAGGCCGCGCCGGTCACACCGCGGCCGGCTCCCCCGCCGGCGAAGTCCGACGACAGCGTGACCCCGCCACCCGCAACGTCCTCGCCGCAAGCGGCATCGCAACCCGCTCGCGGCCACTCCAGCTCCGCTGCCCCGCTCGGCTTCGCCGCACTCACCGCAACTGCCGGTTTCGCGTACGCGGGAGGTCTGCTCTGGCGCCGCAGGCAACCCGCCGCCGAGGCGGCGACCGCAACCCCGGTGCGCCCCGTCGCCCCGCTGACCCCGCTGCCGGACGACCCGATCACCGCGCTGAGCGGCCCCGGAGCCTCGGGAGCCGCCCGTGCCGCGCTGGCCGCCGTCCTCGCCGGCGCCCTCGACGACACTGTCGCCGTCACCACCAGGGCAATGCTGACCAGCCTGCTGCCGCACGCGAAAGGCGGCGAGAGGGTGACCGTCACCGACGACTTCGCCGGCGCGCTCGCACTGCTCGACGAGGAGATCATCCGCCGCAGCCGCCTGATCGACGAGCTCGACGACGACGCCGCCCCGCCCAAGCCGACGCTGCTGCTGCTCACCGAGGTCCCCGATCAGGAGTGGCACGCCCGGCTGGCGAGCGCCGCGCGTCTCGGTGAGCCGCTCGGCATCGACGTCACCCTGCTCGGCCCGTGGCCGTCGGGCACCACGCTGGAGGTGGCCCCGGACGGCACCACCGACGCCGGTGAACTGGCCGTCCTCGAAGCGGAGCCGACACCCGCCGAACCCGCCCCGGGCAAGGTAGCGATCCGCGTTCTGGGCCGGCCCGCGATCCTCGACCTGGCCGGTAATCCGGTCCGCGGCCTGCGCACCAAGAGCCTGGAACTGTGCGTCCTGCTGGTCCTCAACCGCGACGGCGCCGCCCTCGGCGACATCATGGAAGCCCTCTGGCCCGACATCACCGTGCAGCGCGCCACCGACCGGCTCTCCACCACCGTCGCCAACCTGCGCACCATCATCCGCGCCCAGGTCCGAGCGATCGCCCCGCAGACCACCGGCCGGATCGAGCCGGTCCCCAACACCGGCGGCCGCTACCACCTCAATCCGGACCTGGTCGACGTCGACTGGTGGCAGGTCCTCGACGCGCAGAGCGCGGCCGCCACCGCGCACGACGATCAGGCTCGCCTACGGCACCTGCGCGCCGCCGTCGCCGCGGCCGCCGGGCAGACGGTCGCGGCCGACACCGCGTACGAGTGGATCGACACCGACCGTGAACAGGCCCGCCGCCGGCTC
>KL571615.1:1983-2543 GCA_000715855.1 Actinoplanes liguriensis
CAGCTGCACCGGGCGCTCGCCGAGGCCGGCGTCGACGCGGACACCGCCACCGACCGCCTTGCCGCGGATCTGCTGCTGAACCTGACCGTCAACCACCCGTGAGGAGCGCCCCGATGCAGGTACACGCCCTGTCCGGCCACGACGGCCGGCAACTGCACCGCACGGTCCACCGGCTGCGCGAGGCCGAGATGGCAGTCACCGCCTCGCACGAGGAGTACTTCGACGCCCGCGAAGACCTCAACCGATTTCGCCGTACGAAGATCTGGTGGCGCCGTGCTCTGCGGATCAGCACCGAGGCCGAGCGGCAGGCCTGCGCCCGTACCCGAATCGCCTTGCAGGCCGTCACCGAAGCCGACCTGGACCGCCGGCAGATCGCCGACCGCGCCCGCCGGCAGGCCGTCGCAATCCTCGGTGAGCAGGCGCTGGTCGACGCCCTCGCCGAGCTCGACGACTCGTGGACGCTGCTGCGCGGCGACACCACCCACGTGCTGATCGGCCCGGCCGGCGTCTGGGCCGTCGAGGTCCGGCCGGACCGTGTCCGCCCTGTCTCTTATACACAT
>KL571615.1:2801-3743 GCA_000715855.1 Actinoplanes liguriensis
CTGCCGGTACGCACCGCGGTCATGCTCCTGCACGGGCAGCCCACGCCCGGCCTCGGCGACAACCCCGCCGTCAACGTCGTCGGCACCCGCCCGGAGCACCTGCTGTGGGCCGTCGAGCGCTCGGCCACGCTGCTCACCGCCCACGAGTGCGCGCAGATCGTCGAGCTGATCCGCCCCGGTGGCCGGTAGTCGCTACCGCCGCTCGGCCCCGGCATCGCCGCGCCTGCCGCGCGTATCCAAGACGCGGTGCGCAGCCCGGCTCAGGATTGAGACCGGTCACTGACCGGTGCCGGCCGCACCAGTTCCAGCACCAGACGCCAGGCGTGCGACGGGAAGAACGCCCAAGCCCACAACAGTGGTTCGAAGACCAGGCGCATCAGCCGCGCCCGGTCGGTGTCGAGGCCGAAACCGTCGACGTGGCCCACGTACTGGGCGATGTTGCCCGGGAAGACCGCGACGAGAAACGCCGTCATCACCAGGCCGGTCAGGGCCCGCCACCGGCGCAGCACAACGACGGCGCCGCCGATCAAGATCTCCAGCACTCCGGAGACCAGCACCACGGCATCCGGATCGGCGGGGAACCACGCCGGCACCTGAGCCTGGAACTCGGTTCGCGCGACGGTGAGGTGGGTGACGCCCGCCCCTAGCAGCATCAGCCCTGCGGACACCCTCAGGAAGGCCGCGAACACACGCTCCCGCCGCCCGGACGCGGACCGGGCAGCTTCGAGGAATTTGAACACGTGTGCAAATTATCAGACGACGTCGGTCCACGCCATCGCTCGGGAAGGGTCCAGGCGGGCGCGCCCTACGACCGATGTGTATAAGAGACAGACGTTCCACGGGTCCCGCCGACCTGCTCGGGGCTCACCAGCAGTGCGAGGACGGAGAAGATGGCGATGCCGATCCGGCTGCCCATCTCATGGCGGTCCCGGTCCGGCAGCA
>KL571616.1:0-1216 GCA_000715855.1 Actinoplanes liguriensis
ATGTGTATAAGAGACAGCCGAGGAGCTGGCCACCGGCTTCTGGATGTCGTGCACCACCGGATGGCGGGCCCAGGTCCGGCCGGACGACGACTACCGGGGTGGCGTGCCGAACCTGGCGGACGCCCAGCGGTACACGCTGACCGAGGAGGACCTGGCGATGCGCGCGAGCCGGCCGTACCTGCAGATCTCCGGCACGGCGGAGACGGTCGGCGAGGAGATCCGGCGACTGCGCAAGGTGTACGACGTGGCCGAGGTCATGCTCACCACGAACTGTCCCGGGGCGGCCGCCCCGGCGCCGGTCCTACGAGCTGCTGGCCGCCGAGCTCGGGCTGACCGCGCCGGCGTGACCCGGGTCAGGCCAGCTCGTCGGTGGTGAGGCCGGCGGCGTACGCCAGCACGGCGGCCTGCACCCGGTTGGCCACACCGAGCTTGCGCAGGATGACGCTGACGTACTCCTTGACCGTGGAGTCGCTGATGAACAGGCGCCCGGCGATCTCCGCGTTGGTCAGCCCCTGCCCGATCAACCCCAGAACGGCCTGTTCCCGGTCGGAGAGCTGTTTGACCTCGTCGACCGCGTTCTCGGCGGCCGGAGTGCCCCGGCAGGCCGCGCCCAGCATGATCGACGAGGCCTCCGGCGCCAGCACGGTCACCCCGGACGCCAGCGCGCGGACCGCCGCGACCAGTTGCTCCGGCTGACTGTCCTTGAGCAGGAAGCCGCAGGCGCCACCGCGCAGCGACTCCAGCACGGTGCTGGACGCCGCCAGCGTGGCCAGCACCGCCAGCGCCGGCCCGGACTCCAGGTCGCGCAGCCGGGTCAGCAGCGGCACGCTCTCCGGCAGGGTCGCGTGCGCGTCCAGCAGGACGACCGCGGGCCGGTGCTCGCTGACCGCGGCGAGCGCGCTGTCGCGGTCAGCGGCGACGACGGAGAAGCCACCCATCGTCTCCAGGATCATCTTGATGCCGATCGAGACCAGGGCCTCCTCGGCCACCACCAGTACGTCCGCCATGCCTCCCCCGGGCAATGTAGCCGTACGAGATTTGATAGTGCACAAAAACCATCGAATTACTGCTCTTTCGAATCATACATGTATTTATGCAAATTTCTGGTCAGGAAACGGGGACGATCCGAGACGCCCGGGCCGGCGTCTCGGATCGTCCTTCACCGCGCACGGCTATCGCACGAGCCCTTCCGCGGGGGCGATCCGCGTGGCTCGCC
>KL571616.1:1577-1904 GCA_000715855.1 Actinoplanes liguriensis
CCGGCGGGTGCCGAGCGCCCGCAGCAGGGCCATCTCCCGGGTTCGTTCGATCACCGAGAGGCCGAGCAGGTTGGCGATGCCGAGCAGCGCGATCACCACGGTGACCGCCAGCATGCCCAGCGACAGTCCGAGCAGGATGGACAGGACGTTCATGATGTCGCCGCCCTCGGTGACACCGCCGCCGACCTCCACACCGGCGTCGCGTGCCGCCACCGCGTTGACGTCGGCGGCCAGCGTCTCCCGGTCGAAGCCGCCCGGCGCGGTGCCCCAGACCGTGGTCGGCACGGTCCGGACCCCGGCGGCGGTCAGGACCTGTCTCTTATACAC
>KL571616.1:2080-3209 GCA_000715855.1 Actinoplanes liguriensis
GCCGCGAGCCCCGGGCGGTGAACCGCAGGTCCCGCCCGCCGGCCGTGACCGTGAGCGGAGCACCGTCCGTCAGCCCGCGCGCCGTCAGGTAGGAGGCCGGCACCAGCAGCACCGGGTCCCCGGTGGACGCGCTCAGCTCCGGCGCGAGGCGCCCGGCCACGTCGGTGGGGAGCGCCGCGATCCGGGCCGGCGTGGGTTTGCCCGCGGCCGGGAACGTCGCCGCGCTCGTCGCCACGGTGGCCGTGGTCAGCCCGGTGATCCCGGACAGCGCCCGGACCGTGCGGTCGTCGATCGCCGCGCCGTCGGTGTGCACGCTGACCGCCACCGGATAGCGCGCCTCCAGGTCGGCCTCCACCGTGGCCCGCCCGCTCGCCGAGGCCACGGCCAGGCCGGTGATCAGCGCGGCCCCGACGACCACGGCCATCGTCGCCGACGCCGTCCGGCGCGCGTTCTGCCGGAGGTTGCTGCCGGCCAGGCTCGCCGCCACCCCGAACCGTTCCAGGCCGCGCGCCGCCGGCGGCAACAGCAGGGCGATGCCCAGCGGCAGCGCGGTCAGCAGCCCGGCGGCGAGCAGCACCCCGCCGACCAGCGCGAGCGGCAGGGAGGTGCCGATCGCGGCGAGACCCAGCACGCCCACGGCCAGGCCGATCAGGATCAGCCCGGCGACCAGGCGGCGCCCGCCGCGGACCTGTGCGGGAAGAGCGTCCGGCACCTCCTGCAGCGCGCGCACCGGGGGAACCCGGGTCGCACGGCGGGCCGGCGCCCAGGCCGCGACGACCGTGGCGCCCACCCCGGTGAGCACACACAGCGCCAGCACGATCGGGTTGACCGCCAGGCCGCCGCCGTTGATGTCGAGCAGGCCGGCCCCGAGATAGCCGAGCCCGACACCGGCGACCGCGCCGATCACCGCGCCGATGCTCCCGGCGATCGCCGCCTCCGCCAGCACCACCCGGCTCACCTGGCGGCGGTGCCCGCCGACCAGCCGCAGCAACGCGACCTGGCGGACCCGCTGGGAGACGATCACCTGGAAGGTGTTCGCGATGACCAGGATCGACGCGAGCAGCGCCACCGCGGCGAACGCCAGCATCAGCACGACCAGCTGGGTGTTGCCACCGGCGAACCGGCCGGC
>KL571616.1:3450-3862 GCA_000715855.1 Actinoplanes liguriensis
GGAAGCCGAGATCGGCCGAGCCGACCACGGTCACCGGCACCGGGGCGGCCGTGCCCTGCCGGAAGTCGAGGTGGGCGCCGACCCCGACGCCGAGGTCGGTGAGGGTCCGCCGGTCGGCGACGACCTGCCCGGCCGCGCTCGGCCAGGTGCCCTCGTCGACGGTGAACCAGCGCACCGACGCGGTCGCCGGGATGCTCTGCACGTTGGCCGAGCCGCGCCGGTCGCCGCCGAAGACGCTGACCGTCCGTGCGTACTGCGGGTCGACGCTCCGCACGCCCCGCACCCCGGCGGCCGCCTGGTACCACTGCGGGTCGTGCACCGTGTCGTCGGCGTCGAGCACGATGTCCGCCGTGGTCAACGGGGCCGCGGCGGTGAGCCGCAGACCCTCGTCCGAGGCTGTCTCTTATACACA
>KL571617.1:0-1152 GCA_000715855.1 Actinoplanes liguriensis
TCGAGGTCATCAACAAGCTCGGCCGCATCCAGCGCGAGCTGCTCCAGGATCTGGGCCGTGAGCCCACCCCGGAGGAGCTGGCCAAGGAAATGGACATCACGCCCGAGAAGGTGCTGGAGATCCAGCAGTACGCGCGTGAGCCCATCTCCCTGGACCAGACGATCGGCGACGAGGGCGACAGCCAGCTCGGCGACTTCATCGAGGACTCCGAGGCGGTCGTCGCGGTCGACGCGGTCTCCTTCTCGCTGCTGCAGGACCAGCTCCAGCAGGTGCTGCAGACGCTCTCCGAGCGCGAGGCGGGCGTGGTCCGGCTGCGGTTCGGCCTGACCGACGGTCAGCCGCGCACGCTGGACGAGATCGGTCAGGTCTACGGCGTGACCCGGGAGCGGATCCGGCAGATCGAGTCCAAGACGATGTCGAAGCTGCGGCACCCGTCACGGTCGCAGGTTCTGCGCGACTACCTCGACTAGGACTTTCAGTCAACATTACGTGTCCATTTGGTCACCACCCGTACATCAACGGGTGGTGATCAGACCGTTGTGCAGAAGTGATCGTTGACGTGGCACCCTGGGATCACGGCACACTAGTCGGAACCGGTGTGACCTCGGTCCCCCCGGGGCACTTCGGGAAGGCAGCAAGGGTGCAGCGTGTTGCACCATGTGTTAGCAGTAGCCGAGGAACATGTTCATCGGTGACGAACAGAGGAGGAAGGCGATGACCCCGACTCTCACGCCGCCAGCGGGAAGCCTGGCCGGCACAGCAGCCGATGAACGGTGCGACCGCTGCAATGCAGCCGGGAAGCTCCGTTTGACCCTGGCTGGTGGTGGTGATCTGGTGTTCTGTGGCCACCACGCCAACCGTTACGCCGAGGACCTGGTGAAGATCGCGGTGCAGTTCTCCGCCGATCCGGAATTCACCTGGCGTGGTGCGAACATGATGTCGAACTCCAGCAACTAACAGCAACAGCGGTCCCCCAAAACTGAAGACGCGTGATCAGGGGCGCCTCGCAAGAGGCGCCCCTTCACCGTGCCCGCCCAGAGCCAACCCGAAGATCAGAGCCAGCCCAGGGCCAACTCGAAGATCAGCGCCAGCCCAGGCGCTAACCCGAAGATCAGAGCTAGTCCAGGGCCAACCCGAAGATCAACTTCAAGA
>KL571617.1:1483-1965 GCA_000715855.1 Actinoplanes liguriensis
ACGCAAAGCCCTCCAGGGCGATCTCCGTGGCTGGTCCCGCTCAAACCGAAACCAACCCCACCCGCCCCAGCTGATCCCGCCCGGTCAACCCGAGCAGACACCGCCCACCCAAGGCCGAAGGCCCGCCAACCCACGAGCTGGCACCCACGGTCGCAAACAGCCCCTAAAACAGCCCCCAGCACCAGCTCGAACAGCACAGCTGGCACCCACGGTCCTGGACCACCCCCAAGACAGCCACCAGCGCCAGCCCCGACAGCCCGGCTGGTACTTACGGTCGCGGACAGCCCCCAAAACAGCTCCCAGCGCCAGCTCGGCCAGCGCGGCTGGCGCTCAGGGCGCATTTGGAGGGCTGGGAGAGCCGTCTGCGCCAGCTGACGGGCTTCGGCTGGTGGTCACGGCCGCCACGACGGGCGGGGAGAGCCCTCAACGCCGGCTGGGGGTGGGAGGGATGCTCCTATGGATGTCAAGCGGCGAGTTCAAGA
>KL571618.1:0-466 GCA_000715855.1 Actinoplanes liguriensis
ATTGCTGACCCAGTGGAAAGCGGGCCCACGAGCATTTTCCAGGCGATGCGGAATCATCATTGTCGGCATCTTTACCAGGACGCAAGACCTCCAGGAACCCCTAAGGCAATTCATAGAATTCACAGCTGAAAGCTAAGCGGACACAGCTCAGCCCAGGTGGGGAGCCTTGCGAAACCTGCGCGTCAGTTGAAAACAACGTTGCCGGTAACAGCATTCTCCCAGCTCAAGCGGCCCCTCCGATTCCTATGAATGATTCACAGGTTAATCGGGGTCGCAAAACTTGCTCTCCGTTGACGCTGATGCTGAAATGCAGCAGGAATGGAGCCACAAAGGCCTTCCTTCAACGCTCAACCATTTTTGGGGAGTTTTCTGTGAAAGACGAAACCGGCCGCCACGCCAAGGCGGCGAATCGGCGCTGGCGCGGAGTGGCTCTGGCCACGGCCTGTCTCTTATACACATCTCTGAG
>KL571618.1:611-1733 GCA_000715855.1 Actinoplanes liguriensis
CCGTCGCCCTGCTCGGCGCGGGTGTCGCCACGGCCAACGCCGCCACGGTCACCGGCAACAAGGGCGGCGCCAAGACCACCGCGGCGGCCGTCAAGGACCCGACGCGCGGCGCCAAGGGCGTCACCGGCCTGGTGAACGCGGCGAACGCGTTCGTGGCCAGCCTCACCGACGACCAGAAGGCCGAAGTCCTGCTGGACCTCACTCAGGACAACGCCACCGCCTGGTCGAACCTGCCGTGCGGTTCGTCCTGCCGGGTCGGCATTCAGCTCGGCACCCTCACCGACGACCAGGTGACTCTCGCCAAGGCAGTCCTCGCGGCGGCCACCGGCACCGGCACGGGCAGCGGCTTCGACCAGATCAGCGACATTCTCGCGGCCGACGACAACCTCGCCGCGCAGGGCAGCAGCGGTGGCGGCGGCACTCCGCCGTCGGGCGAGGTCTCGGCTGACCCGTCCGCGTCCGCCGCGGCGTCGGCGGACCCGTCCGCGACCGCCTCGGACGTGCCCACCGACATCCCGTCCGGCATCCCGCCGTCGGGCAACCCGGGTGGCGGCGGTGGAGGCGGCGGCTACGGCAGCGGCCTCTACTACCTGGCCTTCCTCGGCACCCCGTCGGCGACCGGCACCTGGCAGCTGCACTTCGGCGGCCACCACCTGGCCGTGAACCTGACTTACTCCAACGGCAAGGTCGCCGGCACCACCCCGTTCTTCGTCGGCGTCGAGCCGACCACCTTCACCGATGACGACGGCACCACCGTGGAGGCCCTCGCCAACCAGTCGAAGGCCATCGCCGCGCTCGGCACCAGCCTCACCACCAAGCAGCTGGCCAAGGCCACCCTCACCGAGTCGTTCAGCGACGTGCTGCTCGGCCCGGACGAGGACGGCCAGTTCCCGGCCACCAAGGAGGGCATCGCGGTCAAGGCGCTCTCGGCCAAGCAGAAGAAGCTGGTCCTGGACGCGATCAAGCCGTGGGTCTCGGTCGCCGACGACGCCACCGCGGCGCAGCTGATGAAGGCGTACGAGAAGGACCTCGACAAGACCTTCGTCGGGATCTCCGGCACCACCGGTTACGACACGCAGGGCGACTACCTGCGCATCGACGGCCCGGGCGTGTGGATCGAGT
>KL571619.1:0-987 GCA_000715855.1 Actinoplanes liguriensis
AACAGGCCGTGTCGACGGTGACGGCCGGGCCCTCCAATCCGAACGTGTACGAGATGCGGCCGGATATGACCGACGAGGCCGTACCGGTGAGCAGGTGGCCCTCGACCCCGTCGGACTCGTCGCGCGGACCGCTTCCGTACCCCATGAAGGAGGCGCCGACGAAGACGCCCACCGGCTCGCCGCGCAGGCCGAGCGGGTTCACCCCGGCCGCCTCGAACGCCTCCCAGGACGTCTCCAGGAGCAGGCGCTGCTGCGGGTCCATCGCGGTGGCCTCGCGCGGCGAGACACCGAACAGCCCGGCGTCGAAGTCGCCGGCGCCGTAGAGGAAGCCGCCCTCACGCGCATAGAAGGTGCCCGGATGGTCCGGGTCGGGGTGGTAGAGCCGGTCCAGGTCCCAGCCACGGTCGACCGGGAACGGACCGATGCCCTCACCGCCGGAGGCGATCAGGTCCCAGTACTGCTCGGGCGTCTCGACCCCGCCGGGAAGCCGCAGTCCCATGCCGACGATCACGATCGGGTCGTCGCCGGTCGCGGCCACCACGCGGGCCACGGTCGCGTCCGAGACGACCGTGTCCGGGGCGAGCCGGGCCAGCGCGAACGTCGCGAGCAACGCCGAGTTCGGATAGTCGAAGACAAGCGTCGCCGGCAACGCCAGACCGGTCGCGGCCTGCAGGCGATTGCGCAGGTCGACCGCGGTGAGCGAGTCGAAGCCGAGCTCCTTGAAGCACCGCGGCGACCTCGGCACGGATCAGGTCGAGTACCGCGCGGCGCCGTTCGGCCGCGGGCAGCGACGCGAGCGTGGCGGCGAAACCGGTCTCCTGCCGCGACGCGGGGTTCGCCACCGGGGCGAGGCGGGTGAAGAGAGGCCGCTCGCGGGTCGCGGTGAAGAGCGGCAAAAAGTCTTCCCAGCGTACGTCCGCAATGGTCACCTGGTCGTCGCCCGCGCCCACCGCGGCGCCGAGTGCGGCCAGCGCCCCGGCCGGCGGG
>KL571619.1:1183-2298 GCA_000715855.1 Actinoplanes liguriensis
GCCAGCGCCCCGGCCGGCGGCATCGGGTTCAGTCCGCGACGCCGCAACTGGCCGGCCACCTCCTCGTCGGCGGCCATCCCGACCTGGGCCCACGGGCCCCACGCGATTGCGGTGCCGGGTTTGCCGTCCGCGCGACGGCGGGCGATCAGCGCGTCCAGGGCCGCGTTCGCCGCGCCGTACGCGGTCTGGGTCGCACTGCCCCAGATGCCGGAGATCGAGGAGAACACGACGAACGCGTCGACGTCCCCGGCCAGCTCGTCGAGGTTTTCGGCGGCTTTCACCTTGCCGTCGACGACCCGGTGCAGGTGATTTTCATCGGCGTCGGCCAGCAGAAGGTCCTCGCCGACACCGGCCGCGTGCACGACCGCGGCGACCGGCCCGACCGCGGCGAGCAGCGCCGCCACCGCGTCCCGGTCGGCCAGGTCGCACGCGTGCACCGAAGTATTCGGAAGGTCGCTCGCGCCACCACGACGGGAGACCAGGATCAGGCGCTCGGCGCCGTTCTCGGACGCCCACCGGGCCACCTGCGAGCCCAGCCCACCGGTGCCGCCCGCGATCAGGACCGTGCCACGCGGACGCCAGCCGGGCGCGCCGGTCGCGGCGGCCGGGGTCAGGCGGCGAACCAGGATTCCGTTTCCGCGGACCGCGATCTGATCCTCGGCGCCGAGCGCACCGGCGAGCACCTCGGCGATCCGGGTCCCGGTCCGGGCGTCGACCGTCTCGGGCAGGTCGAGCAGACCGCCCCAGAGCTCCGGGTGCTCCAGGCCGGCCGCGCGCCCGAAGCCCCAGAGCGCGGCCTGGCCGACGTCGACGCGGGCGGCGGCAACCGCGCCACGGGTCACGAACCAGACCGGGACGGTCCTACCGATCAGCGACTTGACCAGATAGAACGCCTCGATCAGCGAGGCCGGGGCGGCGACGATGCCGCTGGTGGCGTCAGCCAGGGGGACAACCGTCGCGCCGTGTCGTTCCAGCAGATCAGCGAGGCGGTTGTCACCGACCACTGCCCAGGTGCCGGTAAGAATCGCCGAGGCCGGAGCCGAGGACGCCGGAGCCGGAGCTGAGGCCGGAGCCGGAGCCGAGGACAGGGCCGGAGCCCTGTCTCTTATACACAT
>KL571619.1:2486-2758 GCA_000715855.1 Actinoplanes liguriensis
ACGCGGTATCGCCAGCCGTCCGTCCGGGCCGTCTCGCGGGTGCGGGCGCGCCAGGAAGCCAGGGCCGGCACCAGGTCGGCGAGTGTGGTCGCCGGGAGCCGGAGCTGCTCGGCCAGGGCGGAGAGGTCGCCCCGCTCGACCGTGGTCCAGAACCCGTCGTCATCACTGCCGCCCGCGGTGACGCCGGCCGGGGCGTCCTCGATCCAGTAGCGCCGTCGCTGGAACGCATAGGTCGGCAGGTCCGCCGGGATGATCCCTTCGAAAAGCGAACC
>KL571620.1:0-480 GCA_000715855.1 Actinoplanes liguriensis
GGATCCGCAGGGCACGAGCACCGAACGACTCGCGGGATGCGACGGCCACGGCGGTCATCGGTTCCTCCTCGCGCGGGCGCGCAGCAGGTCGGCACCGACCGCCACGATGATGAAGAGGCCGACGAACAGGTCGGAGAGCTGCGAGCGCCAGCCCAACTGGGTCACGCCGGAGGCGACCGACTGCACGAGCAGCGCGCCCAGCAGCGTCCCGAGCACCGAGCCGCGCCCGCCCATGATCGACGTGCCGCCGATGACGACGGCTGCGATCACCGCGAGCTCCTTGCCGGAGCCGACCGACTGATCGAGCGTGGACGTGCCCTGCGCGATGACGAAACAGCTCGCCAGGCCGACCAGCAAACCCGTGATCAGGTACGCGAGCAGGACCCGCCGCTGCACCCGCACCCCCGCGAGCCGGGCGGCGACGGCGTCCCCGCCGATCGCGAAGAAGTGCCGGCCACCCGCCGTGTGCCGCAGATACCA
>KL571620.1:669-1779 GCA_000715855.1 Actinoplanes liguriensis
GATACCACCAGGCCAGCCCGGTGATCAGCAGCGTGATCAGGAACGCGTGCGGGAGGCCGAACGTCCGCCCGTCCGGCCCGCGCCCGAAGAACGCCAGCGTGCCGGGGATCCCGTTGACCGTCCCGGACCCGAAGATCCGCAGGCCGGCGAACATGAACAGGTTCGCGGTGCCGAACGTGATGATGATGGCGTGCACCCGCCCGTAGGCGATCAGCACCCCGTTGACCAGCCCGAGCAGCCCGCCCACGGCGACCGACAGCAGCACCGCCACGCCCAGGCCGACCCCGTCGCCGACCAGCGCCTTCGCGACCAGCGCCTTCGCGGTCAGCACCGAGCACACCATGATCGCGCCACCGACCGACACGTCGATGCCGCCCGTGATGATCACGATCGTCATGCCGACCCCGACCAGCGCGATCGGCGCCGTCGCCACCAGCAGCGGCTGGATCGACCCCGCGGTCATGAACGCCGGAGTGCTGACCGCCAGCGCCACCCAGAGGATCGCGATCACCCCGACCAGCACCACCTCCTGGCTGGTCACCGGGGAGGGCAGCACCCGGGCGGCACCGTTGAACCGCGCCCGCAGCCGCGAATCGCCGTTCACTCGTCGCCTCCCGCGGCCGCGGCGAGCAGGTCGACCTGGCTGGCGTCCGGGCCGAACGACGCGGTCGTGGTGCCACCCCGGACCACCTGGATGCGGTCCGCGATGCGCAGCGCCTCCGGCAGATCCGAGGTCACCACGAGAACCGCGGTTCCGCTCTCGGCCAGCTCGGTGATGATCCGGTGGATCTCCTCCTTGGCGCCGACGTCGACGCCCTGCGTGGGCTCGGCCAGGATCAGCACCTTCGGCCGCTCGACCAGCTGCCGCGCCAGAACCACCTTCTGCGCGTTGCCGCCGGACATCGCGCTGATCGGCTGCCGTTCGCTGGGCGTCTTCACCGACAGCCGCCTGATCAGGTCGACGGCGACGCTCCTCTCCCGGCCGCGATCCAGGAACGTTCCGAAACGGGAGAACAGCGGGAGATGCCCCGCGGAGATGTTGAACGCGATCGACTGGAAACCGAACATGCCCTCGGCCTTACGGTTCGCCGGCAGCAGCGCGATCCCGAG
>KL571620.1:1988-2688 GCA_000715855.1 Actinoplanes liguriensis
TCGCTGCGCGTCCCGGGGCGAGCGCGGATCGGCCGGCTTGCCGTCGACCCGTAGGTCACCGGCGGTGGCACGGTCGATGCCGTAGATGCTGGCCGCGATCTCGGAGACGCCCGAGCCGACCAGGCCGTAGAGGGCGACGATCTCACCGGCGCGCACGTGCACGTCGACGTCGTGGAACTTGCCGGAGCGGGCGAGCCCGTTCAGCTCCAGGACCGCCGGGCCGTCGGGGACCGTCCGGTGCGGACGCTCGTCCGAGAGGATCCCGCCGACCATCAACTCGGCGATCTTCCGCACGGTGAGGTCGCTGATGTCGTACGTCCCAATTGTTTTTCCGTCTCGCATCACCGTGACCTCGTCCGCGATGCGGAACAACTCGTCCAGGCGATGCGAGATGTAGATGACCGCGACGCCTTCCGCGGTCAGCCTGCGGACGACGTCGAAAAGCACCTCGATCTCGGCGTCGGTGAGGATGGCCGAGGGCTCGTCGAGGATCAGCACGCCGGCCTCGGCCGCCAGGGCCTTCGCGATCGAGACCTGCTGCTGTTCGGCGACCGAGAGCGTGTTCACCGGGGCGGTCGCGTAGCGGGCCGGGAGGCCGAGCCGCTCCAGCAGCTCGACCACCCGCCTGTTCTGCTCCGCCCAGTCGACCCGTCCGGCTCTCTTCAGCTCGCGGCCGAGGAAGATGTTCTCCGCGACCGTG
>KL571620.1:3009-3152 GCA_000715855.1 Actinoplanes liguriensis
GCCGGCCCCGTTCTCGCCGACCAGGGCATGCACCCGTCCCGGCTTGATCTCCAGGTCCGCCTCCTGGATCGCGCGCACCGCGCCGAACCGCTTCGCGATCCCGGACAGGCGGAGCCGGGGAGTCATGTCGGTCATGTCGGTCA
>KL571621.1:0-129 GCA_000715855.1 Actinoplanes liguriensis
ACCGATGGCCGGAGCCGGGAGCCCGGCCGAGGGCGAGAGCGCGGCCGAGGGCGAGAGTGCGGCGGAGGGGGAGAGCGCGGCGGAGGGGGAGAGCGCGGCCGCAGCCGGGAGCGCGGTCGGCGGGGCTCG
>KL571621.1:386-1431 GCA_000715855.1 Actinoplanes liguriensis
GTCGGCGGTGGCGCCGTTCGTGTTCAGCGCCGCCGACGAGACCGCGCTGGACGCCAAACTCGCCGACCGGCTCGATCTCCCCGACTCCGAGGTGGCCCGCACGCTCGCCACCCGCGCCTCGCTTGCCCACCGCGCGGTGCGCATCGGACGCGACGGCCCGACCGTCCGGGGCGTGGCCCGCCCCGGCCGCCTCGCGTTCCTCTTCACCGGCCAGGGCAGCCAGCGCACCGGCATGGGACACGAGCTCCACCGGGCGTTCCCGGTATTCGCGGCCGCCCACGACGAGGTCGCCGCGCTGCTCGGCATCCCGGCCGATCTGGAGCCCGACCAGACCGGATGGGCCCAGCCCGCGATCTTCGCCGTGGAGGTGGCCCTGCTCGCGCTGCTGCGGTCCTGGGGCATCCGGCCCGACGTCGTGATCGGGCATTCGATCGGCGAGGTCACCGCGGCGTACGCGGCGGGTGTCCTCTCCCTGCCGGACGCCGCGACCCTGGTCTCCGCGCGCGCCCGGCTCATGCAGGCGCTCCCGGCCGGCGGGGCGATGACCGCGGTGCAGGCCGGGGAGTCCGAGATCCGTGCCGCTTTCCCGCGACTCGACATCGCGGCGATCAACACCCCGGGCTCGGTGGTGGTCGCGGGCCTCGCATCCGAGGTCGCCGAGGTCAAGGCGCACGGCTGGAAGACGACCCGGCTGCGCACCAGCCACGCGTTCCACTCCCGCCTGATGGACCCGATGCTCCCGGCCTTCCGCCAGGAAGTGAACGCGCTTTCGTTTTCCGAACCGCGCCTCCGGGCCATCTCCACCGCCGAGCCGGGCCGGCCCCTGCGCTGGACCGACCCGGAGTACTGGGTCGCCCAGGTCCGCGAGCCGGTCCGCTTCGCCGACGCGGCGGCCTTGCTCGACGCCGACCGGGCCATCGAGGTCGGCCCGGACACGGTCCTCGCCACTCTCGTCCCGGATGCGGTAGCCACCCTGCGCCGGGGACGCCCCGAGGTGGAGACGCTGCTCACCGCCGTCGCGAAGCTCTACGTGGACGGCGTGAGC
>KL571621.1:1687-2484 GCA_000715855.1 Actinoplanes liguriensis
GGGTCCGGCCATGCGGATCTGCCGACCTACCCGTTCACCCACCGCCGCCTCTGGCCGCGCCCCCGGGCCGGTCGCGGCGGCGACGCCCACGGTCTCGGCCTGGAGCCGACCGGCCATCCGGTGCTGGGCGCCGCGATCCAGGTCCCGGACTCGGCGACGCTGGTCATGACCGGAATGCTCGACCCGGTCGCGCAGCCGTGGCTGACCGAGCACACCGTGGCCGGCCAGGCGATCGTCCCCGGCGTCGCGCTGGTCGAGCTGGCGCTGACCGCGGGCGAGCACGCCGGTCTCCCCGCCGTGGAGGAGTTGCTGCTCCAGACGCCGCTGACGCTTGCGGCCGCCGGCTCGACGCCGGTGCGGGTGACCGTCTCCGAGAACCGAATCGCCATTCACAGCCGGGACGGCGACACCGGCGACTGGACGCTGCACGCCTCCGGCACACTCGCCGGCGTCCCGGCCCCCGACCTCGACGCGGACCTCGTGCAGTGGCCGCCGGCCGGCGCCGAGGAACTCCCGATCGCCGGGCTCTACGACACGTTCGCCGACGCCGGCCTCGGCTACGGGCCGTCCTTCCGCGGTCTGCGACGGCTGTGGCGCCGCGACGACGAGGTCTTCGCCGAGATCCACACCGAGGCGCCGGCGGACGGGCTCAACCCGCACCCCGCTCTGTTCGACGCGGTTCTGCACGCGATCGGACCGGCCGCGATGCTGCCCGGGGAGGGGTTGCGGCTCCCGTTCGCGTTCGCCGGAGTGCACCGCTTCGGCACGGCCGGCGCCACCATCCCTGTCTCTTATAC
>KL571621.1:2695-3099 GCA_000715855.1 Actinoplanes liguriensis
CCGGCCGGCCTGCCGGTTGCCCGGGTCGAACGGCTCACCCTGCGGGCGGTCTCCGGCCGGCAGCCCGCGGCCCGGGTCACCTACGGAGTGGACTGGGTCCCGCAGGACGTCGCCGCGACGCCCGCACCCATGATCCGCCTCCACGACCCCCTGCCGGAGATCCCGTCCGACGTGCTGGTGGTCGACGCTTCCGCGTCCGGAGACCCCTTCGACGGTACGGTCGCCCTGCTCGATCTGCTGCAGAAGTGGCTCGCCGATCCGGCGTGGTCCGACTCGCGAATCGTGATTCGCGCCGGCGTGTCGGCGGGCGCGGCGCTGTGGGGCCTGGCTCGCAGCGCCCAGTCCGAGCACCCGGGCCGGATCTTCCTGCTCGACGGGCCGGCCGGCCAGTTCTATCCGCTGCC
>KL571621.1:3324-4404 GCA_000715855.1 Actinoplanes liguriensis
CGCGACGGTCGTGTCCTCGCGCCGCGGCTGGTGCGGGTGCAGGGCGACGGCCGGCCGGACTTCGGCGACGGGGCCGTGGTGGTGACGGGCGCGACGGGCACGCTCGGACGGCTGATCGCCGGGCATCTCGTGCGGGCTCACGGCGTACAAAAGCTGATCTTGATTGCCAGGTCGGCGAAGCCGACGACGATCGAAGGCGCGGAGGTACGGTCGGTCGCCTGCGACCTCGGTGATGCGGAAGCGGTCGCCGAGGCCCTGGCCGGGGAGAACGTCACGGCCGTGATCCACGCGGCCGGCGTGCTCGACGACGCGCTGCTCACCGACCTCACGCCGGAGCGCGTCGCCACGGTCTTCCGGGCCAAGGTGGACGCCGCGAGGAATCTTGTCGCCGCCACGAAGGACCTGACGGCGCTGGTGCTGTTCTCCTCGGCCGCCGGCATCCTGGGCAATCCCGGTCAGGCCAACTACGCCGCGGCGAACGCGTTCCTCGACGCCTACGCCGAGCAGTTACGCGCCGAGGGCGTTCCGGCCACCTCGCTGGCCTGGGGGCTCTGGGAGTCCGGCATGGCCGGCACGCTGACCGAGGCGGAGAAGCGACGGCTGCGCCAGGGCGGCGTCCTGCCGTTCACCGTCGAGCAGGGCCTGGCCGCCTTCGACGCCGCTCTCGGCGTTGACCTGCCTGTTGTCGTTCCGGTGGCGCTCGACCTCGCCGCATTGCGCCACGCGCCGGGAGTTCCGCCGGTGCTGGCCGGTCTGGTCCCGGCCGCCCGCACCGGCCCCGACGAGAAGGCCCTGGAGGCGTTCCAGCGTGGTCTGGCCCGGATGTCCGCCGAGGACCGGCACACTGCCCTGACCGACCTGGTGCGCCGGCAGACCGCGATCGTTCTCGGTCACGCCGAGACGGAGGTGCTCGACCCGGAACGGCCCTTCCTGGAGGCCGGCTTCGACTCGCTCACCTCGGTCGAACTGCGTAACCGGCTGGCCGCCGCGACCGGGTTGAGACTTCCCACCACGCTGCTGTTCGACCACCCGTCCCCGGCGGTGCTGGTGACCCACCTGACCGGGCAGTTCACCGGCGGG
>KL571622.1:0-369 GCA_000715855.1 Actinoplanes liguriensis
ACCCGCCGCGATCAGGGCGGCGATCTCCTCGATGGCGCCCGGGGCCGCGTCGGCGCCGTTCGCCGGCGTGATGCCGTCGACCGCGGCGGCGATGGTGGTGATGCGCTCGTCGGGAACGCCGAGTTTGCGGGCCGCCTGCGCGGTGTCCGTCCCGTGCAGGTCGATCGCCGCGGTGACACCGGCCGGCGCCAGCGTGCGAACCCGGTCGGCGAGGCCGTCGCCGTACGTGACCGGCTCGGCTCCCAGGGCGCGCAGGGCATCGGCTGAGGCTGCCGACCCCGTACCGATCACTCGCGCGCCCGCCAGGAGCGCGAGCTGGACGGTGAACACGCCGACCCCGCCGCCCGCGCCGCCGATGAGGACCGTGTC
>KL571622.1:598-1627 GCA_000715855.1 Actinoplanes liguriensis
GCGATGGTGAGGGTGGCGGCGGTGCGGTCATCGACGCCGGTGGGGGTGTGGTGCGCGTCGCCGCCGACGGCGATGGTCCCCGTCTCGTCCACGACGACGTGGTCGGCGACCGCGCGGGACAGGGCGCCGCCGAAGACCCGGTCACCGGCCGTGTATGCGCTCACGCCCGCACCGACCTGGTCCACGACTCCCGCGTAGTCGGTGCCGAATCCGCACGGCAGGCTCAGGCCGAAGCGGGCGGCGGTCTCCGCGTCGGAGGTCATGAACCAGTCCATCGGGTTGAGGCCGGCCGCGGTGACCCGGACGCGGATCTGTCCCGGGCCCGCCTGCGGGGTGGGCACCTCCTGGACGCTCAGCGTTTCCGGCCCGCCGAACGACGTGAACCGGACTGCTCGGCTCATCGGTTCTGTCATGCTCATTCGTCTCCTGCCGCCATAAACGGACTATGCTCCGTTTCGGTGACTCCAACCTAGCACAAACGGAGCGTGATCCGCTTTGACTGACGCCGAGACCCGCAGACCGCGGGCGGACGCGACCCGCAACCGCGAACAGCTGCTGGCCGTGGCGACCCGCTTGTTCGCCTCCGCCGAGGCCGAGCCGTCGATGCGCGCGATCGCCACCGAGGCCGGGGTCGGCATCGCCACCCTCTACCGGCATTTCCCCACCCGGGAGTCGCTGGTCGACGCGATCTACCAGGACCAGGTCACGCGGCTCACCACCGGCGCCCGCGAGCTGATCGCCCAGCTCGGCCCGCGCGCGGCGCTGCGGCGCTGGATGGACCTGTTCGGGGACTGGATCGCGACCAAGAACGGGATGCTCGACACGCTGCTCGCGATGATCGAGGCGGGCGAGATCGCGCACGCACACACCCGGGGCGAGCTGCTCGCTGCCATCGACGGCATCCTCGACGCCGGCCGCACGAGCGGGGAGCTGCGCGCCGACGTCTCCGCCGAGGACATCGCCGCCGCGCTCATCGGCGTCTTCACCGTCTCCGGCGGGCACGAGGAGCGAGCCGCCCGCCTGCTGAAC
>KL571622.1:1840-2585 GCA_000715855.1 Actinoplanes liguriensis
CCTGCTGATGGACGGGCTCAGCACGAGGAGCGAGCCGCCCGCCTGCTGAACCTGCTGATGGACGGGCTCAGCACGCGGGGCGGAGAACCTCCGTCCGCATCCGGGGCTCGAACGCCCGGCACGTGCCCGGCTTCGTCCTCTTAGCCCGGTACATGGCCAGGTCCGCCTCCTCCAGCAGCGCCTCCGCGGTCCGGCCCGGCCGCCCGTAGGCGATGCCGACGCTGGCCCGGGTGACCACCGACCGGCCGGCGATCTCGAACGGCTGCCCGATCGCGTCGATCACCCGCTGCGCGATCTCCCACGCCTCCCGGTCGCCGGCGATCGGCTCCAGGAGCACCGCGAACTCGTCGCCGCCGAACCGCGCGGCCATGTCGGAGTCGCGGACCGCGCACCGGATCCGCTCCGCGACGCCGCGCAGCAGCTCGTCGCCCGCGGTGTGGCCGAGCGTGTCGTTGACCTGCTTGAACAGGTCGAGGTCCAGGTAGAGCAGCGCGGCGCCGCCGTCGGTGGCGAGGACCCGTTCGACCCGCTGGAGGAACAGGGCGCGGTTCGGCAGGCGGGTCAGCGGGTCGTGGTGCGCCTCGTGCACCGCGGCCTGGGTGTGCGCGCCGGTCAGCGCGAGGCTGGCCTGCTCGCTGAACGCGGCGAGGACGTCCCGGCGTTCGGACTCGCGCACGTCGCCGCCGTGCCCGGCGATCACGAAACCGCCGGCCGGCCGGTCGCCGATGTAGACCGGCGCGGCCGC
>JNYN01004863.1 GCA_000715855.1 Actinoplanes liguriensis
GGCGAGCCGGCGGACCAGCAGGCCGGCGCCCCGGACGGCGATCTCGGTCTCGTCGCCCAGGCCGCCGGCCAGGACGGACGTCAGGCGGGCGATGGCCCGGGCGTCCCGCTGCTCGGGCATCTCGAGCAGGCCGCCCCAGCGGTCCGGATGCTCCAGGGCGGCGACGCGGCCGAGGCCCTGGATGCGGGCGCCTTCCGGGTCGCCGGGCCGGGTGAGCAGCCACAGCGGGGCGGTGAGGCCGGCGTCGCCGAGGGCCTGGACGACGGCGAGGGCTTCGTGGACGGTGGCCGGGGCGGCGAGGACGCCGCTGATCGGTTTCGGGAGATCAGCCAGGTCGGACGCGAGCACGGCCCGTGCGCGGATCGGCAGGCGGACGGCGCCGGGCAGGTCGGCGTGGCCGCCGAGTGCCAGCCAGGTGCCGGTCAGGGGCGCCGGGACGGGGTCGGCGACCGGCTTCCAGGTGATCCGGTACTGCCAGCCGGCAAGGCGGGAGCGTTCCTGGCCTCGGGCGCGCCACGTCGACAGGGCGGGGAGGACGGAGGCGACCGCGTCCTGGTCGACGCCCAGCTCGGCGGCGAGAGTGGGAAGGTCGCCGAGCTCGACGGCATCCCAGAAACCGTCGTCGACGGTGGTGGCCGGGCTGGCGGGGCGCAGCCAGTAGTGCTCGCGCTGGAACGGATAGGTGGGCAACTCGGCCGGGGCAACACCTTCGAAAAGCGAACCCCAATTAACCTGTACGCCGTTGACGAACAGCGTGGCCAGGGCAGTCAGCGCCGTGGTCACCTCGTCGCGGCCCCGCCGCAGCATCGGCACCGCGTCCTCAGCCATGGTGGACAGCACCGCATCCGGCCCCAGCTCCACAAATCGCACGCCGTCCAGCGAGGCGATCGCATCGCCGAAGCGGACCGTGTCCCGCACATGCGACACCCAATAGCCAGGATCGGTCCAGTCACCGGACGACACCACCGGAACCGTCGGCGCCGAGAACGACAACCCCCGCACCACCCGATCGAAGTCGGCCAGCA
>JNYN01004864.1 GCA_000715855.1 Actinoplanes liguriensis
TCGGCGGGTGCGCGGGCGACGACGTGACGCAGACCGGGACGTACGCCTTCTTCAGTTCCGGAACCGAGGTCCGCGTGCTGAAGAACGCGGTGCTCGGCGCGGCGCTCGGTTCGGAGACGCCGTTCGGGGTCGGGACGGCGCACGGCTGGCACCGCACCGGCGAGCCGATGGTGGTGACCCGCAGCGAGGGCGGCCGGATCTTCGAGCTGGACGGCGAGCCCGCGCTCGACGTCTACCTGCGCCGGACCGGCGGGGCGCCGGAGCTCGCCGCCGACCCGGAGGCGTTCCTGATGTTCGCGGCCGTCCGGCCGCTCGGGCTCGCCCGGCGCACCGGGGAGGACATCCGCATCGTCTTCGAGTGCGACCCGCAGGAGCGGTGGATCACCGGCCTGGCCGACACCCCGGAGGGCGCGATGGTCTGGTTCATGGAACAGGACACCGACTGTATAAGAGACAGCCACCGACTCGCTCGACGGCGCGGCGCCGCTGGGGGTCCTGGTCTTCGACTGCTGCGTACGGCCGATCGCGCTCGGCCAGGACAACACGGACGTGGCCGCCGAGCGGCTGCGGGACGCCCTCAAACCGGTCCCGTTCGGCGGTTTCTACTCCAACGGGGAGATCCTGCTGACCCGAGGCGCGAAGGGCATGCATCACCTGACCGTGGCCGCCCTCGCAGTGAGTTGATGACATGACCGCGTGGTCGATGCTGCGGCTCAGCGAATACTTCAGCGCCATCACCCGGGCCGGCGACGAGCTGACCGCCGCCCGGATCGCCGTCCAGCGTGCCACCGAGGCGACCGACGCCGAGCTGGGCGCCGTGATCCACGGCGACGCCCTGACCGCGTCCGTCGGGCTGGGCCGCTCCCCCGACCCGGCCCTGTTCACGGTGGTCCGCGGGGGCGCCGAGACGGCGTCGTTCCCGGCCGTCGGGGACACCTTCGTCACCGTGCACCCGCTCGCCGGCGACTACCGGGAGCGACTGGTCGTGGCCCTGTCTCTTATACACATC
>KL571623.1:0-883 GCA_000715855.1 Actinoplanes liguriensis
AGCGGGTCCAGCGCGGCCACCGCCACTCGGTTGCCAGGTCCGCGGCCGTGACCGTCGCGGCGAACGCCGCTGCGTCCAGGCAGGGCCCGTCGCCCTGCTCGTACTGCCATTCGTCGAGGAGCACGGCGAAGTTGCTGGTGGCCGCTGGGGTGTCCGCGTTGCTTCCGCGCAGCAACGTCACCGATAGCTCGGCGGCCGCGCCGATCGTCTGCTGGCCCTGCTCGATGAGTTGCGTCAGTGCATTATCCAGGCCGGTCTCATCAAAGTGGCGCGCGTACATCGGTTCACCAGCTCGGTGGTTGTGGGTCTCGCCGAGCACGCCGGGTTCCCGTCAGCTGCCATGCCAACCGTGTCGGCGGTGATGAATCGTGATGCCCACGATGTCGGACATCAGGTTCCGCTCAACGCTGGGTGCGGATTTCCCGGCGGGCAGCCTGGCCGGTGGCGGGCATGCTCCGGCATCGAGGTGCGACTGCATGCCGGACAGGCGCAGTATCCAGCGGACCATCTCACTGGCCGCCACCAGCCGCAGCCGCTGTCCCGATGCCTTATCGGCGCGCTCGAGCGTGCGTAGACCGGCGCAGTCGAGGAATGACACGTTGCTCAGGTCCAGGTCGACGTGACCGGTGCCGCCCGCCAGTGCGTCGGCCAGGGCTTGGCCGAGTATCCCGGCGGTAGCCAGGTCGAGTTCGCCGGCGACGTACACCCACACTCCGCACCGGCTCGGAACGGTTTCCACCTGCAACGCCGGGCCCGCCATCTTGCATCACCTCCCGGGATCGACGCTAACCCCCGTCGATGCCGGGCAGGATCCTCAAGACGGCTGTGAGCAGAGCACAACCGGGCGAACCTGTTCGGGCCTACCGCTGTCTCTTATACACAT
>KL571623.1:1115-2116 GCA_000715855.1 Actinoplanes liguriensis
GAAGGCGGCACAAAAAGGGCGGCCGGTGATCCGGGCAGGGATCACCGGCCGCGTCACCTTGGTGTCAGACACTGCTGGCCTTCCGGCTTATCGGCAGCAGCCGCGCCCGGCTGAGGTTGCGTCTTGGGCGTGGTGCTAAGCACGAGGGCCGGGCAGTCGATCGAGGGCTTGACGGGCGGCGGGGGCAGCCGCGGCCCACGAGCGAAGGACCATGCTGATGGCCCACACTGCGGATGCCGGTCGTGGCGGGAACCCGGCCGGGCGCTGGTTCGGCGATCTCCCGGTAGCGGCGAAAATCTTCACTGCGGTCGGTGTCGTCGCGCTCGCGGCGGTCATCGCAGGCGTGCTCGCGGTGACCAGTCTGGCGTCGGTGTACCGCCACGGTGAGGCGATCGAGCGCGACAATCTGCGCCCGGCGCTGGAACTGTCCGCGCTGCGGGCACAGGCGTTGACCGCCCGGATCGCGATCCGCGACGTCGCGCTCAGCACCGACAAGAAGGCGGCGCAGACGAAACTCGCCGCCGCCGACACCGCGGTCACCGCCGCGGCCGACACGTACCGGCCGCACGCCACCGACCCGGCCACGGTCGAGCAGTTCGACCAGCTGTGGCAGCAGTACGTCGACGTCCGCGACAGCCAGCAGCTCCCGGAGGCCCTGACCGGCGATCTCAAGAAGTTCGAGTCGGTGGCGACCAGCACGGCCAACCCGATCATGGCCAAGGTGATGGCCGCGCTCGACACCGCCGCCACGGCCGAGACCACCGCGGCGACCCGGACAGTGGCCGACGCTCGCGACACCTACCGTTCCGCCCGGAACAACCTGATCATCCTGCTGAGCGCTGGGGTGCTGATCGGCGCCGCCCTGGCCGTCTACACCGCGCGGCGCATCGTGCGCCCCTTGCGGGAGGTCGGCACCGTGCTCACCGCGATGGCCGGCGGCGACCTGACCCGCACCGCGCCGGTGAGCTCCCGTGACGAGATCGGCCGGATGGCCGCCACCC
>KL571624.1:0-963 GCA_000715855.1 Actinoplanes liguriensis
ACCGGCGCCGCAGGCGCGTCGAAAACCGGCGGCTCCTCGATAATCACGTGCGCATTGGTGCCGCTGACACCGAACGCGGACACACCCGCCCGGCGCGGCCGCGAACCCGCGGGCCACGGCTGCGCCGAGGTGAGCAGGGTGATGTCGCCCGCAGCCCAGTCCACATGCGGCGACGGCGAGGCGGCATGCAGGGTCGCCGGCAACACGCCGTGCCGCATGGCCAGCACCATCTTCGCGATCCCGGCGACACCTGCCGCCGCCTGGGTGTGCCCGATGTTGGATTTCACCGACCCCAGCCACAGTGGCGAAGGCCGATTCTGCCCATACGTCACCAGCAATGCCTGCGCCTCGATCGGATCACCCAGCGTGGTGCCGGTGCCGTGCGCCTCCACCGCGTCGACGTCATTCGTCGACAGGCCCGCCGCGGCAAGTGCCTGCCGGATGACACGCTGCTGAGCCGGCCCGTTCGGCGCCGTCAGGCCGTTCGACGCGCCGTCCTGGTTGACCGCGGTTCCTCTGACGACCGCGAGCACCCGATGCCCGGCCGCCCGGGCCGTCGACAACCGCTCGACCAGCAGCATCCCGGCGCCTTCGGCCCAGCCCGTCCCGTCCGCACCGGCGGAGAACGACTTGCACCGCCCGTCCGGCGACAACCCCCGCTGACGGGAGAACTCGACGAAGACGTCCGCGTTGGGCATCACGGTCACGCCGCCGACGAGCGCCATCGTGCACTCGCCAGAACGCAGCGCCTGCCCGGCCAGATGCAGCGCCACCAGCGACGACGAGCAGGCGGTGTCCACCGTGACGGCCGGGCCTTCGAGACCGAACGTGTACGCCACCCGGCCGGACATCACCGACGACGCCGTTCCGGTCAGCATGTGCCCCTCCAGCCCGTCGACGGACTCGCCGGGGCCGTTGCCGTACCCCATGAAGGACGCCCCGACGAACACGCCGACCGGCTCC
>KL571624.1:1225-1740 GCA_000715855.1 Actinoplanes liguriensis
GGCTCCCCGCGCAGAGCATGTGAATTCACGTTCGCAGACTCGAACGCCTCCCACGCGGTCTCCAGCAGCAACCGCTGCTGCGGGTCCATCGCGGTCGCCTCTCGCGGCGAGATCCCGAACAGGCCGGAGTCGAACTCCGCGACCCCCTCGATGAAGCCCCCGTGCCTCGTGTAGGACGTGCCGGGATGCTCCGGGTCCGGGTGGTAGAGCGCCTCGAGGTCCCACCCGCGATCGGCGGGGAACGTCGAGATCCCGTCCCGGCCGGTAGAGAGCAACTCCCAGTACTGGTCCGGTGTCTGCACGCCGCCCGGCAGCCGCAGGCCCATGCCCACGATCGCCAGCGGATCGTCGCCGGTCACGATGGCCGGCGTCGCCTGCAGTCGCGACTCGGACGCGCCGACGAGCCTCTCCTGTACGAACGTGGCCAGGCGCTCGGAGTCGGGGTGGTCGAAGGCAAGCGTCGCCGGCAGGGCGAGCCCGGTCGACAAGTTAAGCCGGTTTCGCAAATCCACGGC
>KL571624.1:2001-2681 GCA_000715855.1 Actinoplanes liguriensis
CCGAGCTCCTTGAACGCGCGTCCCGGTTCGACGGCGTCCCCGGAGGTGTGCCCCAGCGCGGCGGCGACCTCCCGTCGGACCAGGTCGAGAACGGTGCGGCGGCGCTCGGCCTCACCCATCCCGGCCAGTCGCCCGCCCAGCCCGTTCTCCCGCGGCGCCGCGGCCGTGACAGTGGCTTCCGGAAGACGGTCGAAGAACGGCCGGCTGCGGGTCGCCGTGAAGATCGGCAGGAAGTCCGGCCAGCGTACGTCCGCGATCGTGACCGCCTCCTCACCAGCGCCCACCGCCTGGGCCAGCCCCGCGAGCGCCCGCGCGGGGCTCATCGGATTCAGTCCCCGGCGCCGCAGTTGCTCGGCGACCTGCTCGTCGGCGGCCATGCCCACCTGCGCCCACGGTCCCCAGGCGACCGCGGTGCCGGGCCTGCCCTGCGCGCGGCGGCGGGTGATCAGCGCGTCGAGAGCCGCGTTCGCCGCTCCGTAGGCGGTTTGTTCCGCACTGCCCCACACCCCGGAGATGGACGAGAAGACCACGAACGCATCGACGTCCCCGGCCAGTTCGTCGAGGTGCTGAGCGCCGAGCACCTTGCCGTTCACCACGCGCTCGAAGTGTGCGGAGTCCGCATCCACCAGGCGCACGTCCTCGCTCACCCCGGCCGCGTGCACGACCGCGTTCACCGGCCC
>KL571625.1:0-947 GCA_000715855.1 Actinoplanes liguriensis
GCGCGGGCCCGAACCGGCCAGCACCGCCGGCAGCAGCCGGTCCAGGCTCCAGCGTGGCCTCCGCGTCGCGCCCGAGCTCGGCCAGCACCCGGGCCGCGCTCGCCTCGAAGAAGTGGCCCGGCAGTCGACGGGCCAACTCCAGCAGCGCGCCGGGCTCGGCCTGCGACGGCGTGCGCAGCATCGCCACCCGGCCCCGCAGCGACGCGGTCAGCCGATCGGTATCGGCGATCCCGGCCCGCCGCCCGCGCTCGGCGACCTGCTCGGTCAACTCCAACGCCAGGTCGAAGCGCCCGCGGACGGTGGCGAGCATGGCCTGCCGGGCGGCCACGACGACAGCGGCCTCGGCGTCACCGCCAAGTTCACCGGCTCGCGCGTACGCGGTCAGAGCCGCCTCCGCGTGATCCAGCCGGCCCAGCTCGGCCCAGGCGACGAAGCTCCAGAACAGTCCGCGGCGCTCCAGCGCGGCGTCGCCGGCCGTACGAGCAAGGTGAACGATCTCGTCCGCGGTCGCCAGCCGTTCGCCGGCCGCGGCCGGATCCCACAGCGCGTGCAACCGGTGATCGAGCACCTCCGCGAGCACTGCCGGGTCGCCGCACTCGCGAGCCGTGGCCAGCGCCGTGTCCACCAGTTCCCGCCGTCGCCGGGCGGCCGACCGGTCACCCAGCAACTCCCGGGCGAGCCGGGCCCGGACGCGGGCCACCGTGCCAGGCGCTGCCGGGCGGGTGACGGCCGCCTCCAGCAGCCGCAGCAGACCCGGGTCGAGCTGGAGGAACTCGGCGCGCGACGGCAGGGTCAGGGCCAGTTCGACCACGGCGTCGGCCTGCGGCGCCAGCCCGGCCACCTCCGCGGCGAGCGCCAGCGCCGGACCGGGCAGCCCGCCGGAGACCAGCCACAGCGCGTGCACGCCGGAGCTGCTCAGCGCCGGGACTGTCTCTTATACACATCTC
>KL571625.1:1167-1670 GCA_000715855.1 Actinoplanes liguriensis
AGCTCCGGCGGCAGGCCCATCGGGTCGCGCGCGGTCAGCAGGACTGCGGCCGGGCCGCTGGCGATCACGTCCCGTCCGGCGTCCTCGACAACGA
Source organism: Actinoplanes liguriensis (assembly GCA_000715855.1). Taxonomy (GTDB): domain Bacteria; phylum Actinomycetota; class Actinomycetes; order Mycobacteriales; family Micromonosporaceae; genus Actinoplanes; species Actinoplanes liguriensis. Next base: position 1,262 of record KL571625.1, read on the forward strand.
TCAGCCGGGGACCGTCGACATCGCCGCTGCCCGACTGGGTGACCGGGAGGCCTCGGGCGGTGGCCTGCTGGACCGCATACTCGGCCAGTGCTGTCTTGCCTGCTCCGGGTGGCCCGGTCAGGACCAGGTGCCCGCCGAGGCCCGCCTCGGCCCGGTCGAGCAGGTGCGTCACCGCTGCCTTCTCGCGTCGCCGCCCCACCAATGCCACCGGCGTCACACTACGCATCAGTCCGCCCGGCCTCATTCTCGCTGCTGTGGCTGGACCAGGCCGGTGTTGAAGGCGGCCACCACGAGCTGGGCGCGGTCGCGGGCGCCCAGCTTCGCCATCAGGTGCGTGATGTGGGTCTTGACCGTCTTCACCGAGATGACCAGGGCGGTCGCGATCTCGTCGTTGGACCGGCCGCCGCCG
>KL571625.1:1877-2261 GCA_000715855.1 Actinoplanes liguriensis
GCCGACATAGTGCGCCACCAGGCGGTTCAGGATTGCCGGGGAGAACAGGGTCTCGCCCCTCGACGTGCGCCGGATCGCGTCGGCGAGCACCTCGGGCCGGGCGTCCTTGAGCAGGAAGCCCGAGGCGCCCGCGTGCAGCGCCTCATACACATACTCATCCAGCTCGAACATGCTCAGCACGAGCACCCGGCAGGCGGCCAGGACCGGATCCGAGCAGATCCGCCGGGTCGCTTCGAGACCGTCGAGATGCGGCATCCGCACGTCCATCAGCACCACGTCCGGCCGCGTGGCGCGGGCCTGCAGGATCGCCTCGACCCCGTCCTGCGCCTCGCCGACCACGACCAGGCCGGGCTGGTCGTCGATGATCGTGGCGAGGCTGCTGCG
>KL571626.1:0-945 GCA_000715855.1 Actinoplanes liguriensis
CCGTTCAGCACCTCGGTCAGCGGGCCGAGCCGGTGCAGGCGGGTACGCCCGCCGAGCACGGTCACGGCGTGCAGGTCGTCGTCGAGCTCCACGTACTCGATCAGGGCCGCGTCGCCCAGTTGTGCCGCGAGGTCGCCGATCGGGGCGGGCCGCCGGGAGTGCGGTCCCGGTCCGCAGCCGTCCACCTTGCGGCAGTGGTCGCGGATCTGCCGTTCGAGTGTGACCTGCCGCTCGGCCAGGGACGGCGTGGGTCCGCCGCTCTCCATCTGCGTCATCGTCGCGCGCAGGTCGGCGAGCAGGTCGGCCAGGGTTGCGTCCCGCGGTGGCCGGACCGGGCGCATGATCGCGGTGATGCCCCGGCGGCGTTCGGCCCAGCGGTAGACCTCGCGCGGGCGGCCGTTCTCCAGGACGATCTGGACACCGAACCCGGCGAGCTCGCCCCGGTGCGCGGTCATGTGCGCGCGCAGCTCGGTGGCGCCGAGCGTGGCCTGCTGTTCCTCCAGCAGGCGCAGGCCGGCCGAGATCGCACGCAGTGCCCCGGCGCGCTGCCCGGCCGCGTAGCGCAGCATGGCCTCGGCGAGCCAGGCCCGGGCGCGGGCGTCGGCCGGGCCGTCCCACCGGGCACGGCTGGCCCGGGTCAGGTCGGCGCGGGCCTCCTCGGGCCATCCCCGCTGCAGGGCCAGCAGGCCGGCCATCACGCGCGCCTCCAGGGCGGGGACGAGCCAGCCGGCCCGGGCCAGGTCGGTGGCGGAGCGCCGAGCCCGCGCGAGGGTCACGCTGCCGGGATCGCGGACCATCCGCACCTGGACCACGGCATGCCGGGCGAGCGCGAGCAGGTTCGGCCGCCGCGTGCCCCGCAGCTCCTGGATCGCCTGCTCGGCGGCGGCCTCGGCGGCTGCCAGGTCACCCTCGACCAGGGCCACCGTGGAGAGCAGCAGCCGGGCC
>KL571626.1:1192-1712 GCA_000715855.1 Actinoplanes liguriensis
CGCACCGACAGCAGCACCCGGGCGCGGTCCACCAGCAGGGAGCCGACCTGCGTACCGTGCCGCCGGTAGGCCTGCTCGGCACGGTCGAAGCCGGCCAGGGCCGCCGGGATCTCGCCGCGGCTGGCGCGCAGGCAGCCGAGGTTCTGCTCGGCGTACGCCCGGGGCAGGTCGAGCCCGTGCCGGGTGCTCAGCTCGATGGCGGTGAGCAGGTCCGCCTCGGCCGCCGCGAACGCCCGCCGTTCCAGGTGCAGCAGGCCGCGGTTGCTCAGGGCGCGGACCTCCCACTGCCGGTCCTCGGCCCGGCGCAGCACCGGCAGTGCGGGGCGCAGCGCGTTCATGGCCTCGTCGAACCGGCCGAGCTCCTGAAGGATGGCGGACTGCTGCACCCGCGCGCGGGCAGCCGGAACCCCGTGCAGCTCCCGCAGCGCGGTGGTGATCTCGCGCATCGCGGATTTCGTGGCCCGGCTCAGGACCAGTGCCGAGGCGAGGCTGGTCCGGGCTTCGCCGGCCAGCTCGGTGG
>KL571627.1:0-940 GCA_000715855.1 Actinoplanes liguriensis
GACCTGCTCGCCGAGCTCCTCGCGGCGGCCGGGGCGCCGGTGCGGCCGAGCCCGCTGGGACCGGAGGCGGTCCGGTCGATCGTGCTGGACCGCCTCCCCGCGGCCGGTCCGGCGTTCACCAAGGCCTGCCACGCCGCCACGGCCGGCAACCCGTTCCTGCTCGGCGCGCTGCTCGACCACCTCGCGGCGGAACGCGTCGAGCCGTCCGACGAGGTCGCCGCCGGGCTCAACGACTTCGGCCCGGACCAGGTCGCCCGCGCGGTCGACCGGCAGCTCGCCCGGCTGCCGCACGGCACGGCCGGCCTCGCCCGGGCCTTCGCGGTGCTCGGCCGCGGCGCGGCGCTGCGCCAGGCCCGTGACCTGGCCGGTCTGGATCATTCCCTCGCGTTGCGGCTCGCTGATCGGTTGCGGTCCGCCGGGCTCCTGGAGAACACGACCGAGGGGTACGCGCTGGTCCACCCCCTGGTCGCGGCGGCGCTCTACAACGGCCTGCCGCCGGGGGAGCGCTCGCTGTGGCACGGCCGGGCCGCCCGCATGCTCGTCGCCGAGCGGGCCGACCCGGAGACCGTCGCGCTGCACCTCCTACGGACGGAACCCGCGGGTGAACCCGCGACCGTCGACACGCTGAGCACCGCCGCCGACCGTGCGTGGCGCCGCGGGGCGCCGCAGAACGCCGCGACCTTCCTGCGCCGGGCGCTGGCGGAGGCGCCGATCGAGACGTACGTCGAAGCGGACCTTCTCTGTCGTCTCGGCCTGGTCACCGCCGAGCAGGTCAAGCCGGAGTCGCACCCGCTGCTCGCCCAGGCCGTCGAATGCTCGACCGATCCTGATCAGCGCGCGTCGATCACGCTGGCGGGGGCGCGGGCCCTCGGCATGGCCGGCTTCCACGACCAGGCCCTGAACCTCTGCTACCGCATCCTCGACCTGTCTCTTATACACA
>KL571627.1:1157-1840 GCA_000715855.1 Actinoplanes liguriensis
ATGTGTATAAGAGACAGGACCGAAGCCGACGCGCGGGCGCGGACACTGCGGCACCCGTGGCCCGGCGCGTCCCCGCTGTGGGGCGTCCACCACGGGCACCTGGCGATCGCCGAGGCCCGCCCGGCAGCCGAGACCGCCTTGATCCTGCGCTCGGTCCTGGACGCCGACATCGACTCCCTGCTCGCGACCGTCCTCAAGTTCGCCCTCGTCGCCGCGGAGGAGCTGGACACCGTCCGGGCCCTCTGCGACGGACTGATCGACCAGGTCCGCCCGCGCGGCTGGATGACCGCGCTGGCCCACGGCAGCTTCGTCCGCGCGCACGCCCTCGTCACGGCCGGACGCGTCCGGGACGCCGTCCCCGACGCCCGGTTCGCCTTCGAGTTCAAACTCGCCAACCCGCCCGCCCCCGGCCTGGTCTGGACCCTGTTCCCGCTGGTGGAGGCGCTCACCGAAGCCGACGACCTGGTAGGCGCCGACGCCGCCCTGACCGCCGCGCGGTCCCGCGACTGGGGCAACGTCAACGACAGCGGCGAGCCGGCCCGAGCCGTGCTCCCGCCGGGCAAACTGCGAACCGGGCTGCTGCTGGAACGCCGGGCCCGGCTGCGCCTCGCCCAGCACCGCCCGGCCGAGGCCCACGCCGACCTGACCAGGGCCGCCGAGACGCTGTCTCTTATACACATCTC
>KL571627.1:2022-2384 GCA_000715855.1 Actinoplanes liguriensis
GCCCTCGACACGTGGCACCCGGGCCTGGCCACCTGGCGCGTCGACGACTGCGTCGCCCTGGCCGCGCTCGGCGACCTGCCGGCCGCCCGCCGCCGCGCCGAGGAACACCTCGACCTGGCCGCCCGGGTCGGCCTGCCCGGCCCGCGCGGCGCCGGCCTGCGCGCGCTGGCCCGCACGGTCCCCCCGGCCGACGCGATCCCGCTGCTGACCCAGGCCGCGCACCTGCTGGCCGCGTCGCCGATGCGCCTGGAACACGCCCGGGTCCTGACCGACCTCGGCGCCGCCCTGCGCCGCGCCAACCAGCGCGCCGCGGCCCGCGAACCACTCACCCAGGCGCTGGACCTGGCCGACCACGGCGGGGT
>KL571628.1:0-184 GCA_000715855.1 Actinoplanes liguriensis
TGGCCGGTGAGACGTTCAGCGCGATCGACGGCGCCGGGGCGTTCCTGAACGGCGAGCCGCTCACCGCGCCGGCCGGGGCGAGCCTGGAGAAGGCGCTGGTCGGCGTGAGCTTCCAGCCGAACCCGGCGACCAAGGAACGCGCGGCCCGGGTGATCCGGGAACTGCTGCCGGTGGTCGGCGACAT
>KL571628.1:436-1367 GCA_000715855.1 Actinoplanes liguriensis
ATCCGGCGGCTGCCGGCCGCCCTGAACCTGGTCTATCAGGCGTCCGGGCGGCTCGACGGGGGCCTGGCGCTGGACACGTTCCTGTGGGACATCGCGGCCGGGGCGCTGATCGCCCGGGAGGCCGGCGTGGTGCTCGGCGGTCAGGGGCCGGACTTCACGACCGAGCTGACCGTCGGCGCGGCCCCGCTGCTGTGGCCCGAGTTGTCGGAGCTGGTGCGCGGGGCCGCCTGAGGTCAGGCGAGGTCGCCCGCGTCCGGGCGCTGCCGCGGGCGGTTCAGCGGGGCGAGCTGCACGGTCCACGTCCGGGCGGCGCCCACCGCCTCGCTGGCCCGGCAGAGCAGCTCGCAGCCCATCTGCGGGGTGCCCTCGGCGAACGCGCGGTTGATCAGGCTGATCGCCTTGGCGTGGTCGCCCGCCGCCAGAGCGTCCTCGAGCGCGGTCGTCAGGACTCGGGCGAGCACGGCGTGGAAATTCGCCGCTCCTCTGTCCCGAAGGTTCCCGGTGGTGACCGTGGGCGTGACTGACACGAGGTGGTTCTCCTCTGGTCTCGATGGTCGGCTCGGCGCGGGGGCAGGGGGTGGCCCACCGGCAAACCGATCCGCCCTCCACACTACGCGCCACATCGCGGGACGCCCCTGTCCAGTCGTGCTCAATATCCCGGGAAGGCTGTGATGGCAGTCGCTTCGGCGAAATGCGCAGCACGCCAGAATTTCTGTGCTAGGTTCGTCGTGTTGCAGTTTTGATTTCCGTAGACGTTTTCGGCGCCTGTTGGGTCATCTGAACCCGGCGGGCGCTTTTTCGTTTGTCGTGTCGGTTCGACGCGGGTGATCAACGCGGCGGCGTGTGAGACCGCGCGGTGTGGTCTCCTACAGCCTGCGAGGAGCAGACATGGTTACAGGTACCGTGAAGTGGTTCAACGGCGACAAGGGCT
>KL571628.1:1589-2114 GCA_000715855.1 Actinoplanes liguriensis
AACGGCGACAAGGGCTTCGGCTTCATCAGCCAGGACGGTGGCGGCCCCGACGTCTTCGCCCACTTCTCCGCGATCTCGGCGAGCGGTTTCCGTAGCCTCGACGAGAACCAGCGCGTCGAGTTCGAGATCACGCAGGGCCAGAAGGGCCCGCAGGCGGAGAACATTCGCGCTCTCTGATCCACGCGTTTCACCACTGCGGCGGCCCGACTGGTTTCAGCGGGTCGCCGTTTTTGGCGTTTCCGGTTCACATTTCCCGGGGCGATTTCCGGGGTGGGGCGGCTCACCGCCGTACGGGAAACCGGGTTTGATCCTGATCTTGATCTTGGGGTGAGTCCTAGGCCACAAGATATAAAAGGACCTTATGTAACCGGCCCGGTCGGGCGGATAGTGGCGGGAGATCGGCCGCGGCCGGTGCACTCCCCCGCACCGGTGCGGCACGTTGCACCCCGGGAGGTCCGATGCCGACCAAGAACACCACCCACCCCACCGCTGCCAAGCTCAAGAACCTCCTCGAGACGATGCTCC
>KL571629.1:0-917 GCA_000715855.1 Actinoplanes liguriensis
CCGCCATGCTCAGCGGTCGAGCCAGTCAAGTCCGGCCGGGGCGATCTCGGTCTGCTCGGCAATTGTGGTCAACTCGCCCAGGGCCAGGCCGTCACCGATCACGGTCATCAGGCGGTTGTGACCGAGATCGACCACCAGGTAGGTCAGGCTCCGCCCGGCCGCGTCGGAGCGCACCGGATGACGGGCCGGGTGGCCGCCGACTGTCAGCTTCTCCCCACCGGCCGGCGCCTCGGTGCCGACCCCGACCGTGACCGACAGCGAACCGCCGTCCCCCTTCGTCTTGGCGACCACCTTCTCCTCCCGGACCGCGCTGACCTGGGCCCGCCAGGTGCCGGCGCTCGGCCCGCTGACCGTGGCGGACCGGCTCGACCAGCCCTCCGGCAGCCCGCGCAGCACCACCGGGACGGTCGCGGTCCCGGAAGCGGCCCGCACCGAACGGGCCATCCGCAGCAGATCCGCCTTGCTGACCTCGACGTGACTGGTGGCGATCATCAGAACCGTGTGCGGGCCGGCCACCCAGTCCACCGACGACTTGCCGTCGCCCTCGGACGCGGCGAGGTGACCGGTCGCGCCGTTGATGTCGACCCGCTGGCCGGACGTGCCGATCGCCTGAGCGGGATCCGGCACCCCGGTGCGGACGTACAGCGCGATCTCCGCGCCACCCCACGGATCGCCCGTACGGGCCTGCTTCTTCCACACCCGGGTCACCGTCGGGCCGAACGGGTCGCCGGGCTCGCTGACGTCGGACTGGCGGATGCGCTCGCGGAAACCGGACGGCACCCACGACGGGCCGAAACCGAGCGGCATCTCCAAGGACACCGGCACCGACGCGGTGACGCCGAGTGCCGGGAGCGGTTCCTTTTCCTCGCCTCGCAACGCCAGGACCGGTACGGTAACCGCGGCCACGACCGCGGCGG
>KL571629.1:1182-1953 GCA_000715855.1 Actinoplanes liguriensis
TCAGAGATGTGTATAAGAGACAGGCACGGATCCGCTCGGCGGACACCGCCCGGGCGGCTTGGCGGTCCTGGGTCGTACGGATAAGGTCTTCGATGTCGATGGTCACGGCTGCTCCCCGGCGGGCACGAGCGCGGCCGGAAACGCACCCTGCAGGGTGGCCAGCGCACGCGAGAGATGGGTACGGACGGTGACCGTTCGACAGCCGAGCATCTCCGCGATCTGCTCGACCGCCAGATCCTCGTAGAAGCGCAAGGCGATCACCGCGCGCTGCCGGGGCGGCAAGGTCGCGATCAGGCGCAGCATCGCGTCCCGCTCGTCGCGCTCGGCCACCACGTCCCGGGCGGCCGGCAGCATCCCGTCCATGGTCTCGGCGGAAACCGGGATCGACTGCGCGGCCCGGCGCCGCCGCCACGACAGGAACTCGTTGACCACCATGCGCTTCACGTAGAGCTCCGGCGCGTCCATCCGGCCGATCCGCGACCAGCGGGCCTGCGCCCGGACCAGGACGTTCTGGGTGATGTCCTCGGCCAGATGCGGATCCCAGGTGACCACGGTCGCGTAACGCACCAGGTTGCCGAGGCGGGTGGATACGAACTCTTCGAACGTCACGCCGTGAAAACGCCTCCATCGCCACCAATTGATGACACAGCCCCAAAATATTGCCGGACGGGGCAGCCATGACCCGGCGGTGCCCAACGAGGCAGCCATGGCCCCGACCGTGTCTGATCAGGCAGCCATGCCCCCGACCGCACCCGACCAGACAGCCATGCC
>KL571629.1:2284-2599 GCA_000715855.1 Actinoplanes liguriensis
GCACCCGACCAGACAGCCATGCCCCCGGCCGCGCCCAACGAGGCGGCCATGGCTCCGACTGTGTGCGACGGCTCCCCTGTGGTCAACCGCCGGCCTGCAGGCACCCGAACCGCCTAGCTGGACGAAATCGGCCTGGCACTCGAGACCGTGGACTTCTCCCGCCGGCTCTGCCGGACCTGCCCGCCAGCCCCAGCCCCGCCGGCCCCGCGCCGATCAGGGCATCGATTTACATCCTGCGCCTTTCCACCTGGCGACAATATTCTTTCCGGCGCTGCACGGAGAAAAATGTTTTTAGCGCTTCCTGGCGCTTACACT
>JNYN01004884.1 GCA_000715855.1 Actinoplanes liguriensis
CTGCCGTGTTTGGGCAGGGCGGCCGGGAGCAGGTTCACCGTGATCCGCCCGTTCGGCCACTCGCAGCCGCTGTTCACCACTGCCGCGCGGACCCGGTCGCGGGCCTGCTGCAACGCGGCGTCGGGCAGGCCGGTCAGTACGACGACGGGCAGGCCCTGGGAGAGGTCGGCCTCCACCTCGACGAGCCGGCCGGCGACTCCGACCAGGCCGACGCAGAGCACTCGTGCGTAGCTCATCAGAACGCCGCCCGGATGTGCACGACCCGGCTGGCGCCCCGCGGCTGCGGCAGCACCTCCACCACGTCGAAGCGGATGTGCGGCGCCCGCGTCGCCGTCTCGCCCAGCCAGCGCATCGCCAGCAGTCGCAGTTTTCGCACCTTCCGCACGTCGATCGCGGCGGCCGGTGGCCCGAACCGCGCCGTCCGCCTCGTCTTCACCTCGCAGAACACCACACAGTCGCCGTCCCGCAGGATCAGGTCGATCTCGCCGTCGGAACACCGCCAGTTGCGGGCCAGGATCACCAGGCCGCGCTCCTCCAGATGCCGGGCGGCGAGTCGCTCGCCGTACGCCCCGACCGCCTGTCGCTGAGTCGTCATGGCGCCGGACGGTGGCAGGAACGGTGGCGCCCGGGGGATCTCCCTGTGGACAGAGCGTCACTGTGGATTCCCGCACGGTCACCGATGACGTGTGATACGTGCTTGCCTGTGGCCTGATCGGCCGCGGTCGCCTACGGTGCGAAATCGTGGAGCATCGTTACCCCGACGAGTCCGGCCCGAGCTGGTACTCCGGTAGCCGGTACACCGACCCACCTCGTTACCCGAGTGAGCCGGACACCTCCGGTTCGCACGCGCTGCGCGAGGACGCGTACGACACCGGCAGCGTCCGCCTGCCCGGGCAGCGCCC
>KL571630.1:0-885 GCA_000715855.1 Actinoplanes liguriensis
CGTCAGCGCGTGTGGCGCTCCCCGGTGGCGCTCTCTGGTGGCGCTCCGCGTCGTGGGGGCGGGGCTTCCGCCGTACGGCGAAATCGTTTGATCTTGGTTTGGTTTTTCTTGTCGGGGGGCGGTGGCAGGATGACCGGCATGACCGGGACCTTGATCACCGTCGCCCCGACCGGCGCGGAGAGCAGCAAGGCGGACGTGCCGGCTCTGCCAGTGACCCTGGACGAGCTGGTCTCGACCGCGAAAGAGTGCGAGGCGCTCGGCGCCTCGATCATCCACGTGCACATCCGGGACGCGGATGCCCGCCCGACCCTCGACCAGGGCCGGCTGCGAGCGACCGTGGCCGCGCTGCGCGAGTCGACCGGGCTGATCGTGCAGCTCTCCTCGGGCGGTGCGGTGACCGATCCGGAGACCGCTCGGCTGGCCGTGCTGGACGCCGCGCCGGAGATGGCCTCCTGCACGATGGGCACGGTCAACTTCGGCGACGACGTCTTCATGAACCGCTGGGACTTCATCGTCGACCTGCACACCCGCATGCAGGACAGGGGCATCGTCCCTGAGTACGAGATCTTTGACCTCGGCCAGCTCACCACCCTGCAGCGGCTGCTCAGCAAACACGGCCTGCCGTCCGGCGGGCACGTGCACCTGGACCTGGTGATGGGCGTGCCCGGCGGGATGCCCGGCACCGCGGCCGCGCTCGTCGCGTGCGAGCAGGCGATCCGTGACCTGCCGGCGGGCACCACGTTCTCGGCGACCGGCATCGGGCGCAGCACGATCCCGGTGATCCTGGCGTCGCTGTCGGCCGGCGGTCACCTGCGGGTCGGCATGGAGGACACCATCACGTACGCGAAGGGCCGCCCCGTCGAGTCGAACATGCAGCTCGTGGCC
>KL571630.1:1171-1296 GCA_000715855.1 Actinoplanes liguriensis
TGCAGCTCGTGGCCCGCGCGGTCGGCTTCGCCCGGCTGGCCGAGCGCCCGCCGCTGAGCCCGGCCCAGGCGCGCGAGCTGCTGGGGGTGCCGGCCCGATGACCGTCGTTGCTGAAGCGGTTCGTT
>KL571631.1:0-836 GCA_000715855.1 Actinoplanes liguriensis
TCATCCCGGCGGACCTGCCGACCTATCCGTTCCAGCGCGAGCGCTACTGGCCCGCCAAGGGTTCCCGACGGCGCGCCGAGCACGGCGACGACGGCTTCTGGTCGGCGGTCGAGGACGGTGACGCCGGAACCCTCGCCGACCGCCTCGGCGCTGACCGGGCCGCCGTCGAGAACCTGCTCCCCGCGCTGAGCGCGTGGCGTGCCCGCGGCCGGGAACGGACCGTGCTCGACGGCTGGCGTTATCACGTGACCTGGAAGCCGGTCACCGTCGCGGCCGGCAGCCGTCTCACGGGCACCTGGGTGCTGGTCGGCGACGACGACCTCGACCTGGCCGGAACCCTGACCGGCCTCGGCGCCGAGGTGATCCGGGTCGGCGCCGGCGACGGGGTGGCCGGTTACCGCGCATCGCTTCCGACCGGCCCGCTCGCCGGCATCATCTCGCTTCTCGGATCGGTTGAGCAGACCCTGCCGCTGGTCCAGGCCTTGACCGGCTCGGCGCCGGAGAGTTCCGGAGCCGTGGTCACGGTCGAATCCGGGGCTGACCCGGCGGGTGTGACCGGCGCGCCGTTGTGGCTGGTCACCCGGAACGCGGTCGGGACCGGTCGCGCCGACGCGGCCGTGGACGTGACGCAAGCCGCGCTCTGGGGCTTCGGCCGCGCCGTCGGCCTCGAACACCCCGGCATCTGGGGCGGCCTGCTCGACCTGCCCGGGACGCTCGCCGGCCGGGCCGCCGACCGGATCGCCGCAGTACTCGGGGGTGCCCTCGGCGCGGAGGACCAGGTCGCGCTCCGCGGCGGTGGCGTCCTGGTCCGCCGCCTCGCGCACGCTCCGGCAGGC
>KL571631.1:1134-1662 GCA_000715855.1 Actinoplanes liguriensis
TGCACGCGTGCGACCTGGCCGACCGGGACGCGGTGGCGGCCCTGCTCGCCGAGGTCGGACCGGTCGACACGGTCGTGCACGCGGCCGGCATTGGTGAGGACGTGCCGCTGACCGAAGCTGATCAGGACCACCTCGATCGGGTGATGCGGGGCAAGGTCGACGGCGCCCGGCACCTCGACGAACTGGCCGGCGAGGTGGACGCGTTCGTCGTGTTCTCCTCGATCTCGGCGACCTGGGGCAGCGCGCGGCAGTCGGCGTACGGCGCCGCGAACGCCGCCCTCGACGGACTGGTCCAGCGCCGCCGGGCCGCGGGACGGCCGGGCACCTCGATCGCCTGGGGCCCGTGGGCCGAAGTCGGCATGGCCGGTGACGCCGAGGCGGCCGCGGCGCTGCGCCGGCAGGGCCTGGCCGGGATGGCGCCCACCCGGGCGGTAGCAGCGTTCGCGCAGGCCGTGGGCGCGGGCGAGGACCTGATCACGGTCGCCGACGTGCGCTGGCCGGAATTCCTGCCGCTCTTCACGGCAGCCC
>KL571631.1:1862-2502 GCA_000715855.1 Actinoplanes liguriensis
CGGCCGCTCTTCGCCGACCTGCCCGAAGCGGCCGTGACGGTCACCGTCGTGGAGACCGGGCTGGCCGCGCGGCTGGCCGGGCAGAACCCGGACGAACAGCGCCGGGCGGTCGTCGAGCTGGTGCGTGGCGAGGTGGCCGGGGCGCTCGGACACACGTCCGGCCACGCGATCGCACCGGACCGGGCGTTCCGTGAGCTGGGCTTCGACTCGCTCACCGCGGTCGAACTGCGCAACCGGATGCAGGCGGTGACCGGGCTCGCGCTGCCCGCGACGCTCGCGTTCGATCATCCGAGCGTGGAGCGGCTGGCCACGTACGTACGGGAAAAGGTCCTTGGTTCTGCCGCGCCGCGACCGCAGGCGTCGCCGATGACGGTGACCACCGACGACCCGATCGTGATTGTCGGTATGGGCCTGCGCCTGCCCGGCGGAGTGCAGACGCCGCAGGCGCTCTGGGACCTGGTGGCCGGCGGGACCGACGCGATCGGGCCGTTCCCGGCCGACCGCGGCTGGGACATCGACCGGCTCTACCATCCGGATCCCGACCATCCGGGCACCACCTACGCGCGGGAAGGCGGATTCCTTTACCAGGCCGCCGACTTCGACGCGGGGCTGTTCGGGATCTCGCCGCGCGAGGCGCTCG
>KL571631.1:2756-2880 GCA_000715855.1 Actinoplanes liguriensis
GCCGATCGGCGTGTTCGTCGGGGCGACCTTCATGGGGTACGGCAGCGGCGCCGCCGACGCGGCCGAAGGACACCTGCTCACCGGTACGGCGTCCTCGGTCATCTCCGGCCGGGTGTCCTACACG
>KL571631.1:3155-3660 GCA_000715855.1 Actinoplanes liguriensis
TACACGTTCGGGCTGGAGGGCCCGGCCGTCACCGTCGACACGGCCTGCTCGTCGTCGCTGGTCGCCCTGCACCTGGCCGGGCAGGCGCTGCGCTCCGGCGAGTGCTCGATGGCGCTGGTCGGCGGCGTTACGGTGATGCCCACCGCGGACGTCTTCGTCGAGTTCTCCCGCCAGCGCGGACTCTCGCCGGACGGGCGGTGCCGGTCGTTCGGCGCGGACGCCGACGGCACCGGCTGGTCCGAGGGCGCGGGCATGCTGCTCGTCGAACGGCAGTCGGACGCCGAGCGCAACGGGCACGAGATCCTCGCCGTCGTCCGCGGCACCGCGGTTAACCAGGATGGCGCGTCGAACGGGCTGACCGCGCCGAATGGTCCCGCCCAACAGCGGGTGATCCGCGCGGCGCTGGCGGTGGCGGGTCTGCAGCCGTCCGAAGTGGACGCGGTCGAGGCACACGGGACCGGCACCTCACTGGGTGATCCGATCGAGGCGCAGGCCGTGCTGGCCG
>KL571631.1:3963-4332 GCA_000715855.1 Actinoplanes liguriensis
GGTTCTGGCGATGCGGCACGAGATGCTGCCGGCGACGTTGCACGCCGGGGAGAAGTCGCCGCACGTGGACTGGGCCTCCGGCGAGGTGGAGCTGCTCACCTCGGCGCAGCCGTGGCAGCGGGATGACCGGCCCCGGCGGGCGGGTGTGTCGGCGTTCGGGGTGAGCGGCACGAACGCACACGTGATCCTGGAAGAGCCGCCGGCGGTCGAGGTTCCGGTCGGGCCGGCTCCGGCGCGGGTGGTTTCGGTTCCGGCGGCTCCGTTGCGGCTGGTGCCGGTGGTCGTTTCCGGTCATGACCGGGCGGCACTGAATGCGCAGGCCGCGCGGCTGGCCGAGATGATCACCGAGAATATGGTCACGACGGCAGC
>KL571631.1:4532-4962 GCA_000715855.1 Actinoplanes liguriensis
GACCGAGACGACTGCGACTGCGACCGCGACGACGGCGACCGCGCTGACCGAGTCGACCGCGACTGCGACCGCGACGACTGCGACCGCGACGACTGCGACCGCGCTGACCGAGACGACTGCGACTGCGACCGCGACGACTGTGGCCGGGATCGCGGCCACGGTTGCGGTCGGCGCGGCGGCGGCTCGGCGGGCTCCGCTCGTGCACCGGGCCGTGGTGCTCGCGGCGGATGCCGCGGCGCTGAGCGCCGGGCTTGCCGAGGTGGCGGCTGGGGGCGGGCTTACCGGAGTCGCTTCGGCCGGCCGACTGGGGTTCCTGTTCACCGGTCAGGGTTCTCAGCGCGCGGGGATGGGGCGCGGACTTTACGAGGCATTCCCTGTCTTCGCGGGTGCTTTCGACGAGGTCGCGCTGCATGTTGATCAGTATCTGGAT
>JNYN01004894.1 GCA_000715855.1 Actinoplanes liguriensis
GCTATGAAGCAGGAACCCCGCGCTGCGAGGCGTCCGGCGTAAGCCGCTTCGGCCGTCAGGCCGAATGGAATCCCCGTCCTCTTGGGCGGGGAGGAAGTCAAGCCCCGGACTGTACGACGTGCCAGAAACGTTGCAGACCCGCCGCCTACGGTCCGCCGCATGACTGACGACAAGCCGTGGCACCGGATCGCCGTCCTGGGCGACAGCATCGCCGTCCACCGGGGTGACCCGGTCGACGGCTACCCGACCCGGACCTGGGCGGAGTGCGTGATCGCCGCCGTGGACCCGGACGAGTTCCGCAACCTCGGGGTCTCCGGCGCGCGGGCCGCCGAGATCCGCGCCGGGCAGCTCGCGCCGGCCCTCGCGTTCGGCCCCGACCTGGTGTTCCTGGCGGCCGGGGCGAACGACGCGTCCCGGCGCTCGTTCCGGCCCGATCAGGTCGAGGCCGAGCTGACCCGGATGATCGAGCTGCTGAGCGGGGCCGGGGCGCTGGTGGTGACGCTCGGCTGTTTCGACCTGTCCGCGACCCTGGGCGCCGACGCGGCCCGCCGCCTGCGCACGCTCGGCCTGCTCACCGAGCGCCTCAGCCACCGGTACGGCGGACTGCACGTCGACTTCGCCGAGCATCCGGGCCGGCGCGACGGGGTGCTGGGCGCGGACGGCCTGCACATCAACGCCCGCGGGCACGCGATCGTCGCGGCCACCCTCCTCGACGCGCTCCTGGCCCGGGTCTGATCAGCGGTTGGTGCGGCCCGGGAAGCTCTTGCGGATCGGCCGGCCGTGACCGGTCCGCGGGGCCGGCCGGTCGGCGGCGGGCCGGGACTGCAGGGG
>JNYN01004895.1 GCA_000715855.1 Actinoplanes liguriensis
CGCCCGTGATGACCGGCTCCTCCTCCGCCGCCGCCGAGCTGCTCGCCCAGGTGGCCGCGGATCCGTTCGCGCCGTTGCGGGTCGTGGTCGTCGCGCCCGGCGGCTACGGCAAGACCGAGCTGCTGCGCGAGCTGGCCGCGCTCTGGCAGCGGGCCGGCGTGCCGGTCACCACGCCGTGGCAGGCGAGCGACGGCACGGACGAGCGGGTGCTGCTGGCGGACGACGCGCATCGGCTCGATCCGGCCAGGATCCGGGACCTTCGCGCGTACGCCGAGCAGCCCGGCGCCCGCGTCGTCGTCGCCTGCCGTCCGTGGCCGCGCCCGGACGGCCTGCCCGAGCTGGTGGACCTGCTGCGCCGGATCCGGCCGCCGGTGCGCCTGCCCCCGCTGAGCGCCGAGCAGATCCGCGAGCGGCTCGGCGACCCCTCCCCCGAGCTCGTCGCGGCGATCGCCGAGCAGACCGGCGGGGTGCCGCGCTACGTCACCCGGATGGTCGCCGCCCGCACGCCGGCCGACGCGCTCGCCGGGTTCGCGGCCGAGCTGGACGAGCTGGAACCCGGCGTACGCACCCTGCTGCTGGCCGCCGAGGCCGGTGCCGGGCTCTCCTTCGACCTGGTCGCGGCGCTGCTCGACCGGGACGCCGGGACGGTCGCCGAGCTGGTCGACGCCGGTCGGGCCACCGGGCTGCTGGCCGCCGACGGCACGCTGCTGCCGCTGGCCCGCCGGGCG
>JNYN01004896.1 GCA_000715855.1 Actinoplanes liguriensis
CGTCACGGTTGAACGGCCGGCGCTCGCCGCCGCCTACGGCACGGTCGCCGCCACGGTAACCGCCCCGGTCGCCACCGCCCTGGTAGCCACCGCGGTCGCGGTCGCCACCACGGAAGCCACCGCGGTCGCCGCCACCCTGGTAGCCCGGACGGTCCCCACCACGGTCACGGTCGCCACCGCGGAAGCCGCCGCCCTGGGGTCGGTCACCCTGGGGCCGGTCGCCGCGGTAACCGCCGGTGCTGCCACCACGGTCGCGGTCGCCGCCCCGGAAGCCGCCGCCCTGCGGACGGTCACCCCGGTAGCCACCGGTGCTGCCGCCACGGTCACGGTCCCCACCACGGAAACCGCCGCGGTCGCCGCCACGGTCACGGTCGCCGCCGCGGAACCCGCCGCGGTCGCCACCGGACCG
Source organism: Actinoplanes liguriensis (assembly GCA_000715855.1). Taxonomy (GTDB): domain Bacteria; phylum Actinomycetota; class Actinomycetes; order Mycobacteriales; family Micromonosporaceae; genus Actinoplanes; species Actinoplanes liguriensis. The sequence continues at coordinate 410 of JNYN01004896.1, forward strand.
GTTGCCGCCCTGGTATCCGCCTCCATCGCCGCGGCGAGCGTCGCCGCCATCGCGACTGCGGCCCTCCCGGGCCTCGTCACGGTTGCTGGAGCCGCCGTCCTGCGGTCCTGTACTCACGGATCATTCCTTCCAAGTACGGCGGCGGCCCCTCAAGACGGGCGGCCATGCCTCAAACACAAAGTTACTAGGGAACGAAGTCATAAACGCAGTCGAGGGCCGACCCCGTGTGGGGCGGCCCTCGACCGTTACGTTAAGTCCGGCGGCGTCCTACTCTCCCACACCCTCCCGAGTG
>JNYN01004897.1 GCA_000715855.1 Actinoplanes liguriensis
GTGCTGGAGAAGCCCGCCGTCGAGGACGCGGCGGCGCCCCCGCTTCCGCCGCTGGACCAGCTCGTCGACGCGCTGAACACGGTCGGGTTCGCGCCGGGCGCGGCCGACGCCGGGCAGGCCGACCGGGCCGGGGCGCAGGCCATGGCGTACGCGGCAAGCCTGAAGGAACGCCGCTCCTGGTGGCGCAAGATCTGGTGGAGCATCCACCCCGGACCGCTGCGATGGCATCGGTGACAGCCGGTTAACGACCGGGACGGCCAGGCATTCCGGCTGGTCACCCGCGCGGTGGTAACCGGTCGCGACCCGGGTGTGTCGAAGATCCAACACCCGGGCGGCAGGGGTTGGACGGTGGATAGTGGTCCCCGCCCGGATGCTGATCATGGCGTCCACGTTGGGGGAGTGGAACCACTCATGCAGAGCGCCGAAGTCAAGTCCGCAGGCCCGCGCCGGATCGGCGCCATGCTGGGAGCTGCCCTGTTGATCACCGTTGCGGGGTGCACCGGCGACGACGAGAAGCCGTTCGCAGGGGAGCTGCCGCCGCCCGGCGCGATCTGGCCGACGCTGGAGCCGCCGAACCCGGACGTCGCCGACGACGGCATCCCGGAGCAGCCCGGCGCGACCGCGCAGGACGGCGAGCAGGGTCAGGCCCAGGCCGGGACGGGTCAGGCC
>KL571632.1:0-667 GCA_000715855.1 Actinoplanes liguriensis
GGCGACAACACCCACCCCTACACCAGCGGCACCCTCATCGGCACCGGCTGGACCAGCATCGCCTGACCCGCTTCGGACGAATGGAGAACTGAGATGACCAGGACCTTCGGCCTGCGGGCCGCCGTCACCGGACTCGCCACCGCCGCCATCCTGCTCGGCACGACCGCACCCGCTCACGCGTACGCCACCGTCGCCTGCAGCTCCGCCGGGGTGACCGCCGCCGACAACGCTCTCGCCACCTCCCTCAACACGCGCCTGTCCGGCAAGATGCGCAACCAGATGACCGGCTACCGGGTCTCCTGCGCCCGGGCCGTCGCCGCCGCCGTGCAGGCCCGGGGGCTCGAAGTCCGCGCCGCCACGATCGCGATCACCACCGTCATCGTCGAGACGTCCATCGACAACATCTCCGAAGAGGTCGACCACGACAGCCTCGGGCTGTTCCAGCAGCGGGCCTCGTGGGGCAGCCGGCAGCAGCGTCTCGACCCGGCCTGGGCGACCAACGCGTTCCTCAACAAGATGCTCAGCCTGTTCCCGGACGGATCCTGGCGAACCCGGGCGGTCGGCGACGTGGCGCAGGCCGTTCAAGTGTCGGCCTATCCCAGCCGGTACGAACCTCAGGCCGCGGACGGGGCGATCATCGCCAGTTCCCTGTTCACCGGGGCCGGTG
>KL571632.1:914-1033 GCA_000715855.1 Actinoplanes liguriensis
GATCGGCCGGCGGGGTGACGGCAGTCTCGCGCTGTACCCCAACGCCGGTGCCGGGGCCGCCGCACCGTACGGCCCGAACTACCAGGTCGGCCTCGGGTGGCAGTCGTTCACCACGATCC
>JNYN01004900.1 GCA_000715855.1 Actinoplanes liguriensis
CGGCACATCGACGCAACGGCCCGACTGTGTCCCCACGATCCTGTTCACGCCGCCCGAGGGCGGGGTCGACGACGGCGGGGCCAACGACGACGGCGTGGTCGACGGCAGATCGAGTCCGAGGAAGGAGATCGCGTACGCGATCTGGCCGCTCATCGGAAGCTGGTGGCCGACGCCGGAGATGCTGATCCCCTCGACGGTCGCCCGGGTGCCGGTGTCACCGTAGCGGGTCCGGGTCCAGGTGGACTGCGGGTGATCGGTGAACGCCGGCGTCTGCGACAGGCCGTGCAGGTTGGTCCACTGCTTGATCTCCTCGCCGAAGTTGGGGTAGGCGAGCGTGGTGTCGGTGGTGCCGTGCCACAACTGCATGCGCGGGTAGGCGCCGGTGTAGCCCGGATACATGGCCCGGGCGGTGTCGCCCCACTGCTGGGCCGTCCGGATGACGGTGCCGCCGGAGCACTGGCTGTTCCACATCGACCCGTCGCTGGTAGCGAAACAGCCGGCCGGTACGCCGGAGAAGGCCGACGCGGCACTGAACACGTCCGGATACTCGGCGGCCAGGACGTTGGTCATCATCGCGCCGGAGGAGAACCCGGACACCACGATGCGAGAGGGATCGATGGCCGGGTAGTGCGAGCGGGCGTAGTCGACCATCGAC
>KL571633.1:0-641 GCA_000715855.1 Actinoplanes liguriensis
AGAGATGTGTATAAGAGACAGCTCGAACGGCGCCCAGCCGGGAAACGGCATGACCCCGTCGACGACCTCGAAGAAGTCCGCGTACTTCTGCCCGTTCCCCTGCGGGAACCCGCCGATCATCGCCACCGTCGCGACCCGGTCCGGACGCGCGTCGGCGGCCATCCAGGCGAGCGTGCAGGCGGCGGAGTGACCGACGACCACCGCCCGGCCCGGCCCGGCGTCCACGGCGGCCAGCACCGCCGCCACCTGGTCGTCGAGAGTGGTTTCCGGGTCGACCGGGAGGGTCACCGCCACGGCGTCCCGGCCCCGCTTCGTCAGCTCCGCCACGACGTCCGACCAGGCCTGGGAGGGCAGCCACAGGCCGCCGACGAGAATGATCCGTTCAGTCATGGGCGGTACCGTAGAGCCGATTCCGGACGATCCGCTTCCGGTACCGTGCGCGGTGTGCCGAACGGTTCCAGTCCCACCGCCCGGGCGCTGCAGACCCTGGAGATCCTGCAGGCGCGACCCGGCACGACCGCGGCGCAGCTCGCCGGCGCCCTGCGGGTGACCGAGCGGGCCGCCCGGCGGTATGTCGGGATCCTGCGCGAGGCCGGCATCCCGGTGGAGTCGGTCCGCGGGCCGTACGGCGGTTACCGGGT
>KL571633.1:876-1487 GCA_000715855.1 Actinoplanes liguriensis
GCCGCCGGTCACGTTCACCGCGGAGCAGGCACTCGGGCTGGTCATGGCGGTGCTCGACGCCAGCACCGCGGACGAGCTGGTCGACGCGGCCCTGGGGAAGGTCATCCGCGCGCTGCCGGAGGGGGTGGCCCGGCAGGCGACGGCGCTCCGGTCGTACGCGGCGATCGCTCCTGACCCGAAAGCGGCCCGGACCGATCCCACGACCGCGAGCACGCTGGTCGCCGCCGTCGCCGAACGGCGGCGCGTGATCGTCGGCTACCACCGGGAGAACGGCGGCGACTTCGAGGCCGAGGTCGACCCGTGGGCGGTCGTGGTCCGCTACGGCCGGTGGTACCTGCTGTGTCACTCGCATCACGCCGGCGCGATCCGCACCTATCGGATCGACCGGATCCGCGAGGTGCGGCAGACCCCGCACCCGTTCACGCCGCCGGAGGGGCTGGACCCGGTGAAGGTGCTGGAGGAGAACCTCGGCAAGGGCTGGCGGTATCCGGTCCGGGTGGTGTTCCACGCCCCGTTCGAGCAGGTGGCGCCGTACATCCGGCCCCCGATGGGCGTGCTGGAGGCGGCCGGGGAGCGCTGCGTGCTCGCCGGGAGCACCCGCAATCCGGCGA
>KL571633.1:1721-2164 GCA_000715855.1 Actinoplanes liguriensis
CGCTGATCCCGTTCGGCTTCACCGTCGAGACCGGGCCGGAACTGCGCGAGGCGGTCGCCGCGGTGGCGGCCAGGTTCGCCACCGGATGTGCGGGTTCGCCACCGGATGTGAATAAAAAGAACGGTCCCTGAGAATGACGTTCAGCTTGACTGGGTACCGTGACCTGACTCGGCGTCGTGCCGGTCGGCAAACTTGAGGAGTTGATGTCCGCCGTGGGCGGATACGGGTGGCAAGTTGTCCTCGTCGTGGTGCTCGTGCTGCTCAACGCGGCTTTTTCCGGCAGTGAGATGGCTCTGATCTCGCTGCGCGAGAGCCAGCTGCAACGCCTGGAGCGGCAGACCCGCTCCGGCCGCACGCTGGCCCGGCTCGCGCGGGATCCGAACCGGTTCCTCGCCACCATTCAGATCGGCATCACCCTGGCCGGCTTCCTGGCCTCGGCGGCC
>JNYN01004904.1 GCA_000715855.1 Actinoplanes liguriensis
ACTTCGGCCCGATCCGTCCGCCGGGCGGCCGGCGCCCGCGGCGCGAGGACGAGGACCAGCGGCGCGGTCCGGCACGGCGCCCGGAACGCCCGGCCGTGGCCGGCCGGGCCCCGGTCCCGGGCGACGACGAGCGATACGACGGTCGCGGACGCCCGCAGGACGCGGAGGCGGCCCGCGGCAACGGACGCCTGCGCGACGAGGACCTGGTCCGCGGCGGACGGGCCCGGGACGACTTCGACCGGGACGGTCTCGACCGCGACGATTTCGACCGCGACGACTTCGCCGCGAGCAACGGGCGCGGACGGGGCCGGGGCCGCGACGGCGAGCTGGTCCGCGGCCGCGACGGCGAGCTCGTCCGGGGCCGGGACGACGAGCTGGTACGCGGGCGGGACGAACTGGTCCGCGGCCGCGACGACCGGCAGGGCTGGAACGACGAGCCGGTTGAGCTGCAGGCCCGCGAATGGGACAAAGCGCCCGCCAACGCGGACTGGACCGGCGACGACCGGACCGCCGAGGACCGCGCGGCGAACGAGCGTTCCGCGAACCGGGACGAGCGTTCCAGAGTCCGGGACGATCGGGACGAGCAGCCGGTCGTGCTGGACGGCGAGTACTACGAGACGCCGGACGAGACGGGCG
>KL571634.1:0-614 GCA_000715855.1 Actinoplanes liguriensis
CCGCCCGAGCGTCCCGGTCGCGCCCGTCACCACCACAGCCCCGTCACCGAGATCCACCGCAGCGCCGGCAGCGACCCGCGCGAGCCGCGGCACCTCGGCCACACCGTCCCGGACCCGCACCTGCGGCGCCGGATAGAACTCGTCGACCGGACCGTCCAGCAGGTACAACCGATCCGGATGCTCCGACTGCGCGCTGCGAACCAGACCCCACAACGCGGCCGCGTCCGGGTCCTCACCGTGCGTGCGAACGACCATTCGCGACGCGCCGCGGGCCGGATCCGCCAGCCACTCCTGCAACAGCGCCAGCAGCGTGCTCGCGCGGTCGAACGCGGTGCCGGGCGCGGTCGCGTCCACGACGAGCACCTCGGTCGGCGCCGGAAGGGCATCGCCGAGCCGGATCGCGGGCGCGGGCCGGCCGGCGAGGTCCTGCCGGGTCCACTCCAGCCCGAACAGGAGCCGATCCGCGGAGCCGGTGCGAGCAGCGGAAACGGGCCGCAGGACCAGGCCGTCCACGGTGGCGACCGGGGCGCCGGACTCGTCGGACAGCGCGAGCCGCACGGTGTCGGTGCCGGTGGCCGGCCGCAGCACCGCCCGCAGTCTGTCTCTTATACACA
>KL571634.1:869-1380 GCA_000715855.1 Actinoplanes liguriensis
GTGAACAGCCCACCGGCGCCGATCGCGTGCAGAACCGCGTCGAACAGGGCCGGGTGCAGGCCGTATCCACGGGTCGCGTGGTCCAGCTCGACCTCGGCGAACACCTCGTCGCCGCGCCTGGCGACGGTCCGCAGGCCCTGGAAGCCCGGCCCGTAGGCGAGGCCACCGGCGGCGGTCTCGGCGTAGAAGCCGCCCAGGTCCACCGGATCCGCGTCGGCCGGCCACTCGATCGCGTCCGGAATCCGGTCGTCGGCGGCGGTCAGGATGCCGGTCGCGTGGACGGTCCACGGCTCGTCGTCGTCCACCCGGGCGTGGACGGTGACCGCGCGCCGGCCGTCGGTGTCCGCCTCGGCGAGCGTGACCCGCAGCTGGACGGCGCCCCGCTCGGGCAGCGGCAGTGGCGCTCGGAGCAGCAGTTCCTCGACGACGGGGACGCCGCTCCGGGCGCCGGCGGCGCGGACCATCTCGGCGAGCGCGGTGCCGGGGACCAGCGGGCGGCCCTGGACCACGT
>KL571634.1:1618-2021 GCA_000715855.1 Actinoplanes liguriensis
AGCCACGGGTGGGCACGCAGCGACAGCGAGCCGGTGAACAGGGTGGTCGCGGTGTCCGGGGCCTCGACGGCCGCGCCGAGCAGTGGGTGCCCGGTCTCGGCCAGGCCCAGTCCGGCCGCGTCGCGGTGGCCGCCGGTGCGCGGGCGCGGCCAGTAGCGCTGGTGCTGGAACGGGTAGGTGGGAACCGTGGCGGCCGGGCCGTCGCCGAGGACCGCGGCCCAGTCGACGTGCTGCCCGGCGGTGAACAGCTCGCCCACCGCGGTGAGCAGGGTGGTCGCCTCGTCGCGGTCACGACGCAGGGCGGCGACGGCGGTGAGGTCCGGGTCGATCTCGTGGATCAGGTTCGCCAGGACGGTGTCCGGCCCGAGCTCCAGGATCCGGGCCGCTCCGAGCTGGGCGACGG
>JNYN01004908.1 GCA_000715855.1 Actinoplanes liguriensis
CCGCCGTGAACGGGGGACGGACGGCGAGCGCGAGGGCGGAGGTGAGTGGGCCTCGGCGTGCGGGGGCCGACGGGATGGGCGGGACGGCGAGGGGGCTACGGGGAGGAATGGGGGGTGTGCGGTTGGTAGTGGGAGGGTGGGATTGATATCGGGGCGACACGAACGGGCAGAACCGAGGCGCCATAGAGAGGTGGGAGCGATTAGACTCCAGCCATCGCTTTGCTCTTGATGGGCAAAACGGGCGGGAGTGGCGAAATGGCAGCCGCGCGGGTTTTAGGTGCCCGTGCCCGAGAGGGCGTGAGGGTTCGAGTCCCTTCTCCCGCACCACATAGGTGCGCCGCGTGGGTTCGACCGCGGTTTTCCACAGGTTGTGCACATAGGTTTTGCGGCGCTTTGCGTGATTTGTCCGCAAGCCGTGTCGGTAACTGAACCCACTAGCCGGAATTCGGTCCAGGCTTCGCACGAATCGGGCGGGCGCAATTCGACGCGACACGAGCGGCTGACGCGAGGCGGGCGGGGACACCGGGTCTTCGGGTTTTGGGGTAACCGTGCCCAGCCACGGAGGTCGCCCTGGAGGGCTTTGCGTTTTGGACGCGCC
>KL571635.1:0-565 GCA_000715855.1 Actinoplanes liguriensis
GTGTATAAGAGACAGGGCCTGGCTCGTCCTGACCGCCGGCGTGGTCCTCGCGGTCCGCCGTTCCGTGGACCTGCCGCACTCCGAGCGCTGGATCCGCTCCGGCTGGGCGCTGGCATCGCTGGCCCTGCTCACCGTCCCGGCGTTCCGCAACGCCTGGTGGCTCGTCACCTTCAGCGTGTTCGGGGCGCTCGGTTGTGCCACGCTCGCGATCGTGGGTGGCCGCCAGGTGCGGTCGATATTGTTCGGGCTCTTCGCCACGCCGTACGCCGCCTTCCGGGGTATTCCCTGGGTGCGCCGGCACCTGCGACCCGGCCGCGACACCGGAATGGTCAAGCGGGTGATCTTCTCGGTCGCCGTCACCGCCGTGGTGCTGCTCGTCTTCGGCGCGCTGCTCTCCTCGGCCGACGTCGCATTCTCGACGCTGCTGGACGACGTCATTCCCGACCTCGACCTCGGCTCGGCGTTCCGCTGGATCTTCCTGGCCGTCGTCGGTGGCCTGATCGCGGTGGCCGGCATCTACACGCTGTCCGCGCCGCCCGCCGTGTCCGGCCTGGACCCGGCGGGG
>KL571635.1:808-1134 GCA_000715855.1 Actinoplanes liguriensis
GCACGTGCTGGAGACGGCCGGGCTCAGCTACGCGCAGTACGCCCGGAGCGGCTTCTGGCAGCTCGTCGCCGTCACGCTGCTGTCGCTGGCGATGCTCGCGGCCCTGGCCCGCTGGGCGCGGCGGGACACGCCGCTGGAGAAGATGCTGCTGCGTCTGCTGCTCGGCCTGGTCTGCGCGCTGAGCGTGGTCATCGTCGCGTCGGCGCTGTCCCGGATGTGGGCGTACCAGCGGGTCTACAGCTTCACCGGCGAGCGCATCTTCGTGATGTCGCTGGAGTTGCTGCTCGGCACGGTGTTCGTGATGGTCGCGGCGGCCGGCATCCGCT
>KL571635.1:1398-1990 GCA_000715855.1 Actinoplanes liguriensis
CGCTGGCAGGGCCGCTGGATCCCGCGGGCCACCGTGGGACTGGCCGTGCTGATGCTGCTCGGCCTCGCCGTCCTCGACCCGGAGGGCTACGCGGCCGACCGCAACGCGCTGCGCTACGAGAAGACCGGCAAGATCGACGCGTGGTATCTGCGGGCCCTCTCGGCCGACGCGACGCCGGCTCTGACCCGGCTGCCCGATCCGGTACGCCGGTGCACGCTGAGCTGGATCGCCCAGGACCTCAAGGAGCCCGACCCCTGGTACGCCTGGAACCTCGGGCGGCAGCAGGCCCGTGAGGCGTTGAAGAAGCTGCCGGCGGGCGCGATCGGCAATCAGTCCGACTGCAGGGCCGCCGACGCGTACGACCTGCCCAAGAAACGCCGCTAGGATGCCGCGCGGCCCGAGTTCCGTCACGGCGGAGCCGGGCCGCGCGGCTCGGGTTTCGCCACGGCGGAGCCGGGCCGTGCGGCTCGGGTTTCGTCACGGCGGAGCCGGGCCGCGCGGCATGTGGTGAAGTCTTTCGATACAGTCGCGCGCGGAGCACACGGGGAGGCTGCGAGCGACATGGTGGAGTCGGCGGACGAGAAGGATGCTG
>JNYN01004912.1 GCA_000715855.1 Actinoplanes liguriensis
CGCTGGACGTCTTCACCGAGTTGCGCCGCCGGCTCGCCGACGAGCTGGGCGTCGAGCCGGACGCCGAGGCGGTCGCCGCGCACACCCGGATCCTGCGCGACGACACCCGGCTCGCGACACCGCGCCAGCTGCCCGCCGAACGGCCCTACTTCGTGGGCCGCGACCGCGAGCTGGCGGCGCTCGACCGGGCGGCCGGCACCGCGCTGATTTGCGGCCCGGCCGGCAGCGGCAAGACCACGCTGGCGATCGTCTGGTGCCATCGGGCCGCCGCCCGCTTCCCGGACGGTCAGCTCTATCTGAACCTGCGCGGCTTCGACCCGGCCGGGGTGCCGGTCGCGCCCGCCGACGCGCTGCGGGACCTGCTGACGGCGCTCGGGGTGCACGCCGGGCGCCTGCCGCTCGGCGAGGACGCCCGGGCCGCGCTCTTCCGTACGATGCTGGCGGGCCGGCGGATGCTGGTGCTGCTCGACAACGCCGCCTCCGCGGAGCAGGTCCGCCCGCTGCTGCCGGGGACGCCGGAGTGCCTCACGGTGATCACCAGCCGCGATCGGATGCCGGGGATGATCGTGGCC
>JNYN01004913.1 GCA_000715855.1 Actinoplanes liguriensis
GTCGCCGCCGACACCAGCAGGTCACCGCGCCGCGCCGGTTCCGGGGTCAGCTCCGCGGCCCGTTCCAGGAAAGCTGCCGCCGCCGACCAGCCACCGCGGGCCAGCGCCCGCCCCGCCGAGCTCTCCAGCTCGGCCGCAACCCCGGCGTCGGTGCCCACCGTCGCGTGCGCCCGGTGCCACGCCCGCCGATCCGGATCGGTCACCGGGTCGGTCACCTCGGCCAGGGCGGCGTGCACCCGCCGCAGCTCACCGGCCGGACTCGACCGCCACGCGACCGAGCGCACCAGCGGATGCAGGAACCGCACCCGGGTCCCGAACTCGATCAGCCGATCGGTCTCGGCCGGCGCCGCCGCCTCCGGGCCGAGCCCCAGCCGTTCCAGGGCCCGCCACAGCAGCGCCGGATTGCCGACCGGCTCCACGGCCGCCGCCAGCAGCACCGTGCGCGCCGGCGCCGGCAGCGCCGCGATCCGCCGCTGGAACCCCTCCTCGACCCTGCTCCTCAGCGGTTCGGCCCCGGGCGCCCCGAAGCC
>JNYN01004914.1 GCA_000715855.1 Actinoplanes liguriensis
GATGTGTATAAGAGACAGGGTGCCGAACCTGCTCGGCGCGGCCGCGATGGCGCCACTGACCGAAGTGGAGCACGCGCACGCCGAGCGGCTGCGGGCCCGGGTGCTGCTGGCGGTCTCCGGCGGGCGCGAGGCGGTGCCGGCGCTGCTCGCGGTCGCGCACCGGCTGCGGGAGGCGGACCCGGCCGGGGCGCGGGACGCGTGGCTCGCGGCGCTCGGGGCGGCCCTGCGATCCGGCGGCGACGAGCTGCGCCGGACGGCGCTGGCGGTCCGGACCGACGGTGGGAAAACCGGCGTTTTCCGGACCGGGCGTTCCGGTTCGAGCTTCCCGGATCTGCTGCTGGACGGCCTGGTCCGCTTCGTGCTCGACGGCCGTGCCGCCGGGATGCCGGTGCTGTGCCGCGCGCTGGAGGTCATGGGTGACGGCGACGACCTGCGCCTGATCGACCTGGCCGGTCCGGTCGCGCACGAGCTGCACCGGATGGACGTCGCCGACCGGATCAGCGACCGGGCGGCTGTCTCTTATACA
>KL571636.1:0-136 GCA_000715855.1 Actinoplanes liguriensis
CCTCCAGCCCGTGCGCCATGCTCATCCGGTCCTTGCGGTCCAGCAGCAGCTGCACCATCCGGGTCAGGTGCAGGTAGCTGACCTCGCGCATCCGGTACTCCGACGGCGACTCGCCGGGCAGGTGCTCGACCTCGGT
>KL571636.1:363-583 GCA_000715855.1 Actinoplanes liguriensis
CTCGGTCAGCGCCTGCCGGTACGCCGCGTCCTGGTAGCCGCCCAGGTCCAGCTTGGCGGTCAGGTCCGGGGCGAACAGCGGGATGTCCGGCCCGGGGGAGAGCGCCCGGATCGCGGCGATCCACGGGAACGTGTCGGCGGCGATCACGGCCGGGTCGTGGAACCAGCGGTACCCGCCGAACACCTCGTCGGCGGCCTCTCCGGACAGGGCGACCGTCGAC
>KL571636.1:889-1402 GCA_000715855.1 Actinoplanes liguriensis
CGTCGGCGGCCTCTCCGGACAGGGCGACCGTCGACCGTTCCCGGACAGCGCGGAACAGCAGGTACAGCGAGGTGTACATGTCGCCCATCGCGGACGGGAGGTCGGCGGCGGTCAGGACCGCGCTGCGGTACAGCGGGTCCATCAGGGCCGGCGAGTCCAGGACGATGTCGGCGTGGTCGGCGCCGACGTGCCGCGCCACGTCGTGCACGAACGGGCTGTCCGGCGTCTCCCGCAGCTCGTCGGAGCGGAAGTTCTCGGTCTGCCCGACGAAGTCCACCGCGAACGAGCGCACCGACGCCGATCCGAGCGCCTTCGCCGCCAGGGCGGTGATCACCGAGGAGTCGAGCCCTCCGGAGAGCAGGACCCCGACCGGCACGTCGGCGACCAGTTGCCGGTCGACGATGTCGTCGAGCAGCTCGCGTACGGTCCGGACGGTCGTGGCCCGGTCGTCGGTGTGCTCCCGGGCGGTGAGCGTCCAGTACCGGGTCGCGCGCAGCCCCGAGCGGTCGACAC
>KL571637.1:0-228 GCA_000715855.1 Actinoplanes liguriensis
GCACGCCGCGTTCTTCCAACGCGGCGAGAAGACCTCGTACAAGCAAACGGACGCGGCGCTGACGGCGTGGAAGAAGACCGAGGACCTGGCGTTCCTGTCCGAGGTGTCCTCCGTGCCGTTGCAGCAGACCTTGCGCCACCAGCACACCGCGTTCGGCAACTTCTTCGCCAAACGCGCCCGCTACCCGCGCTTCAAGTCCCGCACCGGCCGCCAGTGCGCGCACTACAC
>KL571637.1:527-1019 GCA_000715855.1 Actinoplanes liguriensis
TCGACCTGACCACCCTGGACCCGACCATGATGGTCGTCTCTCGCGAGCCCGACGGCCACTGGTACGTGACCCTCGCCGTGGACCTCGACCAGCCCGCACCGCTGCCCGCCACCGGCCACGAGGTCGGCATCGACCTCGGCCTCAAGGACTTCGCGGTAACCAGCGACGGCGACCGGATCGCCAACCCCCGCCACCTGGCTCGCAAGGCCCGCAACCTGGCCCGCAACCTGGCCCGCTACCAGCGGCAGACGGCCCGCAAGCAACGCGGCTCCGCGAACCGGCGCAAAGCCAAGACCAAGGTTGCCGTCGCGCACCGCAAGGTCCGTAACGCCCGCCGCGACTTCCTGCACAAGACCAGCACCACGCTGATCGCCCAGGCCGACACCATCGTGCTCGAAGACCTCGCCGTCGCGAACATGGTCCGCAACCGGAGCCTGGCCAAGGCCATCTCCGACGTCGGCTGGGCCGAGTTCCGCGAGATGCTGGAATACA
>KL571637.1:1310-1456 GCA_000715855.1 Actinoplanes liguriensis
CCGAGCTCCGCAGCCTGCTCGAATACAAGGCCGCCCGCGCCGGACGGCACCTGATCGTCATCGACCGCTGGTACCCCAGCTCGAAGACCTGCTCGCACTGCGGGCATCTGCTGCCCAAGCTGGACCTCGGGACACGCCACTGGACG
>KL571638.1:0-214 GCA_000715855.1 Actinoplanes liguriensis
TCCAGCACGGCGAGAAGACCTCGTACAAGCAGACCGACGCGGCGCTGACCGCCTGGAAGAAGACCGAGGAACTGGCGTTCCTGTCCGAGGTGCCGTCGGTGCCGTTGCAGGAGACGCTGCGCCACCAGCACACCGCCTTCGGCAACTTCTTCGCCAAACGCGCCCGCTACCCTCGGTTCAAGTCCCGCACAGGCAGGCAGTCGGCGCACTACAC
>KL571638.1:423-909 GCA_000715855.1 Actinoplanes liguriensis
GCCGGACGTTGACCTGACCACCCTGGACCCGACCATGGTGGTGGTCTCCCGGGAGCCCGACGGCCGCTGGTACGTGACCTTCGCCGTCGACGTCGATCAGCCCGAACCGCTGCCCGCCACCGGCCACGAGATCGGTATCGACCTCGGCATCAAGGACTTCGCCGTGACATCCGACGGGGATCGGATCGCCAACCCGCGCTACCTGGCGCGTAAGGCCCGGAACCTGGCCCGCTACCAGCGGCAGATGGCCCGCAAGCAGAAGGGCTCGGCGAATCGGCGCAAGGCCGAGACCAAGGTCGCGGTCGCGCACCGCAAGGTCCGTAACGCCCGCCGCGACTTCCTGCACAAGACCAGCACCGCCCTGATCGAGGCCGCCGACACCATCGTGCTCGAAGACCTCGCCGTCGCGAACATGGTCAAAAACCGGAAACTGGCCAAAGCTATCTCCGACGCGAGCTGGGCCGAGCTCCGCAGCCTGCTCGAATA
>JNYN01004923.1 GCA_000715855.1 Actinoplanes liguriensis
AGGCGGGCCGGTGAGGCCGGCGCCGCGCCGGTGACGGCGGCCAGCCCGGCGTCCAGTGCCGCACGGTCCGCGGCTACGACGACGGCGCGATGCCGCATGACAGGCCGGCGGGTCAGCGCCCGGGCCAGGTCCGCCACCGGCGCGTCGACGTCCCGGAGCTGCCGCGCATACGCCCGGAGGCCGGCCTCGTCAGCGGCACTGATCACCACGGGAACGACCGGGCCCACGACCGGGACCGGCTCCCGCGCCGGGGTCGCCGCCGGGACGCCCTCGAGGATGACGTGGGCGTTGGTGCCGCTGATGCCGAACGACGACACCGCCGAGCGACGCGGGCGGTCCGCCGACGGCCAGGACCGGGACGAGGTCAGCAGCTCGACCGCGCCCGCGGACCAGTCGACCTGCGTGGACGGCTCGTCGGCGTGCAGGGTGGGCGGCAGGACTCCGTGCCGCA
>JNYN01004924.1 GCA_000715855.1 Actinoplanes liguriensis
GAGCACGGCCCGCTGCTCCAGCACGGCCCGGGAGACCAGCGCCGCGCCGACGTCCACCGTGGGCGCCCCGACCGCCCGTACCCTCGTAATTTGATTTTCCAGAGCCACCGCGGACCTGGCCGTGACCACGACCGGGACCACCGGCAACGTCACGGAGACGTCGGCCGGCGGCGAAGCCGGGGCCGGCGGCGCCTGCTCCAGGATGATGTGCGCGTTCGTGCCGCTGATCCCGAACGACGACACCGCGGCACGGCGCGGCCGGTCCACCGGAGGCCAGTCCCGGGCCGAGGTGAGCAGCTCGACCTTGCCGGCCGACCAGTCCACCTGCGGCGTCGGCGCGTCCACGTGCAGCGTCTGCGGCAACCTTCCGTGCCGCATCGCCTCGACCATCTTGATCACTCCGGCCACGCCCGCGGCGGCCTGGGTGTGCCCGATGTTCGACTT
>KL571639.1:0-430 GCA_000715855.1 Actinoplanes liguriensis
GTCAGGTGGGCTGTTGGGCGAGCCACTGCTCGTGGGCGGTGGCGAGGCGGGACCACAGGGCGTCGCGTTCGGGGGTGGTGGTGTCCGTGAAGGTCAGGCCGAAGACGTCGGCCATCGCGGTGAAGTAGTCGTTGCGGGTGGTCAGCTCGACCCGGCGGGGGTCGGTGCCGATGCGGGTGAGGACCAGGGTTCGGACGATGTCGACGCCGGTGGCGTCGCGCCGGGCGGCGGTGGCGACCCGGACGAAACCGGACTCCGGGGACGTCGACAGGTGCTCGTGCTGGGCCTGGAAAGCCGGCATCTCCGCCGCCGAACTGCGGAAGTCCATCCCGAGGAAGGAGCCCGCCGGGTCGTGGTCGAAGCGCCACCCACCGGGCTCGACGGCCGACGGTCGCAGCGAATACCGGAACCTGTCTCTTATACACATCTC
>KL571639.1:626-982 GCA_000715855.1 Actinoplanes liguriensis
TGCAGGCCGTCACCCATACCGAGGTCCACCAGCCAGGATCCGTCCGGGGCCGACGGGGACGGGAGACCGGTGACGGTCAGCACGAGGTGGTTCGCGTTGACCCCGGCCGGCTGGGACTCGTTGCCCTGGACGCCGCCGACGTGCCGGGTCACCCGATAGCCGAGAGCGCGCAGGAGGGCGGAGAACGCCCCGTTCAGGTGGTAGCAGTATCCGCCCCGACCGGCCACGATCCGCCGCACGGAATCGCGTGGTTCGATGGTGGTGGGACGCCCGAGCCAGATCTCCAGGCACTCGTAGGGCACCCGCTCGGCGTGCGCGGTGTGCAGCGCGTGCAGCCCGGACACGCTGGGTTCCTG
>KL571640.1:0-425 GCA_000715855.1 Actinoplanes liguriensis
ATGTGTATAAGAGACAGATCTGGCCCACCGACCGTCTTGCCCACCGACCGCTCCTAGCCACCCGCCGCCCGGCCCTCCCAATCGCCCGGAGCCGAGCACGGTCCGCCAGCCAGCCACCCCCGCCGTCCTCGCCCACTGCCGCCACTCACCGCCCAATCCCGTAACCACCGCCAGGGCCAGCCAAGCAAGTCGAGCTAGGCCCCACCGTGGTTATCGGGCACGCCCAGCGCCAGCCGACGGGCGAGCTGGCACTCACGGCTGAAAGCAGGGCGAAAAACAGCCGCCAGCGCCAGCTGGGGGTGTCGGGCTGGCATCTACGGCGGGGGAAACGGATGGATGACCCTGGGCAGCGCTGGCTGGCTCTGGGAGGGCGGCTGTTGACGGGGGTTTGGGGGGTGAGCTTGACCCGCCACGGAGGTCGCCCT
>KL571640.1:715-825 GCA_000715855.1 Actinoplanes liguriensis
GGACGCGCCAGCGGCCAGCAAAGCCCGGAAGGGTCCCCGCGGGAGCGGCGGTCTGGACCACAGCGGAGATAGGACATGAAGATCTTGAATTTGATCTTCGAAAGTGACGA
>JNYN01004929.1 GCA_000715855.1 Actinoplanes liguriensis
CTCCAGGATGTGGTTGCCGCCGAGCTCGACCATCGCCACGAAACCGGACCACCAGCTCCCGGCGCCCAGGTTCACCTGCAGCGCGGGCACCTTCATCGTGCGGTTGTCGATCTCGATGGTGCCGACCTGGGTCGACGACGAGTCGGACAGTTGCCCGCCGGCCCAGTCCTGCCGGACGGAGACGAGGACGGTGTGCGTGACGACCTGGTGGACGATCACGTCGTACCCGAAAGTGAAGTGCCGGACGTCCCCGCCGGCCGGTGGTGTCAGCGTCGCGGTCGCGGTGAGCTCCTGGTAGGGGCCGGTCGACGTCTGCTCGGCCTGGCCGGCCGCGATGTCACCGACGGTGACCGTCCAGGGCTGCCCGTCCGAGGTGACGGGCTTGATGTGGGCGGCGAGGTAGGCCGGGACGTCGGCG
>JNYN01004930.1 GCA_000715855.1 Actinoplanes liguriensis
GGGCCGCCCGCCAGAGGCGGAAGGACTAAAACAATAAAAAGACCAGCGCGCCGCCCACAGCCAGGCACAATCCGGGTCGAGCCAGGCCCGCTCGACGGAACCGGCTCCCCGACCGCAGCAGAGGAGTCCACCTCCGGCCGAGGCCCAGGGGCAGGAGCAGCGCGGTCCCGGCTTCCAGGGCGCGGCCGGAACCGGCTCCGGCCGCGCCCTGGAGCAGGAACCAGCTCCGGCCGCAGCACAGGGGCAGGGCAAGGCGCAGGGGCCGGACCAGGGCGAGACGCAAAGGCAGGACGCGGCGAAAAAGCCGGACCAAGGCGAGACGCAGAGCCAGAGCGCGGCGCAGAGGCCGGACCAGGGCGAGGGGCGGGTGCAGGAACCGGCTCCGGGCGAGGCGCGGGGGCCGGGCGAGGCGCGG
>JNYN01004931.1 GCA_000715855.1 Actinoplanes liguriensis
GTGACGGCCGGGCCCTCCAGCCCGAACGTGTAGGAGACCCGGCCGGAGGCGATGCTGCCGCCGGTCCCCATGAACCCCTCGTCGCTGTCGTCCGACGCGCCGAGCACCATGGAGTAGTCGTTGTACATCACGCCGACGAACACACCGGTCCGTGAGCCGCGCAGCCCCAGCGGGTTCACCCCGGCGTTCTCGAACGCCTCCCACGACGTCTCCAGCAGCAACCGGTGCTGCGGGTCCATGGCGAGGGCCTCGCGTGGCGAGATGCCGAACGCGGCCGGGTCGAAGTCCCCGGCGCCGTAGAGGAAGCCGCCCTCGCGGGTGTAGGAGGTGCCCGGGTTGTCCGGGTCCGGGTGGTACAGGCCCGCCAGATCCCAGCCGCGGTCCGAAGGAAAGAAACCGACAC
>KL571641.1:0-213 GCA_000715855.1 Actinoplanes liguriensis
TATGGGCGGGTCGCTGAGCTCGGCGGACCGGGAACGGATGCGGCGGGGCGGCATCGTGCCGCTCAGCACCGAACAGGGACTCGCCGCTTTCGACGCGGCGGTGGGCAGCGGGCGGGCGGTGGTCGCGGCGCTCGGGATCGACACCGTCGCGCTGCGAACCGCGGTTCACGTGCCGGCGCTGCTCAGCGGGCTGGCTGTCTCTTATACACATCT
>KL571641.1:429-830 GCA_000715855.1 Actinoplanes liguriensis
CTGCCGTCAACGCTGGTGTTCGACTACCCGAACACGGTGACGCTGGCCGGCTTCCTGACCGGGCGGCTGTCGGCCGGCACGCGCGGGCCGGAGACGGCGCGACGCGGGCGGGTGGACGGCGATCCGATCGTCATCGTGGGGATGGCCTGCCGTTATCCGGGCGGGGTGAGCAGCCCGGACGACCTGTGGGACCTGGTTGCCGCCGGTCGGGACGGTGTCGGTTTCTTTCCTTCGGACCGCGGCTGGGATCTGGAGAGCCTGTACCACCCGGATCCCGATCATCCCGGCACGACCTACACCCGTGAAGGCGGGTTCCTGGCCGGAGCCGGCGACTTCGATCCGGGACTGTTCGGGATCTCGCCCCGCGAAGCCCTGGCGATGGACCCGCAGCAGCGGCTGCT
>KL571641.1:1064-1452 GCA_000715855.1 Actinoplanes liguriensis
CGTCGTGGGAGGCGTTCGAGCGGGCCGGCATCGATCCGCTCGGGCTGCGGGGGCAGCGGATCGGGATGTTCGCGGGCGTCATGTACCACGACTACGGGTCGCAGACGGCCGTGGTGCCGCCCGGGGTCGAGGGGTTCCTCAGCACGGGCAGCTCCGGGAGCGTGGCGTCCGGGCGTGTGTCGTACACGTTCGGGCTGGAGGGGCCGGCCGTCACGGTCGACACCGCATGTTCGTCGTCGCTGGTGGCGCTGCATCTGGCGGTGCAGGCGCTGCGGAGCGGGGAGTGTGACGCGGCGCTGGCCGGCGGGGTGACCGTGATGGCGACGCCGAACACGTTCATCGGGTTCTCCCGGCAGCGGGGACTGTCGGCGGACGGACGGTGCAAGTC
>JNYN01004935.1 GCA_000715855.1 Actinoplanes liguriensis
CCCAGGTCCTGGTCAAGCTGGGCGCGGATCTGGGCCGGGTCCGCCAGCAGGTGATCCAGTTGGTCGCCGGCCACACCGAGGCCCCGGCGACCGCGTCCGGCGCGACCGGCGAGACGACCGGCACCACGAATTCCGCCCTGCTCGACCAGTTCGGGCGCAACCTGACGCAGGATGCGCGCGAGGGCAAGCTCGACCCGGTCATCGGCCGGGAGAAGGAGATCGAGCAGGTCATGCAGGGCCTGTCCCGGCGCCGGAAGAACAACCCGGTGCTGATCGGCGAGCCCGGCGTCGGCAAGACCGCCGCGGTCGAGGGTCTCGCCCAGGCGATCGTCAAGGGCGACGTGCCGGAGACGCTCAAGGAGAAGCAGCTCTACACCATGGACATGGGTTCGA
>JNYN01004936.1 GCA_000715855.1 Actinoplanes liguriensis
GGCCTGGTGATCGTGTTCGCCGCGCTGTCGCACTCGACGCCGGCGATGGCGGCCGCGGTGCACGCGGCGGCCGGCGGGGACGTGCTGATGATCGGCTGCTCGACGTCCGGCGAGTTCACCGTGGACGGTCGTGGGTCGGGCGTCGTGGTCAACGCGATCGGCGGGGACGGGTTCCAGGCGTCGGCGCGGGCCGTCCCGTACGACAGCATGGATCTTTACGCGGCCGGCGAGACCGTGGCGTCCGCGCTGGACGACGTCGACTCGCCGCACCGGGTGCTGCTGATGCTCGGCGACGGGCGCAGCGGCGACCAGCAGGAGGTCGTGCGCGGGGCGTATTCGGTGGCCGGCGCGCAGGTGCCGCTGATCGGCGGGTGCGCGGGCGA
>JNYN01004937.1 GCA_000715855.1 Actinoplanes liguriensis
TGAAGGCTGACCGGGTAGCGGGTCAGCCACTCGTCGAGGCTGAGGAGCATCTCCATGCCGCGACGGCCCGCGCCGAACGAGTCGCCCTCGTAACCGCCGCCGGCGAGCCGGCGGACGGCCCGGTCGTCGATCAGCGGGCGCAGCGCGGAGTTCGGGTCGCTGAGGACGGCGCGGGTCTGTGTGCGCAGCATGTCCTCGTACGCCGGGTCCTGCGTGGACGGGTAGGGGCTCTTGCGGCGGGCCACCACCGAGGCCGGCAGCACGTCCGCGGTCGCCGCCCGCAGCAGGCTCTTCTCCCGGCCGTCGAACGTCTTCAGCTGCCACGGGGCGTTGTAGACGTACTCGACCAGGCGGTGGTCGCAGAACGGCACCCGGACCTCCAG
>JNYN01004938.1 GCA_000715855.1 Actinoplanes liguriensis
GGCCAGGGACAGCCGTGAGTGCCAGCTCAGGGGCTCGGCTGGCGTTCACGGCTCGAAGTGGGGCTCGGGGCAGCCGTGGGTGCCAGCTGGGGCTTGGCGGGCGGGTTGGCTGGTGGTGAGCGTTGTTATGCGGGCGTCAAAACAACGCTCAGTGCCAGCCGGCCAGCCGGCCAGCCGGCCAGCCGGGCGCGGCGAGGCGGGGTTCGGCTGGCGTTCACGGCTGAAAAACGGGCGCGGGACAGCCGTCGGTGCCAGCTCGGGGCGTGGCGGGCTGGGTGGCTGGTGGTGGGTGTTGTTATGCGGGTTTCGTAACAACGGTGGGTGCCAGCTGGCTGGGGTGCAATGCCACTTAGCTTAAGTTGATCTTGGTGCGGGCTGGAGT
>JNYN01004939.1 GCA_000715855.1 Actinoplanes liguriensis
AAGGCTGACCGGGTAGCGGGTCAGCCACTCGTCGAGGCTGAGGAGCATCTCCATGCCGCGACGGCCCGCGCCGAACGAGTCGCCCTCGTAACCGCCGCCGGCGAGCCGGCGGACGGCCCGGTCGTCGATCAGCGGGCGCAGCGCGGAGTTCGGGTCGCTGAGGACGGCGCGGGTCTGTGTGCGCAGCATGTCCTCGTACGCCGGGTCCTGCGTGGACGGGTAGGGGCTCTTGCGGCGGGCCACCACCGAGGCCGGCAGCACGTCCGCGGTCGCCGCCCGCAGCAGGCTCTTCTCCCGGCCGTCGAACGTCTTCAGCTGCCACGGGGCGTTGTAGACGTACTCGACCAGGCGGTGGTCGCAGAACGGCACCCGGA
>JNYN01004940.1 GCA_000715855.1 Actinoplanes liguriensis
TAGGCAATGAAGAATTTGATCTTCGGTTTGGGGCTTTACCGGCCGACCGGGCGGATCGCCATCGTCGGCGCCTCGGCCATGACCGACTGCGGCTGGACAACGCCGCCGTTCGCCCAGAGCTTGGCGCGGCCGACATGGACGCCGGCGTAGAGCTCGATGATGTCGTCCGGCGCGAGGACGCGCGATTCGTCCCGGTGAAGGGTGATGCGCTCGTCGTCGTTCGGGGAGCCGCCGGGACGCACGCCGGTGCCGTTCGTGCTGATGTCTTCGCCGTGATCTCGCCGGCACGCAGGGCGAACCGGACGTGACCGCGACTGATCCACTTCCGCGCGTCGGCGGTCAGCCACTGGCCCAGCA
>JNYN01004941.1 GCA_000715855.1 Actinoplanes liguriensis
CAGCCCGCTCAGAGATGTGTATAAGAGACAGACGATCAGGACCGCCACCGTGAGCCCGGCCAGCAGCAACGCCCCGGGCACACCGTCCGGCCAGGGCAGCGACCCGGCCGGCAGCCGCGCCCCGGTCCGGGCGACGAGCACCAGCCACCCGGCCGGCCAGTGCGCGAGCCAGGCGGCGAACTCCGCGCCGGCCGGCCACACCGGTGAGAGCAGCGCCGCGGCCACCCCGAGCAGCGTCGCCGGGGCGATCGCCGGCACCACGACCAGGTTCGCCGGGATCGCGACCAGGCTGACCGTGCCGGACAGGCCGGCGATCACCGGACCGCAGGCCACCTGGGCTGTCTCTTATACACAT
>JNYN01004942.1 GCA_000715855.1 Actinoplanes liguriensis
GCTCGACCGCCTCCCGGATCCGGTCGAGGGGGAGCCGTGCGGCGATCTGCGGTCGCAACACCCCGTCGGCGAGCAGCGCGAACACGGTCGCCAGGTCCTCCCGCAGGTTGCTGCGGAAGCGTTGCGGGTGCAGCAGCTTGCCGCCCCAGACGTCGAAGAAGCCGGCCCGGCGCCCGTTGGGCAGCGCGTCGAGCCAGGCCAGGTGGCCGAGCAGGGCCACGAACGCCGGGATCATCGGGCCGCTGTCCTTGAGCATGGCGTAGCTGACCAGCGTCCCGCCCTTGGCGAGCAGGCCGAACGAGCGGGCGATGCTCCTGCCGCCGATGTGGTCGAAGACGGCGTCCA
>JNYN01004943.1 GCA_000715855.1 Actinoplanes liguriensis
CATCGGCGGGGTGGGCGACGCGGCCACGTCGCTGCGCACGGTCGCGGCCGATCAGGGCACGCTGGTGGAGCGGCTGGCCGCGCAGATGAACGACACGCTGGGCCGGGTCGACGAGATGACCGATCTGGCCAGCCGGCTGGAGCGGCGGGAGCACGACCGGATCGCCGCGGCCGGGCGGGTCTCCCTGCACCGGCCGGGACAGCCCGGCACGCACGCCACCCTGATCAACTTCAGTGCGGGCGGCCTGCGCTGCATCGTCAGCGGCGAACGGTCGTTCACCGAGGGCTCCACCGTCGACGCCGAGCTGACCAGCGGCTCGGAAGGGTCGATGA
>JNYN01004944.1 GCA_000715855.1 Actinoplanes liguriensis
CATCGGCGGGGTGGGCGACGCGGCCACGTCGCTGCGCACGGTCGCGGCCGATCAGGGCACGCTGGTGGAGCGGCTGGCCGCGCAGATGAACGACACGCTGGGCCGGGTCGACGAGATGACCGATCTGGCCAGCCGGCTGGAGCGGCGGGAGCACGACCGGATCGCCGCGGCCGGGCGGGTCTCCCTGCACCGGCCGGGACAGCCCGGCACGCACGCCACCCTGATCAACTTCAGTGCGGGCGGCCTGCGCTGCATCGTCAGCGGCGAACGGTCGTTCACCGAGGGCTCCACCGTCGACGCCGAGCTGACCAGCGGCTCGGAA
>JNYN01004945.1 GCA_000715855.1 Actinoplanes liguriensis
CCGCAGCATCGGCACCGCGTCCTCGGCCATGGTGGACAGCACCGCATCCGGACCCAGCTCCACAAATCGCACGCCATCCAGTTGCGCAATCGCATCGGCGAACCGAACGGTGTCCCGCACGTGCGACACCCAATAGCCAGGATCGGTCCAGTCACCGGACGACACCACCGGGACCGTCGGGGCGGAGAACGACAACGTCCGCACGATCCGGTCGAATTCGGCCAGCATCGGCTCCATCAGGCGCGAGTGGAACGCGTGACTGGTCCGCAGCCGCGTCGACGTCCAGCCGTGCTGCTCGACCGGCACGATGTCGGCCTCGGT
>JNYN01004946.1 GCA_000715855.1 Actinoplanes liguriensis
GCGGTTCACTTCCGGGTCGTAGAAGCCGTAACCCGCCACCTCATCCGCAGCCGTGAGTCCTGCGAGCCACCTGCTTCGGTGGGCGGCTCGCTCGTTTTCCGAACCACGATTCACTTCGCGAGGCGAGGCGAGGCGAGGCGAGGCGGCGCGGGGCTTGCCGAGCTATGTGAAGGCGGCTTCTGTTTGCGAACCGCGGTTCACTTCGCGGGGCCGGGGCGGGGCAAGGTGGCGGAGGCGGGGGAAGGCGGGTAAGGCAGCGCGGGGCGGGGCTTGTCGGGCTATGTGAAGGCGGCTTCTGTTTGCGAAC
>JNYN01004947.1 GCA_000715855.1 Actinoplanes liguriensis
CTCGGGCCGACACCTCGGCGAGCAACTCGTCCACCTTCGGCCCGCCGCTGACCGCGGCAACCCAGGACGGGTCCTCCGCCAGTTGCAGCCGGGCGATGATGCGCATCCAGCGCAGGCCACCCACGGGATCGGCCTGAATCAAGGCGACGGCCGGCATCAGCACCGCCTCGACCAGCTCCCGCGGCGTGACCTCACCGCCGCGCTCCAGCAGCGCGCCGAGGCGACGCCGCATGTCCTCGCCGACGACGGTCATCCGGCGGTCGATGACCGCGGCGACCAGAGCCGTCTTGCCCGCAGGGAA
>JNYN01004948.1 GCA_000715855.1 Actinoplanes liguriensis
AGCCGGACCTGTTCTGGGCGCTGCGCGGCGCGAAGGGCAACTTCGGCGTGGTGACCGCCATCGAGTTCACGGTTTTCCCGATGTCGGCCTTCTACGGCGGCGGGATCTTCTTCCCCGGCGAGCTGGCCGGGGACGTCCTGCACCTGTTCCGGGAGTGGACGAAGGACCTGCCGGAGGAGATGTCCGCCTCCGTCGGGCTGTTGCACCTGCCGCCGGCGCCGTTCGTGCCGGAACCGCTGCGCGACCGGCTCGTCGCGCACCTGCGCATCGCGTACCTCGGTGGACCCTCCGACGGTGCG
>JNYN01004949.1 GCA_000715855.1 Actinoplanes liguriensis
GCCGGCGCCGCAGGCGCGGCGAAAACCGGCGGCTCCTCCAAGATCACGTGCGCATTGGTGCCGCTCACACCGAACGCGGACACACCCGCCCGGCGCGGCCGTTCCTCCGAAGCCGCCCAGGGCCGCGCCGAGGTCAGCAGTTCGATGTCGCCTTCCGACCAGTCCACATGCGGCGACCGCTCATCCGCGTGCAGAGTTGCCGGGAGCGTGGAGTGCCGCATCGCCAGGACCATCTTCGCGATCCCGGCGACACCTGCCGCCGCCTGAGTGTGCCCGATGTTCGACTTCACCGATC
>JNYN01004950.1 GCA_000715855.1 Actinoplanes liguriensis
GCCGAGCCGCTTCTTCGCCTCCGGAATCGTCTCCAGGTAGCGGTCGGAGGAGAACCAGACCGCGTCGTACTTCCCGTCGGCCTTGCCGGTGGCGACCGTCTCGGCGCCCTCCAGGCTGCCGGTGAAGTCCATCTTCACGGTCACGCCGGTGGCTTTCGCGGCCTCGTCCAGGATCGGCTTCATGTCCGCCAGCTCGCTGCCGGCGAGCACCCGCAGCGTGGTCGGCGCGCCGGGAGTGATGGCGGGCTCCGCGGAGGGCGACGTGTCCGGCTCGGCGGACGTGCACGCCGCCA
>JNYN01004951.1 GCA_000715855.1 Actinoplanes liguriensis
CGGCCGGGCTGACCGTGGTGACCGACGCGACCGTGGTGGTCGGCGAGCGGACCAGGGCTCTCGGGCTGCTCGGCGGCCGCCGTGATCTCTACCTCGGGCTGCCGCTGCTGCAGGCCTGGGACAGCGGGCGGCTGCGGGCGGCGGTGGCACACGAGCTCGCGCACGGCTCGGCGCGGCTGGGGCGGTGGGCTCCGTTGGCGTACCGGGGAAGGGTGGCGATCGGTCGTCTGGCGCCGCGATGGGGGCGTGGGCGCAATCCGGCCGGGGCGGTCTTCCGGGCCTATGCGGAG
>JNYN01004952.1 GCA_000715855.1 Actinoplanes liguriensis
GCCGAGCCGCTTCTTCGCCTCCGGAATCGTCTCCAGGTAGCGGTCGGAGGAGAACCAGACCGCGTCGTACTTCCCGTCGGCCTTGCCGGTGGCGACCGTCTCGGCGCCCTCCAGGCTGCCGGTGAAGTCCATCTTCACGGTCACGCCGGTGGCTTTCGCGGCCTCGTCCAGGATCGGCTTCATGTCCGCCAGCTCGCTGCCGGCGAGCACCCGCAGCGTGGTCGGCGCGCCGGGAGTGATGGCGGGCTCCGCGGAGGGCGACGTGTCCGGCTCGGCGGACGTGCACGCCG
>JNYN01004953.1 GCA_000715855.1 Actinoplanes liguriensis
TCTGGGAGGAGGCCGGGCGCGCGTTCGCCGCCGCCGACAACCCGCGCGCCGCCGGGACGTGCTTCACCGAGGCACGGCGGGCCGAGCAGGTGCACGGGCTGGCGGTCGACGAGGCGCGGGTGCGGGACGTGTACCTGGAGTTCTCGCTGGCCGGGGCGCTGACCGCGGCGATGCTCAGCGCGTATGCCCGGGACGTCATCGGGCGCAACGGCGAGGCGCAGGCGTACGAGCTGGTCAAGACCTGTCTCTTATACACATCTCTGATGGCGC
>JNYN01004954.1 GCA_000715855.1 Actinoplanes liguriensis
CCCCCACCCCAGCCAAGGCCTGACCACCCCGCCCGCTGCACCTCCACACCTGGCGCGGACACCCCACACACCCCCAGGCCGCCACGCGACTCACCCCTCCGGCTGGCACTCACGGTTGTATTCAGGGCTGAAAGCAGCCGTGAGTGCCAGCCGGCCAGCGCGGCTGCGCGTGGCGGCTGGGACCGGCGCGGGCATCGCGTAACGCCGGGCGGCGGGCGGCTTGCGCTTTTGGCTGGGGGTCACCGTTGTCATGAGGCACGAATAACAAC
>JNYN01004955.1 GCA_000715855.1 Actinoplanes liguriensis
GCTGTGCGTGTGCGCGGCGTCGCCGATGAGCACCAGTCCGTCCGCGGTCCAGGTGCGGGCGCAGCCGGCGAACACGTCGAGAAGCGTCAGGTCGCCGAGGCCGTGGATCTGCGCGCCGATCAGGTCGGCGTACTGCGGCAGGACCCGTCCGAGCTCCGCCTTGATCTTCTCGACGCCGTGCTCGGCGAGGTTCCGGTAACCGCGGTGCGGCAGCATCCAGCCGATCTGGACGCTGTCGGGGTAGGCGTCGTAGGCGAGCACCGGATG
>JNYN01004956.1 GCA_000715855.1 Actinoplanes liguriensis
GGCGACGCCGACGTCGTGATCGCGGGCGGCGTCGAGTCGATGACCAGAGCGCCCTGGGTGCTGCCGAAACCGTCTCGGGCGTTCCCGGCGGGCAACGTCACCGCGGTGTCGACCACGCTGGGCTGGCGGCTGGTCAACGAGAACATGCCGAAGGAGTGGACGATCTCGCTGGGCGAGTGCAACGAGCTGCTCGGCGACAAGTTCGGGATCTCCCGTGAGCGGCAGGATGAGTTCGCCGCCCGGTCACACGGTCTGGCGG
>KL571642.1:0-233 GCA_000715855.1 Actinoplanes liguriensis
GCCGATCGCGATCGTGGGCATGGCCTGCCGTTATCCGGGCGGGGTGACCAGCCCGGACGAGCTGTGGGACCTGGTCGAGCACGGCCGGGACGCGGTCGGCGCGTTCCCCGGCGACCGCGGATGGGACCTGGAGAACCTGTACCACCCGGATCCGGATCACCCCGGGACGACGTACGCGCGGGCGGGTGGCTTCCTCGACGAGGCCGGCGCGTTCGACCCGGCGCTGTTCGGGA
>KL571642.1:493-751 GCA_000715855.1 Actinoplanes liguriensis
TGTTCGGGATCTCGCCGCGCGAGGCGCTCGCCATGGACCCGCAGCACCGGCTGCTGCTGGAGACGTCGTGGGAGGCGCTCGAAGGGGCCGGGGTGGATCCGCGGTCGCTGCGCGGTTCGCGAACCGGGGTTTACGTCGGGATCATGTACGGCGACTACGCGACCGTTCTGGAACAGTCCGAGGCCGAGGTCGAGGGGTTCCTCGGGACCGGCGGGAGCATCGCGAGCGGGCGGATCTCGTACACGTTCGGGCTGGAGG
>JNYN01004959.1 GCA_000715855.1 Actinoplanes liguriensis
GACGGCTTCGGCGGCCGCGGTGCCGATGCCGGTCTTGTCCTGGGCGATCGTGGTGAGTCCGGGAGGGATCAGCGCCGCGATCTCGATGTCGTCGAAGCCGATGATCGCGAGGTCGTCCGGCACCCGCAGCCCGGCCTGGTGTGCCGCGCGCAGCGCGCCGACCGCCATCTCGTCGCCGGCGGCGAACACCGCGGTGGGCC
Source organism: Actinoplanes liguriensis (assembly GCA_000715855.1). Lineage (GTDB taxonomy): Bacteria > Actinomycetota > Actinomycetes > Mycobacteriales > Micromonosporaceae > Actinoplanes > Actinoplanes liguriensis. The sequence goes on from JNYN01004959.1 coordinate 201, forward strand.
GGGGATCGCGGGCGAGCAGCCGGCTCATGGCGGTGTGGCCGCTGTCCAGATACCAGT
>KL571643.1:0-254 GCA_000715855.1 Actinoplanes liguriensis
CAAGCCGATGCTGGCCCGTGGCGAGCTGCAGATGATCGGCGCCACGACCCTCGACGAGTACCGGAAGTTCGTCGAGAAGGACAAGGCCCTCGAACGCCGGCTCCTGCCGATCCAGGTCGGGGAGCCGTCGCTGGCCCACTCGATCGAGATCCTCAAGGGCCTGCGGGACGCCTACGAGGCGCACCACCGGGTCACCTACACCGACTCGGCGCTGGTCGCGGCCGCGACGCTGGCCGACCGGTACATCTCCGACC
>KL571643.1:516-758 GCA_000715855.1 Actinoplanes liguriensis
GGATGAGCACCCCGCCGGACCTGCGCGATCTCGACGAGAAGATCGCCCAGGTGCGCCGCGACAAGGAGTCGGTCATCGACTCGCAGGACTTCGAGAAGGCCGCCCAGCTGCGCGACGACGAGAAGAAACTGCTGGACCAGCGGGCGCAGCGGGAGAAGGAGTGGAAGGCGGGCGACCTCGACGTCGTCTCCGAGATCGACGACGAGCAGATCGCCGAGGTCCTCGGGCTCTGGACCGGCATC
>JNYN01004962.1 GCA_000715855.1 Actinoplanes liguriensis
CTGCAGGCCGACGTCGCCCGGCGACAGCGTGGTGGCCATGATCCCGGAGCCGACGACGGCGGTGACCAGCAGCGCGGTGCCGAGAAACTCGGCCAGCAGGCGCCGCCAGAGAGCGGTGACAGGCATGAAGGTGCGGCTCCGGTCGTGAGGCGGCGAAAATGGTCAGTGCGCGGCGACCGCGGCGGCGATCCGCTCGATGCGGCCGGCCAGGTCGGTGTAGGCGGCCTCGAAGGCGTCGTCGGTGTCGGCCCG
>JNYN01004963.1 GCA_000715855.1 Actinoplanes liguriensis
TCCGGCCGGACAGCAATGCGGAGAAGCTGGCGAAGCTCAAGCCGTCGTTCCGGCCGGACGGGACGATCACGGCGGGCAACGCCTCGCCGCTCAACGACGGGGCGTCCGCGATCCTGCTCGGCTCCGAGGCCGCCGCCGACCGGATCGGAACCTCACCGATCGCCCGCATCGCCGGCCGTGGGGTCGCCGCGGTCGACCCGGTGATGTTCGGCTACGCGCCCGTGGAGGCTGCCGACCGGGCCCTGGCCCG
>JNYN01004964.1 GCA_000715855.1 Actinoplanes liguriensis
GCCGACCGCCGCGGGCGCCACCGCGGCCCTGCCGGACCGGCCGAGCGCGAAGATCAGCAGCAGCAGTCCCGCGGTGGCCACGACCTCGCCGAGCCACAGATGGCCGGCCGCCCGGTCCTTGGCCGAGAAGGTGACCGGTGCCAGGTCGAACATCAGGTTCGCCAGGATCGACCCGCCGATCGCCCCCGCCGTCTGGGCGACGGCGTAACCGGCCAGGCCGGCGCCGGTGAGGCCGCTACGCGTACGGCGG
>JNYN01004965.1 GCA_000715855.1 Actinoplanes liguriensis
CGGCTTCGGCGGCCGCGGTGCCGATGCCGGTCTTGTCCTGGGCGATCGTGGTGAGTCCGGGAGGGATCAGCGCCGCGATCTCGATGTCGTCGAAGCCGATGATCGCGAGGTCGTCCGGCACCCGCAGCCCGGCCTGGTGTGCCGCGCGCAGCGCGCCGACCGCCATCTCGTCGCCGGCGGCGAACACCGCGGTGGGCCGGGGATCGCGGGCGAGCAGCCGGCTCATGGCGGTGTGGCCGCTGTCCAGATA
>JNYN01004966.1 GCA_000715855.1 Actinoplanes liguriensis
GGCCGAGCGGGGGCGCACGACCGCGGCCTTCGACACGCCGCTCGGCGAGACCGTCCGGATCGCCGTGCCCAGCCACCTCAAGCGCGGCTACGTCTCCTGGACCGGCGCGCACGTGCGGGCGCTGCGCGCGGCGCTGCCCACCGGCCGGATCGAGGCGCCAGTGGTGCACGCGCACACCGGCATCTACGCGGGCGTGCAGGCCGCCGCGCTGGCCCGGCCGGACGCGCGGGTGGTGGTCACCGAGCACGA
>JNYN01004967.1 GCA_000715855.1 Actinoplanes liguriensis
AGAGATGTGTATAAGAGACAGGGGCGGGTCAGGTCGGCGGCGACGTCGTGCGCGACCGCGGTGTCGATCGCCGCGCGGACCAGGTCGTCGTCGGGGTCGTGCCGACCGGCGACGACCTCGCGCAGCGGGCCGGCGAACAGGTCGGCGTCGTTCTCGGCGACCAGGATCCGGTCCCGGACCACATCACGCGCGACATCCTCCAGACGGCGGCCGCCCCAGGTGCTCCCGGACCTGTCTCTTATACACAT
>JNYN01004968.1 GCA_000715855.1 Actinoplanes liguriensis
CACCACCGCTCGATGCGGCAGTAGCGCTCGATGCGCCATCGTCCACGCCGCGTCCCCGGCGTGGTGGCCTCGGAGCCGAGCAAGCTGCCCGGCAAGCGCCGCCTCGCCGGCCGCGGTGGCCACCACCGGCACAACCGGCAGGTCAGCACCGGAGACCGGCGTCGCGTCAGCGACGAATCCTTCGAGGATGACATGCGCGTTCGTCCCGCTGATCCCGAACGACGACACCGCGGCACGGCGCGG
>JNYN01004969.1 GCA_000715855.1 Actinoplanes liguriensis
GCCGACCGCCGCGGGCGCCACCGCGGCCCTGCCGGACCGGCCGAGCGCGAAGATCAGCAGCAGCAGTCCCGCGGTGGCCACGACCTCGCCGAGCCACAGATGGCCGGCCGCCCGGTCCTTGGCCGAGAAGGTGACCGGTGCCAGGTCGAACATCAGGTTCGCCAGGATCGACCCGCCGATCGCCCCCGCCGTCTGGGCGACGGCGTAACCGGCCAGGCCGGCGCCGGTGAGGCCGCTACGC
>JNYN01004970.1 GCA_000715855.1 Actinoplanes liguriensis
AAAAACAACCGCCTCCCGAAGGAGGCTCGCCGGCCTCAGCCGACATGGTTGTTTTTTCAGATACCCAACAGGGTGCTTTATTTGTCACCGGGTTCCAGCCGCACCAGCATCTGTTCCACGCCCGAAGGCTGTACTAGGAAGCCGGCCGTTGCCAGATCCGATTAGCCAGTGTCTCCGCCTTTGAGCTCCTCACCACCACATTCGGGTGATGCAGGATTTCTGTCTGCTTTCGCAGAAGAA
>JNYN01004971.1 GCA_000715855.1 Actinoplanes liguriensis
CTGCAGGCCGACGTCGCCCGGCGACAGCGTGGTGGCCATGATCCCGGAGCCGACGACGGCGGTGACCAGCAGCGCGGTGCCGAGAAACTCGGCCAGCAGGCGCCGCCAGAGAGCGGTGACAGGCATGAAGGTGCGGCTCCGGTCGTGAGGCGGCGAAAATGGTCAGTGCGCGGCGACCGCGGCGGCGATCCGCTCGATGCGGCCGGCCAGGTCGGTGTAGGCGGCCTCGAAGGCGTCGTC
>JNYN01004972.1 GCA_000715855.1 Actinoplanes liguriensis
GGCGACGCCGACGTCGTGATCGCGGGCGGCGTCGAGTCGATGACCAGAGCGCCCTGGGTGCTGCCGAAACCGTCTCGGGCGTTCCCGGCGGGCAACGTCACCGCGGTGTCGACCACGCTGGGCTGGCGGCTGGTCAACGAGAACATGCCGAAGGAGTGGACGATCTCGCTGGGCGAGTGCAACGAGCTGCTCGGCGACAAGTTCGGGATCTCCCGTGAGCGGCAGGATGAGTTCGCCGCC
>JNYN01004973.1 GCA_000715855.1 Actinoplanes liguriensis
TGTGCGCGGCGTCGCCGATGAGCACCAGTCCGTCCGCGGTCCAGGTGCGGGCGCAGCCGGCGAACACGTCGAGAAGCGTCAGGTCGCCGAGGCCGTGGATCTGCGCGCCGATCAGGTCGGCGTACTGCGGCAGGACCCGTCCGAGCTCCGCCTTGATCTTCTCGACGCCGTGCTCGGCGAGGTTCCGGTAACCGCGGTGCGGCAGCATCCAGCCGATCTGGACGCTGTCGGGGTAGGCG
>JNYN01004974.1 GCA_000715855.1 Actinoplanes liguriensis
CCTCTGCACATTTGGCGTACCCGCGGTCATCCCCGGCGGTCTCGCAACTGGCTCGGTTGATGCCGGCCTTGGACGGCATCGTCTGCGATGACGGTCTGGTGGCCGTGCATACTTACCGCCGATCATCACCGTCGGGCGGCCGCGGTGGTGCAGGTGAGCAAGCTGGAGAGATTCTGTGGGCGACGAGATGACCGTGCTTCAGCACGCCGGTGCGGCGGTGGCCGATCGTGA
>JNYN01004975.1 GCA_000715855.1 Actinoplanes liguriensis
CGACCAGAAGACATCGGACGGCAGCGACTACACCCAGTTCGACGCCGACAGCAAAGCCCACCACGTCGACATCCCCGCGCAAAACGGCAACCCCGCCACCGCCGCCGACATCAGCTACCAAGGCTCGAACACCGTCTACTCATACAAAGACGGATCCACCGCCACCTACGACGCCGACAACAACATCGTCGACCAGAAGACATCAGACGGCAGCGACTACACCCGATTCG
>JNYN01004976.1 GCA_000715855.1 Actinoplanes liguriensis
TGGCGAAGCTCAAGCCGTCGTTCCGGCGGACGGGACGATCACGGCGGGCAACGCCTCGCCGCTCAACGACGGGGCGTCCGCGATCCTGCTCGGCTCCGAGGCCGCCGCCGACCGGATCGGAACCTCACCGATCGCCCGCATCGCCGGCCGTGGGGTCGCCGCGGTCGACCCGGTGATGTTCGGCTACGCGCCCGTGGAGGCTGCCGACCGGGCCCTGGCCCGCGCGGGAA
>JNYN01004977.1 GCA_000715855.1 Actinoplanes liguriensis
AGTCGGCGGACGAGAAGGATGCTGTTCCCTCGGAGGTGGTCACCGACACCGAGCTGGTCGAGCCGGAGCCGCCGTCCGACACCGCGCACGGTGAGAAGACCGAGCACGCGCCCCTGTCCCAGTTCGCCTCCCGGGTCGGCGGCCGGCCGCAGCCGCCCGACGGGACACCGCCGGAGATCCAGGCGCCGATCGACCCGTGGCCCGAGCCGATCCAGGGGCTGATCCCACC
>JNYN01004978.1 GCA_000715855.1 Actinoplanes liguriensis
AGTCGGCGGACGAGAAGGATGCTGTTCCCTCGGAGGTGGTCACCGACACCGAGCTGGTCGAGCCGGAGCCGCCGTCCGACACCGCGCACGGTGAGAAGACCGAGCACGCGCCCCTGTCCCAGTTCGCCTCCCGGGTCGGCGGCCGGCCGCAGCCGCCCGACGGGACACCGCCGGAGATCCAGGCGCCGATCGACCCGTGGCCCGAGCCGATCCAGGGGCTGATCCCACC
>JNYN01004979.1 GCA_000715855.1 Actinoplanes liguriensis
TGTGTATAAGAGACAGATGTAGAGCAGGCCGTCCGGGAACCGGCCCCGGGCCCGGTGCGCCCACCGGGTGGCCAGGGCGGTCTTGCCGACCCCGGCCGTGCCGGAGACCACGGCGATCACGATGGTGTCCGGCTCCGGCGCGGTGGTCAGCCGGTCCAGCTCGGCCAGCTCGTACGCCCGGCCGGTGAACCCCGGGACGTCGGGCGGCAGCTCGGCGGGCACCCGCT
>JNYN01004980.1 GCA_000715855.1 Actinoplanes liguriensis
GTCCACGTCCGGGAACGCCTCCCGGACAGCCGCCTCGGAAGCCTGGACAGCGACCATCACGCCACCCGCCGGCAACGCCTGCATCAGGCGGGCCCGCGCCGAGACCAGCGTCGCGGCATCCGCCAGCGACAACACGCCGGCCGCGTAGGCAGCGGCGATCTCACCGATCGAATGACCACCCACGACGTCCGGGGTGATGCCCCACGACCGGACCAGAGCCAACAGGG
>JNYN01004981.1 GCA_000715855.1 Actinoplanes liguriensis
GCGACGCGGTCACGATGACCGCCGAGGTCAGCGGGGCGCTGCCCGCCGTGTGGCTGACCGGCGAGGTGCACGCCGACCCGCTGGCCCAGCCCGGCGACCAGAAGCTGCAGCTCAGCGCGGTCACCCGGGAGTACGGCTTCTGGGCCTTCTCGTGGACCACCGCGGTCGTCATCCTGCTGGTCGCGGGCCTGGTCACCGGCTGGTTCCTGAACCGTCGCCGGCGCCG
>JNYN01004982.1 GCA_000715855.1 Actinoplanes liguriensis
GCGACGCGGTCACGATGACCGCCGAGGTCAGCGGGGCGCTGCCCGCCGTGTGGCTGACCGGCGAGGTGCACGCCGACCCGCTGGCCCAGCCCGGCGACCAGAAGCTGCAGCTCAGCGCGGTCACCCGGGAGTACGGCTTCTGGGCCTTCTCGTGGACCACCGCGGTCGTCATCCTGCTGGTCGCGGGCCTGGTCACCGGCTGGTTCCTGAACCGTCGCCGGCGCCG
>JNYN01004983.1 GCA_000715855.1 Actinoplanes liguriensis
ACTTTGAGCCGGGCCTTGGCCCGATTCGCGGAGCCGTTGTCCGTGCGGGCCAGGCTCCGCTGGGCGCGGGCCAGCCGCAGCCGGTCGGCGCGTTCATGGCGCGGGTTGGCGACCTTCTCCCCGGTGGACAGGGTGATCAGGTGGGTCAGCCCGGCATCGATACCGACCGCCGCAGTGACCGGAACGGCTTCGATGGTGTCGTCGCAGAGCAGGGACACGA
>JNYN01004984.1 GCA_000715855.1 Actinoplanes liguriensis
TTCGGGGCGTCCGGGGCTTCCAGCAGCCCCAGGCGCAGGGCCGTCATGAGCGCCTGGGCCCGGTTCGCCGCACCCAGCTTCTCGTAGAGCTTCGAGATGTGGGTCTTCGCCGTCGACTCGGAGACGAAGAGCTAGCCGGCGCTTCATCGCCTCGGCGAGATCCGCCGCGGTGAACGCGCTGGGCGCCGACGCGGCATGCCGGGCGGCCGCCACGACCTCG
>JNYN01004985.1 GCA_000715855.1 Actinoplanes liguriensis
CGGCGCCCAGTACGGCTTCACCTGGGAGGCCACCACCGACTGGAGCCGGCTGAGCGCCACCGGCCTGGCCGGCTACCAGGTGATCATGTTCCTGGACGACGGGCCGCCGGCCGAGCGCCGCGCCGCATTCCAGCAGTACGTGCAGAACGGCGGCGGGTTCCTCGGCTTCCACGTCAGCGCGTTCACCACCGAGGCCAGCTCCTGGAGCTGGTACTACAA
>JNYN01004986.1 GCA_000715855.1 Actinoplanes liguriensis
GGCGTACCCGCGGTCATCCCCGGCGGTCTCGCAACTGGCTCGGTTGATGCCGGCCTTGGACGGCATCGTCTGCGATGACGGTCTGGTGGCCGTGCATACTTACCGCCGATCATCACCGTCGGGCGGCCGCGGTGGTGCAGGTGAGCAAGCTGGAGAGATTCTGTGGGCGACGAGATGACCGTGCTTCAGCACGCCGGTGCGGCGGTGGCCGATCGTGA
>JNYN01004987.1 GCA_000715855.1 Actinoplanes liguriensis
CGTCGGCGCTGCTGCTCGTGGACGGGGCCTCGATCACCACGTATCCGCCCTGCTGACGCAGCGCGTCCAGGGTGTCCCGGAGCCGCTGCGACTGCATCAGGCCGGCCGCGGTCGCCGAACCGCCGGTCGGGATCACCCGCAGCGACGGGATGCGCGGGGTGCGCTGGAGCACCCGGCGGCCACCCCGAGCATCCTGGCCAGGGGCGCCGCGTCCACG
>JNYN01004988.1 GCA_000715855.1 Actinoplanes liguriensis
GGGTGCTTTATTTGTCACCGGGTTCCAGCCGCACCGATCACTGTTCCTTCGCCTTACGGCGTGTACTTGGTGAGCCGGCCGTTGCCAGATCCGATTAGCCAGTGTCTCCGCCTATGAGCACCCCGACCTGACATTCGCAGGTCGCGGGCTACTGGATCGGTTTCCCGATCTAGTGGCTCCTTAGAAAGGAGGTGATCCAGCCGCACCTTCCGGTA
>JNYN01004989.1 GCA_000715855.1 Actinoplanes liguriensis
AGGCCGTCGATCTCCATGCACTCGGCGAGAAGGGTGCCGGTCTCGTTGTCGAGCAGCCGCCACCGCAAAGGAATCGACACGCGGGGACCATAAACGACCAATCCCATTTCCCGGTACGGGTTTTCGCCCGCCCCGCATCGGGGGAAACTTTTATGCGGTGAGCCGGGGAACGAGCAGTCGCTCGGTGTGCTCCCACAGCTGTCTCTTATACACA
>JNYN01004990.1 GCA_000715855.1 Actinoplanes liguriensis
GATTGTCGTCCGCGAAAGGAAGCATCGATGTCGAACCCGGTTGACCCGGCCCACGGCGGTCAGGCCTTCCCGCCGCCGAACGCGGGCGGCGCCGCGTACCCGCCGCCGAACGCGGGCACCCCGGGAGCACCCGGTGCCTACCCGCCGCCGAACGCCGGCGCCCCCGCCGGTTACCCGCCGCCCGGCGCGGCCGGCTTCCCGCCGCCGTCCCCGG
>JNYN01004991.1 GCA_000715855.1 Actinoplanes liguriensis
TTCGCCGGCGCCGGCGAGAGCTACGCCCCGGACATGTCGATGTCGTCGTCGAGCCGGCCGTGACGACGGTCAGCAGGCGGCGCCTCCTCGCCGGGGGCGCCGCCGCGGGTCTCGCCGCCACCACCGTCCGGACCTGTCTCTTATACACACGCCGCTTTCGTCGCGTTCACCCTGGCGAAAAGCACCGACCGGGCCGCCCTGGGCCGGATG
>JNYN01004992.1 GCA_000715855.1 Actinoplanes liguriensis
CAAGCGCTTCTTCGGTGAGGGCGACAAGCCGACCCCGCCGAAGAACGACGGCGAGCACCGCACCGGCATGTATCTGTAGCAGCCGTCAGTCCGGCAGTGACGGCACCGCCGTCGGGGTCTCCACCAGCCGGGACAGCACCACCATGCTGCGCGTCGAAGTCACGAACGGCTCGGCGCGCAGCCGCTCCAACGCCTGCTCCAGATGACC
>KL571644.1:0-185 GCA_000715855.1 Actinoplanes liguriensis
ACCCCTTCGGACCAGCCGGTGCCGTCCGCACCGTCCGCGAACGACTTGCACCGCCCGTCCTCGGCGAGGCCGCGCTGCCGGGAGAAGCCCACGAACGTCGCCGGGGTCGCCATCACCGTGACCCCGCCTGCGAGCGCGGATTCACATTCGCCGTTGCGCAGCGCCTGCGCGGCGAGGTGCAGCGC
>KL571644.1:478-685 GCA_000715855.1 Actinoplanes liguriensis
CGACGAGCAGGCGGTGTCGACCGTGACGGCCGGGCCCTCGAGCCCGAACGTGTAGGAGACGCGACCCGAGGCGACACTCGCGCTCGTACCCAGGAAGCCTTCCGCATTGTCGGTCGACTGGTCGAGCACCAGGCCGTAGTCGTTGTACATGATCCCGACGAACACGCCGGTCCGCGATCCGCGCAGGCCGGTCGGGTCGATCCCGGC
>JNYN01004995.1 GCA_000715855.1 Actinoplanes liguriensis
TTGTCGTCCGCGAAAGGAAGCATCGATGTCGAACCCGGTTGACCCGGCCCACGGCGGTCAGGCCTTCCCGCCGCCGAACGCGGGCGGCGCCGCGTACCCGCCGCCGAACGCGGGCACCCCGGGAGCACCCGGTGCCTACCCGCCGCCGAACGCCGGCGCCCCCGCCGGTTACCCGCCGCCCGGCGCGGCCGGCTTCCCGCCGCC
>KL571645.1:0-110 GCA_000715855.1 Actinoplanes liguriensis
CGACCGCGGCGGTCAGCAGCACCGTCCGCGCCTGGGGCGGCAGGGCCGCGATCCGCCGCCGGAAGCCCTCCTCCACCCGGCTGGTCAGCGGCGCCGTGTCCGGCACACCG
>KL571645.1:458-599 GCA_000715855.1 Actinoplanes liguriensis
CCCCGAAGCCGAACGCCAGCTCGGCCGGCGACAGCCCGCGCGGCAGCTCCCGCAGCGCCAGCGGGTTGCCGCGGGTCTCGGCCACGATCCGGGCCCGTACGCGTGGGTCCACCGGCCCGGCCGGCACCGAGTCGAGCAGCA